>NZ_CP015118.1:3656054-3960726 GCF_002116905.1 Piscinibacter gummiphilus
ATGTCCGAGTCGGAGCGCACACCCGGGTAGCGGAACAGGTCCCAGGTGCCGCCGAGGACGTCGCGCGCCTCGAGGATCAGGAAGGTCTTGCCGGGACAACGGTCCTGCAGGTGGGCCGCGGCGCCGATGCCGGACAGGCCGGCGCCCACGATGATGACGTCCGCGTGCCTGGGTGCCGTGGCCATGCTGTCTCCCGTCGGGGTTCTGGGTGTTCTGGCACCCATTCTGCTCCCATGGCGACCACGTCCCGGTCACGAAACCGTCAGCGGCGTTTCACGGCCTTTTCATCACACGTGCACAGCATGTGCGGGCGCCGTACCATGCCCCGATGCCTCACGCCCCCGTCCGCGACCCGCGCTGCAGCCAGCGCGCACGGAAGAGTGCCGCCAGTTCGATCGCGCCCCACAGCCACGCCTGCAGGTGCAGGCGTTTGGGCGGATGTCTGGGCGGGTGCCAGGGAGAAGGCGTGGGGGCGGTGGTCATGGGCGTGTCCGGTGGCGGAGTGCCACCACGCTAGCGGCCCTTTGTGACGGAACGATGGCACTGCCCGCACCATGCCGCTGATCGAGCCGCCGCAACTCGCCGACCTGCAGGAACTCGTCGACACCGCCGCCGGCCTCGTGGAGGTGTCGGTGCCCTGCCGCGTGGAGGCCGCCGGCCGCGACTTTCCCGTCTACGCCATCGCCGTGGGCAACCCGTCGCCCGACGTGCCCGCGGTGGGCTTCTTCGGCGGCGTGCACGGGCTGGAACGGGTGGGCGCCGACGTGGTGATCGGCTACCTGCGCAACATCGTCAACCGGCTGCCGTGGGACACGCTGCTCCAGCTGCAGCTCGAACGGCTGCGGATGGTGTTCATGCCCATCGTGAACCCGGGCGGCCTGTGGCTCGGCACCCGCGCGAACCCGCGCGGCGTCGACCTGATGCGCAACGCCCCCATCGATTCGGCCGAGCCCCTGCCCAACCTGCTCGCCGGCCAGCGCCTGAGCGCGCGGCTGCCGTGGTACCGCGGCGAGGCGGGCGCCCCCATGGAGCCGGAGAACCAGGCCGTGTGCCGGTTCGTCGAGGCCGAACTGCTGCCCCACCGGTTCAGCCTGAGCGTCGACTGCCACTCGGGCTTCGGCGTGCGCGACCGCATCTGGTTCCCGTACGCCCACACGGCCGCGCCCATCGAGCACATCGGCGAACTGCACGCGATGTCACGCCTGCTGGACCTCGGCCACCCGCACCACCGCTACGTGTTCGAGCCGCAGAGCCACCAGTACCTCGCCAACGGCGACCTGTGGGACCACCTGTACGCCACCACCCGAGACCGGCCGGACGCGCTGTTCCTGCCGCTGACGCTGGAGATGGGCTCGTGGCTGTGGGTGCGCAAGAACCCGCGGCAGTTCCTGTCGCGGCACGGGTTCTTCAATCCGCTGATCCAGCACCGCCTGGAGCGGGCGCTGCGCCGCCACATCGCGTGGCTGGACTTCGTGGCCCGCCTGGCCTACAGCCACGGGCGGTGGCTGCCCACCGGCGCGGCGCGAGACTGGCACCGCCAGCGGGCGATGGCGCGCTGGTACGCGCCCCGCCGCTGAACGCGGGGGTCAGCGCGACGCGACGTGCGTGGCGGACGGCACGCCCATCACGAGGTCGTGCAGCCGGGGCGCCAGGCGCACCAGCCAGTCGCCCCCGTGGGCGTTGTGGGCCAGGCCCACCATGATGTACTTGCGGCCGTTGGCTTCCACGAGGGCGCTGTCGGCATGGGTGTCCTGCCAGCTGCCCGACTTGCGGAACATCGCCACGCCGGGCCGCTCGAGCATGCCCTTGACGAACTTGTGGACGATGCCGGGATGCGACATCACGTCCTTCATCTTCGCGGTCAGCTCGGGGTTCACGAGCGCGTTGGCGTCGAGCATCTGGTAGAAGCGGGCCACCTGGAAGGCCGTGGCGCCGTGCGACAGGTTGTGCAGCGGGTCGCGGCGGTAGGCGCCGCCCGGGCCATAGGGCTTGCCCACCCACAGGCCACCGGCGCCGCGGGCGTCGTAGAAGCCGAACTTCGGGGACTGCAGGATGTCGATCAGGCGCTCCCCACCCACCCAGCCCAGCACCGTGGTGGCGGCCTGGTTGCTCGACACGCGGATCATCTGCGTGATGGTGGCCATGCGCTCGGCATCGAGCACGAGGCGGCCGCGTTCGGCTTCGACGAAGGCGCCGAGCAGGATCGCGATCTTCGGCAGGCTGGCGGCGTAGAGCATCTCGTCGCCGTTGAGCATCGCCAAACGCGGGTGCTGGGCGTCGGTGATGTCGACGAGGCTCAGGGCCAGGTCGCCGCGTTGCACGTCGGACGTGAGGCCGAGGTCGGCCACGACGTGTTCGAGCCCTCGCTGGAGCACGGGGTCGCCGGCCTGGCGCAGGTCGGGAAGGTCGGCCGCATGGAGGGGCCAGGCCGCCAGCGCGAGCAACGCAGGGACGGTGCGGCGCAGGGCCGCGAGCAGAACTTGGAACATCGGGGTGCGGCCTGCCGGGTCAGGAGCACCCTCGAGGCCGGAAACGAGCAGGCGCCGATTCTAGCGGCCGGGCATCTCCCCGTGCACCCGTACGGCTTCACCGGCCGACCCGGCGGGCGCGGTGGCCTCCCCGGCCAGCCCCGCGAGGATCGGGCAATCCGGCCGGTCGTCCCCATGGCAGCAGTGCACCAGTTGCTCGAGCGTGGCCTTCATCGCCACCAGGTCGTCGAGCTTGCGCTGCAGCTCGGCGATGTGCGCCTCGGCCAGCGACTTCACCATGCGGCTCGGCCGGCGGCGGTCCTGCCACAGCGCCAGCAACTCGCCGATCTGGGCGATGGAAAAGCCGAGGTCGCGCGCGTGCCGCACGAAGCGCAGCACGTGAACGTCCTTCGCGCCGTACTGCCGGTACCCCGCCTCGGTGCGGCTCGCACCGGGCAGCAGGCCCACCGACTCGTAGTGCCGGATCATCTTCGCGGAGACGCCCGAGGCCTTCGCCGCGTCGCCGATGTTCATCGCCTTGTCGTCCATGCCGTCACTCCTTCCGTGCATCCGCCGAGGCCCGCCACCGCCGCAGCAGCAGCGCGTTGCCCACCACGCTGACGCTGCTGAGCGCCATCGCACCGCCCGCCACCACCGGGCTCAGCAGCCCGAACGCGGCCAGCGGAATGCCCACCACGTTGTAGACGAACGCCCAGAACAGGCCTCGCCGGATCGTCGCGTACGTGCGGCGGGACACGTCGAGCGCGTCGGCGACCAGCCGCACGTCGCCGCGCATCAGCGTGAGGCCCGCCGTTTCCATCGCGACGTCGGTGCCGGTGGCCATCGCGATGCCCACGTCGGCCGCGGCCAGGGCCGGCGCGTCGTTGATGCCATCGCCCACCATCGCCACCACCTGACCCTCTGCCCGCAGGGCCTGCACGGCGGCGGCCTTGTCGGCGGGCAGCACCTCCGCCCGCACGGTGTCGATGCCCAGTTGCCGGGCCACCGCCTCGGCGCTGCCGCGGTTGTCGCCGGAGAGCATCACGGTGCGGATGCCCAGGTCGTGCAGTCGGCGCACCGCGGCGGGGGCCGAGGCCTTCAATGCGTCGCCGAAGGCCAGCAGGCCGAGCACCGCGGCGGTATTCCCGTCGCGGCGCAGCAGCCAGGAGACCGTGCGACCGTCGTTCGCCAGCCGCTCGGCCTCGCCCGCCAGCGCGCCGGCATCGGCGCCCAGTTCCTTCAGCAGGCGGCTGCTGCCCAGCGCGAGGCGCATGTCGCCCACCCGCGCTTCGACACCCCGGCCGGGCAAGGCGCTCGCCGCCGTCGCCTCCGGCACCGGCATGCCTTCCGCCCGGTCCAGCACCGCCACCGCGAGCGGATGACTGCTCGACCGCTGCAGCGCAGCGGACAGGCGCACCACCTCATCCTCGGTCCCCCCCGGCGCCGGCACCACGGCCACCACCGCCGGACGCCCTTCGGTGAGCGTGCCGGTCTTGTCGAAGGCGACGGTGGTGACGTTGCGGGCCACCTCCAGCGCATCGGCATCCTGGATCAGGATGCCGTGGCGCGCAGCGACGCCCGTGCCGGCCATGATCGCCGTGGGCGTGGCCAGTCCGAGCGCACATGGGCACGCGATGACGAGCACCGTCACCGCGTTGATCAGCGCCTGTTCCCAGTCCCCCGACACCACGAGCCAGCCCGCCAGCGTGACGAGGGCGATGACGAGCACCACCGGCACGAAGACCGCGCTCACGCGGTCGACGAGGCGCTGGATGGGCGCCTTCCCGGCCTGGGCCGATTCGACGAGGCGGATGATGCGTGCGAGCGTGGTCTCGGCGCCCACCGCCAGCGTGCGCACGGTCAGCACCCCCTCGGAGTTGACGGCACCGCCGGTGACCCGGTCGCCCTCGCCCTTGGCCACCGGCAGGCTCTCGCCCGTGAGGGCCGATTCGTCGACGTGGCTGCTGCCCGCGACCACCTCGCCGTCCACCGCGATGCGCTCGCCCGGGCGCACCCGCACGAGGTCGCCCACGGCGAGCTGACCGACGGGCACGTCGACCTCGGTGTCACCGCGCACGACCCGGGCGGTCGCCGGCCGCAGCGCGTTCAGCGCGCGGATGGCTTCCGTGGTGCGCCGCTTCGCCCGCCCTTCCAGCCACTTGCCCAGCAGCACGAGCGTGATCACCGCGGCCGAGGCCTCGAAGTAGAGGTGTTCGTGCCCGGGGTGTCGGAACATCAGGTAGACCGACAGCCCGAACGCCGCCGAGGTGCCGAGCGCGACCAGCAGGTCCATGTTCCCGGCCCCCGCCCGCACCGCTTTCCAGCCCGCGCGGTAGAAGCGTGCGCCGAAGAAGAACTGCACGGGCGCGGCCAGGCCCAGCTGCACCCAGGCCGACGGCATCCACGCCACCCCCGCGAGCGACAGCACCATGGGCGCGACGAGCGGCAACGTCAGCAGCGCGCTCAGCACGACGTGCCAGCCGGCCGAGTGATCCGCCTCCGGCGCGGGCTGCTCCACGCCGCTGGCGGTGTAGCCCGATTTCTCGACGGCCGCGGTCAGCTCGGCCAGCGGCAGCCCCGCGCGAGCATGGACGGTGGCCGTCTCCGTCGCGAGGTTGACCGAGGCCGACGTGACACCGGGCACCTTCATCAGGGCCTTTTCGACACGCGAGACACACGATGCGCAGCTCATGCCGCCGATGCGGAGCTGCACGCCAGGAAGGGTGTGGGAGGTGGTCATGGGATCAGCTTGAGGCTTCCCATTGTGTCAAGGTCAAGTCCTTCGTGCAGCATCGATGGAAGAAGGGCCTCACAATGGGCTTGACCTTGACACCGTAGCAAGGACCACACTGGTGTCCCCAACGAAGCTTGTCGACCATGATCACCTTCCAAGTCCAGGACATGACCTGCGGCCACTGCGTCGCCACCCTCACCCGTGCCGTGACGGCCGCCGACCCGGGCGCCACCGTCACAGTGGACCTCGCCGCCCACCGCATCGCCATCGCGCCCGTCCGTGCCGACGTCCCGGTGCTCGCACGCGCCATCGAGGAAGCGGGCTACACGCCGGTGGTCCTCCCCGGCTGAGCCGCGGCCCTGCCCTTTCGGGCAATTGACAGAAGCCGGCCCGGCCCGTTGAATCGCCGGGACCGGCGTCCGCCGGAGGGGAGCAGAGGTCCTGAGCCGCAGCACCGATCCAGCGCCGCGTTCGACGGCCGCCCGGCACCGGGGCCTCGCCCTCTGCCTGTTCGTCCTCCACGTCCCGGCCGACGCGGCGATCAACCTGCCCTCGCTGCTGCGCCCTCCCGCGCCGGCGGCGTCGGCGGCCTCGTCGCCGTCCGACACCCAGATCATTTCGCTCGGCGACATCGTCGATGCACTGGGCGCCCTCGATGCGCTCGGCGCCCGTGCGAACCAGGCGCAGGAGGCCGGCGCACGCGTCGAGTCGATCACCCCGTTCATCGCCCGCCAGGAAGAAGCGATGAACACGGCCGTGGCCGACCTCTCGCGTGCGGGGCTGCGCCTGGCGACGAGCGAACGCCTGGTCGACCTCGACACGCAGATCCTCGGCCGCCAGGGCCAACTCGACGACCAGATCGAACGGCTGAAGGACGACACCCGGACCCTCGAGACCCTGCTGAACGACCTGCGGCGCGAACGCGCGCTGTGGATCTTCCGTGCCGAGGCGGCGCGAAGCCGGGACGCCGCACCCGAGTTCCTGGCCCGGGTCGACGAGGCCCCGGAGACCCTCGACGCGCTGGCCGCCCAGGTGCGCCCGCTGCGCGACGAGACCGTCGCGCTGCTCGAACGCGCCGTGCGGCTGCGGTCCCACAGCCACGACCTGCGCGACGAACTGCGCACGCGGCGCAGCCGCATCGAGACCCGCCTGCGCGAGGCCGAGGAGGAGCCTCTGTGGACGCTCATCGGCGGCGGCCGGCACGACGTCTTCGAGTTCGTCAATGAAGTGAAGACCGAGTGGAAATCGATCTTCGCCTACTTCGCCTCCCAGGCCCCCCGCCTGGCGCTGCTGCTGGTCGTGCTGTTCGGCGGGAGTTTCGGGGCACTGCGGGTCGCGCGCCGGGCCTTGGCGGAGACCACGCTCACCAGTTCCGTGGACGCCTCGCGGGCACTGCGCGTGCTCGACCGCTCGGGCTGGGCCGCGCTTCTGCTCGGGCTGCTGGGGACCCTGCTGCTGGCCCCACGAGGACCTTTCGCGTTCTATGACCTGGTGTGGCTCTTCGTGCCGTTGCCGGCCGCGGTACTCACCCTCGCGGCGATCGGCCCGGCCTGGCGCACCACGGTGTTCGCGGTGGCCGGCGCCCTGCTGCTCCTGCCGTTCCGCTCCGTCCTCGAACTGCTGCCGGTCATCGACCGGCTCGCTGCGCTCGCCCAGTGCGCGGTCGTGATCGCCGCGGCCGCGTGGGACGTCCGCCGGGCCCACCGGGCCGGCCTCCCGACGCCGCTGCGCCTCACCCGGATCCATGTCGTGCTGCTCCTCGTCGTCCTGCTGCTCGTGGCCGCGGCACATGCGGTGGTCATCGGGCACGTGGGGACCTCCCGAACGCTGCGCAACGGCGTGCTGGTCACGCTGGGCCTCGCGATGGTCACGATGGCGGCCTACCAGGCCCTGCTGGGTCTCGGCCTGATCGCGCTGGGCAGCCGGTGGTTCGCCGGGTCGCGCGCGGTCCAGCGCCGCCGGGACGTGCTCGAACACGCCTGGCGCACGGTGCTGCGCTGGGGCGGCTGGGCGATGATGCTCGCGGCCCCGGTCTTCGCGTTCGGGGTCGCGGCACGAGCCCCCATGGCCGTGCAGGAGGTGTTGAACTCCCGCCTGACGGTGGGCGAGGCCGGCATCGCCGTGGGATCGCTGGCCGCCGCGGCGGGCTGCCTGCTG
Source organism: Piscinibacter gummiphilus (assembly GCF_002116905.1). Lineage (NCBI taxonomy): Bacteria > Pseudomonadati > Pseudomonadota > Betaproteobacteria > Burkholderiales > Sphaerotilaceae > Rhizobacter > Rhizobacter gummiphilus. The sequence goes on from NZ_CP015118.1 coordinate 3,663,414, forward strand.
GCGACGTGGCTCATCGTCAAGGTGATCCGCTTCCTGCTGGAGGACGAGTTCCTGCCCCGGCTGAACCTCGGCCAGGGCCTGCCGTTCGCGATCTCGGCGCTGACGCGCTACGTGGTGGCGCTCGTGGGCCTCTTCTTCGCGTTCGCGGCGGCGGGCCTCGACCTCTCCAAGATGGCCCTGCTCGTGGGTGCCATCGGCGTGGGCATCGGCTTCGGCATGCAGAACATCATCAACAACTTCGTCTCGGGCCTCGTGCTGCTGGTGGAGCGGCCCATGCACGTGGGCGACCTCGTCGAGACCCCCACCGCCACGGGCTTCGTGCAGCGCATCGGCTTCCGCGCCAGCACCATCCGCACCACCGACGGCGCGGACATCGTGGTGCCGAATGGCGACCTGCTGTCGAAGGAACTGCTCAACTGGACGCTCTCGAGCCGGGAGCGGCGCATCAGCATCGACGTGGGCGTGGCCTACGGCACGGACGCCGACAAGGTGATCGAGATGCTCACGGAGGTGGCCACCGTGCACCCGGCCGTGCTGGCGAACCCGCCGCCCTTCGCCCTGTTCATCGGCTTTGGCGAGCAGACGCTCAACTTCCGGCTGCGCGCCTGGGTGGGGGACGCCACCGAGGCCGGCGCCATCGAGAGCGACGTGCGCGGGCGGGTGCTCAAGCGGCTGATCGACGCCGGCGTCACCATCCCGCTGCCACAGCGGGAAGTGAGGCTGAAAGACCCGGCCGGGACGGGCAGGCCGTCACTGCCGGCGCCCTGACGGCGGTGCCGTCAGGTCAGACGAGGAACCAGGGCGCCACCGCGGCCACGGCCAGCACCACCCCGACCAGCACCGCGGCGACGCGGCGTTCGCTTCGCTCCGCGCAGGAGGACATGGGCTCCTGCAGGTGCTGCGCATCGCGCAGGGCATCGACCGGAAGGGTCAGGAGAGACATGGGATTCATGGGGCACCTCTGCTGGACGCCGAAGGACGCCACAACGATGCCAGTGTCTCGCTTCCGTGTTTCATGCGTGCGTCGAAAAGAACCGTTTCCGTGTTTCATTTGCTACACCGATCGCCCGGAACCCCGATGAACAGCCGCTTCCCGGCCATCGGGGTGTGCCATCGCCGACAGCCGGACGGCCCCGTCGCGAACCGGTGACACGAACTCCCGGTATCGTCGAGCCTCATGCGACCGCTTTCCTTCCCCGCCTCACCCGCCCGCCTCCTCGGCGCCGTCCTGCTGGCCGTGCTGGCCGGCTGCAGCACCCCCGCTCCGGTCAACCCCCCCATCACGCGGGTCTCGCCCGACAGCGGCTACCGGGCCGCGCGGCTGCTGCGCCCCGAAACCACCCGCGTCAACGACCCGCACACCCTCGTGATGCTGGCGTTCTCCGGCGGCGGCACACGCGCCGCGGCGCTGTCGTACGGCGTGCTGGAGGAACTCCGCCGCACGCGCATCACCCTCGGCGGCGTCGAACACGCGGCCCTCGACCAGGTCGACGTGATCACGGGCGTGTCGGGCGGCAGCTTCACCGCGCTGTCGTACGCCTTGCTGGGGGACCGGCTGTTCACCGAGTTCGAGCCCCGCTTCCTCAAGCGCGACGTGCAGGGCGAGCTGCTGTCCCGCACGTTGAGCCCGTCGTCGTGGGGGCGCCTGGCCAGTGCGTCCTATGGCCGCTCGGAGCTGGCGGCCGACTACTACGACGAGATCCTCTTCGGCGGCGCCACCTACGACGACCTGCTGAAGATCGACACACCGCTCGCCATCGTCACGGGCACCGACCTGTCGACCGGCGCCCGCTTCGAGTTCACGCAGGACCACTTCGACCTGATCTGCTCCGACCTCGGCAAGGTGCGCCTCGCCCGGGCCGCGGCCACGTCGTCGGCCGTGCCGGTGGTGCTGACCCCGGTCACCTACCGCAACTACGGCGGCCAGTGCCAGGCGCCCCACCCGGCCTGGGTCGCGGACGTGGCCCGGATGGACAAGCCCAACCGCCCGGCCGGCCGGGCGCTGCTGCGCTACCGCGACATCCAGTCCCTCGAGGACAGCGCCAACCGCCCGTACCTGCACATCGTCGACGGTGGCGTCTCCGACAACCTGGGCCTGCGCGGCATGCTGGAGGCATTCGAGGAAATCGAGGCCAGCCCGCGCTTCCAGGAGGCCATCGACTTCCAGTCGCTGCGGCACATCGTGGTCATCGCCGTGAACTCCCGCTCGGCGCCCAGCACCGACTGGGACCGCAGCCCCACCCCGCCCGGCCTCGTGGCCGAGCTGCTGCAGTCGTCGAGCGTGCCCATCGACCACTTCTCGTACGAGTCGGTCGAGCTGCTGAAGGACATCGCCTACCGCTGGGCGCAGGTGCGCAAGCTGAAGATCGCCGAGGCGCAGCTCGCCGGGATGTCGAAGCCCGCGGCCGAGGCGTCGGTGCCGCACCTCTCGTTCGACACCATCGACATCAGCTTCGATGCCCTCGCCGACGAGACCGAGCGCACGTACTTCATGAACCTGCCCACGTCCTTCAGCCTGCCCGAAGAGGCCGTCGACCGGCTGCGCGAGCTGGCCGGACGGCTGCTGCGCGAATCGCCGAAGGTACAGGCGCTGCTGCGCCAGATCGACCGCGCGAACGCCCCACGCTGATCAGATCACCCCGTGCGATCGGTGCGCACCGCCAGCACCACCGACGTGGTGGTCTTCGTGACCCCGTCGATCTCGCCGATCTCGTCGAGCAGCGCGTCCAGCCGCGACATCGAGTCGGCCCGCAGCTGCGCGATGTAGTCGAACTCGCCGCTCACCGAACTCAGCTGGCGCAGCTCGGGCAGCCGCGACAGGCGCCGCGTGACCTCGCGCGCCGACTTGGGGCTGATGGTGACCCCCACGTAGGCCGACACCCCGCGGTCGGCCACGTCCTGCCCCAGCCGCACCGTGTAGCCCACGATGACCCCGTCCCGCTCGAGCCGGGCCAGGCGCGCGAGCACCGTGGTACGAGCCACGCCGAGGCGGCGCGCGAGGTTGGCGGTGCTCTCGCGGGCGTTGGCCTGCAGCAGCGCGAGCAGGTCGCGGTCGAGCTGGTCCTTCACGAACGGCATTGCGGCGGGGTCGGCCATGGCGTTTCTCCGGCGTTTCGACGATTTGCATCGTAGAGCGCGACATTCCGTCCGGCAAGCTGTCGATCTCGACGAACTCACGCTACCAATCGTCGGAGGGCGTTCCTAGACTGGATCGCAGGTCCAACCCCTTCCGGAGAAAGAAAATGCGTGTCGTGCTGCTGGGTGCAGGTCACATCGGTCAGGTCATCACCCGCCTGCTCGCCGACAGCGGCGACTACACCGTGACGGTGGCGGACCGCAGCGCCGAGGCGCTGTCGCGGCTGCCCGAGGGGGTGGCCACGCGGGTGGTCGACACGTCGGACGCCCGCCAGCTGCTGGGCGTGCTGCGCGGCCACGACGCGGTGATCAACGCGCTGCCCTACCACCTGGCCACCCTCGCCGCCACGCAGGCCCGCGAGGCGGGCTGCCACTACTTCGACCTGACCGAGGACGTGGCCGCCACCCGGGCGATCAAGCAGCTCGCGGACGGCGCGCCCACCGCGTTCATGCCCCAGTGCGGCCTCGCGCCCGGATTCGTCGGCATCGTGGCGCACCACCTCGCGCGCCAGTTCGACACGCTGCACGACGTGAAGATGCGGGTGGGCGCCCTGCCCGCCTTCCCCACCAACGCGCTGAAGTACAACCTGACCTGGAGCGTCGACGGGCTGATCAACGAGTACTGCCACCCGTGCGAGGCCATCCGCGACGGCCGTTCGCTCGAGATGCTGCCGCTCGAAGGGCTGGAGCACTTCTCGCTCGACGGCGTCGAGTACGAGGCGTTCAATACGTCCGGCGGCCTCGGCACGCTGTGCGAGACGCTCGACGGCCGCGTGCGCACGCTCGACTACAAGTCGGTGCGCTACCCCGGCCACCGCGACCTGATGAAGCTGCTGTTCGAGGAGCTGCAATTGAAGGACGACCCGGACACGCTGAAGGCGATGCTGCGCAAGTCGGTGCCCAGCACGATGCAGGACGTGGTGCTGGTGTTCGTCACCGCCAGCGGCATGCGCCACGGCACGCTGGTGCAGGACGTGTTCGCCCGCAAGGTCTTCGCCGACCGCGACGAGGCCCGGCCGCTGTCGGCCATCCAGATCACCACCGCCGCCGGCATCTGCGCCGCGCTCGACCTCTTCCGCGAGGGGCGGCTGCCCCAGCGCGGGTTCATCCGCCAGGAACAGGTGGCGCTGCCCGAGTTCCTCGCGAACCGGTTCGGCCGCGCCTACCAGCAGTCGCGCCACATCGAATCGATCGGCTGACACCCCAGGGAGACCGCCATGACCCACCCCGCCCACGACCTGCTCACGGCCCTCGGCGTGTCCCTCCCCGACGGAGGCGACCTGCCCGTCCACTCGCCCATCGACGGCGCCCGCCTCGCCATGCTGCGGTCCGCCACCCCGGACGACGCGCGCGCCGCCATCACCACCGCACACCATGCCTTCCTCGTGTGGCGCGACGTTCCCGCCCCGCGGCGCGGTGAACTCGTGCGGCTGCTGGGCGACGAGCTGCGCCGCCACAAGGCCGAGCTGGGCCGGCTCGTGTCCCTCGAGACCGGCAAGATCCTGAGCGAGGGCGAAGGCGAAGTGCAGGAGATGATCGACATCTGCGACTTCGCCACGGGCCTGTCGCGGCAGCTGCATGGCCTCACCATCGCGTCCGAACGCCCGGGCCACCGGATGATGGAGCAGTGGCACCCGCTCGGCGTGGTCGGTGTGATCAGCGCGTTCAACTTCCCCGTGGCCGTCTGGGCGTGGAACGCCGCGCTCGCCCTGGTGTGCGGTGACCCGGTCGTCTGGAAGCCTTCGGAGAAGACCCCGCTCACGGCGCTGGCCACGCAGTCGCTGCTGGCGCGTGCCCTCGCCCGGTTCGGCAGCGACGCGCCCGAAGGCCTGTCGCAGGTGCTCGTCGGCGGCGCGGCGCTGGGCGAGGTGCTGGCGGACGATCCGCGCGTGGCGCTCGTCTCGGCGACGGGCAGCACCCGCATGGGCCGACTCGTGGCGCCCCGCGTCGCGGCACGGTTCGGGCGGGCCCTGCTGGAGCTGGGTGGCAACAACGCCGTCATCGTGGCGCCCACGGCCGACCTCGATCTCGCGGTGCGCGGCCTCGTGTTCGGTGCGTACGGCACGGCCGGCCAGCGCTGCACGACCACGCGGCGGCTCTTCGTGCACGAGTCGGTGGCCGACGCGCTGCTGACCCGCCTCGACCGCGCCCGTGCGAGCCTGTCCATCGGGGACCCGCTCGCCACCGGCACGCTCGTGGGTCCGCTGGTCGACGAAGCGGCGTTCGGACGCATGCAGGCCGCGCTGTCGCGGGCCCGCGGCGACGGTGGCGAGGTGAGCGGCGGCCGGCGCATGCTCGCCGACCGGCATCCCCACGCGTGGTACGCCGAACCGGCGCTCGTGCGCATGCCCGGGCAGACGGCGGTGGTGCGCGAGGAGACTTTCGCCCCGATCCTCTACGCCATGCGCTACCGGGACTTCGACGAGGCCCTCGCGCTGCAGAACGACGTGCCGCAGGGCCTGTCGTCCGCGGTCTTCACGAACGACCTGCGCGAGGCCGAGGCCTTCGTGGCCGCGAGCGGCTCCGATTGCGGCATCGCCAACGTCAACATCGGCACGTCGGGCGCCGAGATCGGCGGGGCGTTCGGGGGCGAGAAGGAGACGGGCGGCGGCCGCGAGTCGGGCTCGGACGCCTGGCGCCACTACATGCGCCGCGCCACCAACACGGTGAACCGCTCGCGCGCGCTGCCGCTCGCGCAGGGCGTGCGCTTCGACGTGTGATCAGGTGGCGTAGAAGCCGAGGAACAGGTCGACGCTGTCGGCCAGCACCTGCTGCTGCCGCGCCGGATCGAGCGGCGGCTGCCCCATCGCCAGTTGCGGCCAGAACGCAAACGACTTGATCAGGCCCTGCAGCTGCTGCGCGGCATAGGCCGGGTCGACCCCGGCGCGCAGCCGCCCGTCGCGCTGCGCCTCGCGCACCCAGGTGGCGAGACCCTCTTCCTTCTCGGGCAGGCGCGCCACCATGTCCTGCGCCCGCTCGGGCGTGTGCATCATCTCCGCCATCGCCACGCGCGACAGGTCGATGAAGCTCGGGTCGTTGAGCAGTTGCATCTTCTGGCCGAGGAGTTCCAGCAGCTGCGCCCGCAGCGGCTGCTTCGGTGCGTACGCCACCCCCGCGAGCCCCTGGCTGCGTTCCCACAGCTGCGACAGGATCGCGGCGAACAGCTCGTCCTTGCTCGGGAAGTGGTTGTAGACGGTGCGCTTGGACACCTCCGCCGCAGCCGCGATGCGGTCCATGCTGGTGCCGGCGAACCCGTGTTCGCGGAACTCGGCGATGGCGGCGACCACGATGGCGTCGCGCTTGCGGTCGGTGAGGCGGGTGGGCACGGGTTGTGAACTCATGCCCGAATTTTACACTGCGCAGTTTACTTTTCCAAAAAGCGCACTACACTGTGCAGTGTACTTTTGATGAAGGCACGCCCATGCTGAGCCGCCTGCCACGGATCGCCCTCTACCTCTTCTTCTTCGCCGCCCTGACCGCCATGACCTGCACCCTCCTCGCCCGAGCCGCCGTCCCGGCGGCCTCCCGTGCCACGTCGCCGCAGTACGCGGACGGCAAGTTCCACAACGTCGTCCCCCACGAGGACCCCGGCTTCTTCAAGACACTGGAGATCATGTGGCGCGTGCTCACCACGAAGCGCACCGACGCCACGCCCAGCAAACCCATCCCGGTGCTGGCCCTGACCCGTGCCGACCTCGTCAACGCCCCCGACCGCAGCCTGTGGCGCCTGGGCCATTCGACGATGCTGCTCAAGCTCGACGGGAAGTTCTTCCTGACCGACCCGGTGTTCTCCGAGCGCGCCTCGCCCATGTCCTTCGCCGGCCCGAAGCGTTTCCACGCGCCGCCGCTGCGCATCGAGGACCTGCCCGACATCGAGGCCGTGGTCCTGTCCCACGACCACTACGACCACCTCGACCACGACGCGGTGCTGGCCCTCGCGCCGAAGGTCGGCCAGTTCCTCGCGCCGCTGGGCGTGGGCGACCGGCTCGTCGAATGGGGCGTGCCCGCCGCGAAGGTGCAGCAGTTCGACTGGTGGCAGGGCACGTCCATCGGCGGCGTGCGTTTCGTCGCCACGCCGGCCCAGCACTTCTCGGGCCGCAGCCTGAGCGACCGCAACACCACGCTGTGGGCCTCGTGGGTGCTGATGACCGACGACACCCGCATCTTCTTCAGCGGCGACACCGGCTACCACGCCGGCTTCAAGACCATCGGCGAACGTTTCGGCCCGTTCGACCTGACGATGATCGAGACCGGCGCCTACGATGCCCAGTGGCCCGACGTGCACATGCAGCCCGAGCAGAGCCTGCAGGCACACCTCGACGTGAACGGCAAGGTGATGATGCCCATCCACAACGGCACCTTCGACCTGGCGCTGCACCCGTGGACGGAACCCTTCGAGCGCATCACCGCGCTGGCCGAGGCCGCGAAGGTGCCGCTGACGGCGCCGCAGATGGGCGAACGGCTGGACGTGCTGGCGCCCTCGCCGTCCACCCACTGGTGGCGTTGATCAGAACACCACGCCGGCCGAGAGGATCACGTTCGCATACGGCGTGAACTCGCCGGTGCGCACGATGGCCCGGGCGCCGGCCGAGCGCGCCTTGAAGGTGCCGTGGTCGACGTGGGCCAGCGGGATGGCGCCGAGCCGCGCGCGCAACACGCCGGCCAGCGCCGGGGACCGGTCGAGCATCTCGCCCGCCGCCACGGCGCTTTCCACCTGCAACTCCGACAGCACCGCCAGCAGCACCTGATCGAACGACGGCACGCCGCCGCTCACCGCGAGGTCGATGCAGCGCGTGCCGGGCGGCACCGGCAGGCCGGCGTCGGCGATCACGAGCTGGTCGCCATGCCCCATCGCCGCGATCAGCTGAGACAGCTCGGCGTTCAGCAGCATCGTCTTTTTCATGGGTTCCCCACTTCGTGGCGGTACGGCATGCCGCCCACCGCGCCCGCCCGCGTCACGCTGAGCGCGGCGGCCTTCTGGGCGAACGCGGCCGCGGCCGCGACGGAGGCGCCTTCGACCCGCGCCGCGGCGAAGGCGCCGATGAAGGTGTCGCCGGCGCCGGTGGTGTCGACGACCGGGCCGGTGGCCGGCGCCGGGACCCGCTGGACGAGACCATCCGCGTCGATCTGCAGGCCGTCGGCGCCGAGCGTGAGCAGCACGGTGGCCGGCCCCATCGCCCGCAGGTGCGCGGCGGCAGCCGCCGCGTCGAGGTCGGAACCCGCGAGCAGGGCCGCCTCGGTTTCGTTGGGCACCAGCACGTCCACATCTGCCAGCAGCGCCGCGGGCAGGGCCTGCGCCGGTGCCGGGTTGAGCAGCACCGGCACGCCAGCCGCGCGGGCCCGGCCGATCGCATGCCGCACCACGTCCAGTGGCGACTCCAGCTGGCACACGAACAGGGCCGCGCCCGCGAACAGGGGTGCCGCGGCATCGACGTGGTCCGTGGTGAGCGCCGCATTGGCCCCGGCCGCGAGCGCGATGCTGTTCTGGCCGGCGTCGTCCACCAGGATCATCGCGACGCCGGTGGCAGTGCCCGCGACGACGTGCAGGTGGGTGGTGTCGATGCCCTCGCCCGCCAGCACGGACTGCGCGGTGCGGCCGAAGTCGTCGTCGCCCACGCAGCCGATGAACGCGACGGAAGCGCCCAGCCGCGCCGCGGCGATGGCCTGGTTCGCGCCCTTGCCGCCGGGCAGCGTGCGGAAGTCGCGGCCGTGCACGGTCTCGCCGGGCAGCGGCAGCGCCGCGCAGCGCAGCACCAGGTCGGCATTGACGCTGCCGAGCACGACGACCCGGCCCGTCACCGCGCCGCCTCCGGCACGGGCCCCGACGACTGGCGCACCAGCAGCGAGGGTTGGAGGATCGTGCGCTGCAGCGCACGCGACGGATCGGCGATGCGCTCGAGCAGCAGCTGCGCGGCGAGCTGCCCCGTCTGGTGCTTGGGCTGCACCACGCTCGTGAGCGGCGGGTTGCTGTGGGCCGCGAGCGCGATGTCGTCGAAGCCCACCACCGACACGTCCTGCGGGATGCGCAGCCCGCGCTGAGCCGCCGCGCAGATCGCGCCGATGGCCATCAGGTCGTTCGACGCGAACACCGCGGTGGGCCGGCGGGCCGAGTCGAGCAGCGAGGTCATCGCGGCCAGGCCGCCGGCGCTCGTGAAGTCGGCGCCGCGGATCAGCCGGTCGTCCACCGTGACACCGCCCTCGCCCAGCGCCCGGCGGTAGCCCTGCACCCGCTCGCGCGCGGACGACAGGCCGAGCGGCCCGGCGATGCAGCCGATGCGCCGGTGCCCGAGCTTGAGCAGGTGCTGCGTGGCGAGGAATCCCCCGGCCTCGTGGTTCACCTCGACCAGGTCGGCCGCCAGGTCGTCGATCTCGCGGTCCACCACCACCTGTGGCATGCGCGCGGCGCGCAGCGTGTCGAGCAGCTCGACGTCGCTGCCCGAGGACATCACGATCAGGCCGTCCACCTGCTTCTCCGTGAGCAGCCGCACGTAGTTGCCCTGCTTGATCGGGTCGTCGTCGGAGTTGCAGAGGATGACGTTGAACCCCGCCTCGTAGAACGTGTCCTCGATGCCGCGGATGATCTCGGCGAAGTACGGGTTCGAGCTGTTGGGGATCATCATCCCCACGGTGTGGGTCCGGTTGCTCTTGAGGCTGCGGGCGAGCGCGCTGGGCACGTAGCGCAGCGCCTCGATGGCCTCCTGCACGCGCACGCGGGTGGCCTCGCTCACGAAGCGGGTGTCGTTGATGACGTGCGACACGGTGGCCACCGACACCTGGGCATGCTGGGCCACGTCCTTGATCGTGCTCATCGGGTCGGTCTCGTCGTTCTCGTGCGGGGTGCGGCCATCATCGGTCAGTCGGCCGCGCGGGTCAGGCGCGCCCGGTACACGTCGAGCACCACCGCCAGAATGATCACGAAACCCGTGACCATCTGCCGCAGGAAGTCGCTCATGCCGATCAGGATCAGGCCGTTGGCCAGCACGCCGATGATGCAGGCGCCCAGCAGCGTGCCCACGATGGAGCCGCGCCCGCCGCTCAGGCTCGTGCCGCCGATGATCACCGCCGCGATGGCGTTGAGCTCGAAGCCGATGCCCGAGATGGGGCTCGCGATGGTCAGGCGGGTCATGTAGATCACGGCGCCCACGCCCACCGCCGCGCCGCAGATCACGAACGCGGCGATCTTCACGGCCCGCACGCTGTGCCCGGCCAGGCGCACCGCCTCCTCGTTGTTGCCGATGGCGTAGACGAGCCGGCCGAACACGGTGCGGTTCAGCACGAACCAGCCCAGGGCCACCAGGGCCAGGGCCACGAGGAAGATCGCCGGCAGGCCCAGCACGGTGGCGCTGCCGAAGTCGTTGAACGCGTCGGGGAACTCGTAGATCGAGCGGGCCTGGGTCCACTGCAGCGCCGCGCCCCGCGCGATGTTGAGCATGCCCAGCGTGACGATGAACGACGGGATGGCCCAGTACGCCGAGATCGCGCCGTTGGCCAGGCCGCACACCGCGCCCACCGCGACGCTCGCGAGCAGCGCGAGCGCGATGGCGGGCCCGACCGACAGCCCCTCGAGCTTGAGCACCGTGCCGGCCACCACCGCACAGAAGGCCATCACCGAGCCCACCGACAGGTCGATGCCGCCGATCAGGATCACGAAGGTCATGCCCACGGCCAGGATCACGTTGATCGAGATCTGCGTGAAGATGTTCGTGATGTTCGTCGACGTGAGGAAGATGGGCGACAGCATCGCGAACACCCCGACGAGCGCGACGAGGGCGACACCGATGCCGGCTTCGCGCAGCACGGCACGGGTGCGGTGGCGCAGCGAGGTGCGGGACGGGGCCGCGAGGGAGTTGGAAGGGTTGCTCATGATTGAACCGTCGCGGTCTCGCGGGCCGCGGCCCGCGTGTATTCCTGGTACGCCATCGCGAGGATGGCCTCTTCGTCGAACTGCGCGCGCGGCACCTCGCCGGTGATCACGCCGCGGCTCATCACCATCATCCGGTCGCACAGGCCCATCAGCTCGCGCAGGTCGGACGACACCACCAGCACGGCCAGGCCGCCCGCGGCCAAACGCTCGAGCAGCGCGTGGATCTCGGCCTTCGCGCCCACGTCCACGCCCCGCGTGGGTTCGTCGAGCAGCAGCACCTTCGGCTGGCGCAGCAGCCACTTGCCGAGCACCACCTTCTGCTGGTTGCCACCGGACAGCTCGCGCACCGGCTGGTCGATGGACGCGAGCCGCACCTGCAGGTCGGCCACCATGCGGCGCGCGGCGTCGGCCTCGGCGCCGGCCTGCATCAGGCCCGAGCGCGAGACGGCGGGGAGGTTCGCGAGCGACACGTTCGCGCGGATCGGCATGTCGAGGATCAGGCCCTCGTCCTTGCGGTTCTCGGTGAGCAGGCAGATGCCTTCGGCGAGCGCGCGGTCCGGGGTGTCGGTGCGCACGGGGCGGCCGTCGCGGAACACCTGGCCGGCCACCGGCGGGTCGGCCCCGAAGATCGCACGCACGGTTTCGGTCCGGCCCGAGCCCACGAGCCCGGCAAGGCCGACGATCTCGCCGTAGCGCAGGCTGAACGACAGCGGGACGGAACCCCGTTGCCCGCGGAAGCGCAGGCCCTCGACCCGCAGCGCCGGCTCGCGCGTGGTGTCGAGCACGGGGGCCTGGCGGGACGACGGACCGGCGAGGTCGCGGCCCACCATCAGCCGCACGAGGTCGTCCGTCGTGGTGCCGGCAATGGGACGCGTGTCGACCTTGCGGCCGTTGCGCAGCACCGTGACCCGGTCGCACACGTCGAACAGTTCCTGCAGGTGGTGCGAGACGAACACCACGGTCACCCCGCGGTCGCGCAGCTGGCGGATCAGCTGCAGCAGCCGGTCGGTCTCGCGCGGCGTCAGCGTGGCCGTGGGTTCGTCCATGATGACGATGCGGCTGTCGCCCGACAGCGCCTTCGCGATCTCGATCAGCTGGCGCTGCGCCATGCCGAGCGTGGCCACGCGGGTGGACGGGTCCAGGTCGTCGAGGCCCACGAGCGCGAGCAGCTCCGTCGCGCGGCGGCGCAGCGCGCCGCGGTCGAGCAGGCCCAGGCGGGTGCGCGGCAGGCGTTCGAACAGCAGGTTCTCGGCCACCGACAGCTGGTCGAGCATGTGCAGTTCCTGGTGCACCACGCGGATGCCCGCGCGCATCGCGTCGAGCGGGTTGTGGGGCGCGTAGGTCTCGCCGAACAGCACCATGCGGCCGCCGTTCGCGCGGTCGGCGCCACACAGGATCTTGATGAGGCTCGACTTCCCCGCGCCGTTTTCGCCGGCGAGCGCATGCACCTCGCCGCGCTGCAGCGTGAGGTCCACGCTGTCGAGCGCGAGCACGCCCGGATGGCGGCGCGTGATCCCGTGAAGTTCAAGGGCGGGTGCGAGGGCGGGTGTGTCGGCCATGATGATGGATCGGGTGGGCGGCCCGCGGGCCGCCCTGCCCTCGTCACTTCACGTTCTTCGCGGTCACGAGTTCGATGGGCGTCTTGACCCAGCCCTTCAGCGGCTGCTTGTCCTTGCGCGACTTGATCCCGTAGTCGATGGCGTTGGCGGCCATCTCGGAGCCGAACTGGTCGACGGTGGCGAGCACCTTGCCCTGCTTGATCAGCGGGCGGATGGCGGGGATGTTGTCGAAGCCCACCACCTTGATCTTGCCCGTCTTGCCGGCGGCATCGATGGCCTTGGCCACGCCCACCGCCATCGAGTCGTTGGCCACCATCACGCCCTGGATGTCGGGATTGGCGGTCAGGATGTTCGTGAACACCGCGTTGGCTTCCTCGGTCTCCCAGTGGGCCGTCTGCGAGGTCACGACCTTGAGCTTGCCGGCCTTGGCCGCGTCCTCGAAGCCGAGCTTGCGCTGCGTGGCGTTGTCGGCACCGGGGTTGCCTTCGATGATCGCGATCTTCGCGCCCGGGCCGAGCGCCTTGGCGAGTTCGTCGCCGGCCATCTTCGCGCCGGCGCGGTTGTCGGGGCCCACGAAGGCGAGGTCGAGGTTCGCCTTCTTCAGCGCGGCCGGGTCGAGCGCCACGTCGAAGTTCACCACCGTGATGCCGGCCTTCAGGGCCTTGGCGACGGGTGCCACCATCGCGCGCGAGTCGGCCGGGGCGATCACGATCACGTCGTACTTCTGCGTGATGAAGTTCTCCACCGCGGCGGTCTGGGCGTCGAAGTCCGTCTCGGACTGCATGCCCACGGCCTTCAGCTCGAAATCGCCGCGCTTCTTCTCGTGGGCGATGGCGCCCTCGGTCATGTTCTTGAAGAACTCGTTCGCCAGCGACTTCATCACCAGGCCCACCCGCGGCTTGGCGGTCTGGGCGTGGACGGCGGGAACCAGCGCGGGGCCCGCGAGGACCAGGGCGGCGGCCACCGCGGCGGCGCGGCGGGTGAAACGGATCGTCATGTCATGTGCTCCTCAGGAGGTGGGTCGTGACCGGACGGCGTTTCGCAATGCTGGCCGGTGGAAGCAAACGTTTGCGTAAACGTTTACGTCGATCGGCATTTCAGTCCAACGCGCCGCGGGTGAACAGGGGGATTACCCGCAAGGAAGCTGTCGTCCCGGCGGAGGCCGGGACCCCGGGCGCAGGCCGAAGGCCCCGGCCTCCGCCGGGCTGACGGGTTGTATGAAACACTCACGATCGCCCTCCCCCACGCCAGCCCACCTTGTCCCGCTCCCTCCTCACCGACCTCTCCGTCTCCGCCACCGTAGCAGGCCTCGTCGCCGTCCTGGTCGGCTTCACGAGTTCGATCGCGTTGATCTTCGCGGCCACCCAGGCCCTCGGTGCCACGCCGTCGCAGACGGCCTCGTGGATCTGGGCGCTGGGCCTCGGCACCGGCCTCACGAGCCTCGGGCTGTCGCTGTGGTACCGCAAGCCCGTCCTCACGGCCTGGTCCACGCCGGGTGCGGCGCTCATCGCCGCGACGCAAGGCGTGCCGATGGCCGAGGCCGTGGGCGCGTTCATCGTCTGCGCGGTGCTGATCGCCGCGGTGGGCTACAGCGGCCTCTTCGAGCGGGCGATGGACCACATCCCGGTCGCCATCGCGTCCGCGCTGCTCGCCGGCGTGCTGGCCCGGTTCGCACTCGAGGCGGTGGTGGCGAGCCGCACGCAGCCCCTGATCGTGTTCGGCATGACGGCCGCGTTCCTCGCGGGGCGCCGCTGGTGGCCGCGCTACGCCGTGCCGGTCGTGCTGCTGGCGGGCATCGTGATCGCCTCGGTGTCGGGCCAGCTGCGGCCCGGTCCGGTGGACTGGGGCTGGGCGCATCCGGAATGGACCACGCCCGAGTTCTCGGTGCGCGCGCTCGTGGGCATCGCGCTGCCGCTGTTCCTCGTCACCATGGCCTCGCAGAACCTGCCGGGGGTGGCCGCGCAGCGCACCGCGGGCTACGACATCCCCGTGTCCCCCACGGTCGGCGCCACCGGCCTCGCCTCGCTGCTGCTGGCGCCGTTCGGGGGCTACGCGCTGAACCTCGCCGCCATCACGGCGGCCATCTGCCTCGGCCGTGAAGCCCACGAGGACCCGGCGCGGCGCTACACCGCCTCGGTGGCCGCCGGCGTGTTCTACATCGCGGTGGGCCTGGCCGGCGGCGCGGTGGCGGGCCTGCTGGCCGCGTTGCCCAAGGAGCTGGTGATCGCGGTGGCCGGGCTCGCGCTGCTGAGCACCATCGGCAGCGGCCTCGCGAGCGCGCTGCGCGACGAACACCACCGCGACGCGGCGCTGCTGACCTTCCTCGTCACGCTGTCGGGCGTGAGTTTCCTCGGCATCGGCTCGGCGTTCTGGGGCGTGGTGGCCGGGGCCGTGGCGTCACTGGCGACCGCCCGCCGCCGTCACGGCTGACCCAGCAGCCTCAGGCGCACCTGGCGCAGCCACTCCTCCCGCGCCGCGTCCCAGGTGTAGAAGCCCTGCCCGCTCGCGCGGCCACGCTCGCCGCGGTCCGTGTGGCCCTGCAGCACGTCGAGCACGTCCTCGGACTTCGCGAGTTCGGGCATCAGGTAGCGCGAGATCGTCAGGAAGGTCTCCAGCCCGCCCACGTCGGCGCCTTCGAGCGGGCCGATGGCGGCGTACCGCCTGCCGATCGACAGCTTCATCACGCGGTCGATGGTCTCGGCGTCTGCCACGCCTTCGCGCAGCAGGTGCAACGCCTCGCGCAGCACCGCGAACTGCAGCCGGTTGCCGATGAAACCCGGCACCGCCTTCTTCAGCCGGACCGGCTCGCAGCCGGCCTGGCGCAGCAGCGATTCCACCCCGTCGAGCACGTCGGGCCGTGTCGTGGCGGTCGTCAGCACCTCGACCAGCGGCACGATGTGCGGCGGGTTCCAGAAGTGCGCCACGAGGAACCGGTCGGGACGCACCAGGGGGCGTGCCAGGTCCTCCGGCGTGAAGCCGCTGGTGGTGCTGGCGAGCGTGGTGCCGGGCGCGAGCACGGGCTCCAGCCGCGCATACAGCGCATGTTTCTCGGGCAGCACCTCGCGGATGGCCTCGAAGACGGTGCCGCAGTCCGCGAGCGCGGCAACGTCCCGCGTGACCTCGACCCGCACCAGCACGTCGCGCGCCTCGGCTTCGCCGAGCGCCCGCGCGGCCACCAGCTCGTCGAGGATGGCCGCGCAGCGGGCCGGCACACGGCCCGCCGCGGCCTCGTCGGTCTCGAACACCCGCACCGCATGACCCGCGGCCGCCATCTGCGTGGCGATGCCACAGCCCATCAGCCCGCCGCCGGCCACGCCGATCCGAACCCGATCCGTCATGAGGGAGCACTCCTTGTCGATGAGCCGACAAGGGTACCCGCTCAGCGCCGTTCGTAGACCGTGATGGTCACCCGCCCGAGGCCCGGCGTGATCGTGCCGACGTAGTTGCCGTTGTTCATCGCCGCGAACGCGCCGCCGGTCGGGGCCTCGAAGGTCACCGCCGTGAGGTCCGCCGAACCGAAGTCGCCGCAGTTGCGCACGACGATCGTCTCGCCGTTGGCGGCCTTCAGCGTGTAGCGGGCCTCGACCTGCAGGCCGCCCGACACCGTCAGTTGGTGGTCCGCGCCGCCGGGGTTCACCGAACCCGATCCGAACGAGCCGCTGTACGTGCCGCCGGTGATGGGGATGATGTTGCGGCGTCCGCGCTTGGACGTGCCCACCGCCTGCGAGCTGCCGATGTTCACGCGTGCGACGAGCACCTGCGCGCCTTGCGCTGCCGATGCCGGCGCCACCGCGCAGTTGAAGGGCTGCTGTTTCAGCGCGGCGTCGGCCGGCACACGCGTCACGGGATCCGCGGGGTTCGGCGTCGCCGAGACCGCGTTCACCGACAGGCGGATGCCCGAGGCCGTGACCTCGCGGCGACCCACGTAGGTGCCGCTGTTGAGCCACTGCCACGTGCTGCTGGTCGGTGCCTCGAAGTCGGCGACGACCCGCTGGCCCGTGCCGTCGGCCACGCCGCACAGCCGCACGTAGATCAGCGTGCCATCGGTGGCGCGCAGCGTGTAGCGCGACTCGTGCTCCTGCGCGCCGCTGGGCAGTTGCAGGTCGAAGTCGAGCGCGCCGCTGAGCACCGTCCCGCCGAGCGACCCACCCGACAGCGTGCCGCCGGTGGTGCGGATCACGCGGCGTTGCCCGTAGGGCGTGGCGCCGACGACGATGGGTGCGTCGGCCGCCAGCGTGGTGTTGAACACGGGCGTGCCGGTCGCGGGGTCGGGGATGCCGCCGGGCAGGCCGCAGGTCCACGACGCATCGGGCACGATCGTGCCGGTGCGCACCGGCGGTTCGGTGGACGTGGGCTCACCTTCCACCCGCACGCTGGCGACCGTGTACGACTCCAGCAGGCTGCTGGCGGCCACGGCGAACTGCAGCGTCACGCGGCCCGGGTTGTCGCCGAGGTCGAACGTGGCGGCGCCGCTCGCCGAACGCGCGGACTCGAGCGTGCGCGACTGGCCGTTGACCACCGCCACGATCGTGCCGGCCTCGCCGGCGTCGAGCCCCGTGGTCGAGCGGTTCACGGTGACCTTCACCTGGCGGTGCCCCGCGGTGTCGATGGCAGCGCTGGTGAGCCGGCCGGGGCTCGACCCGCCGGAGAGCCGCGCCCCGGTGCTGCCGGTCGACACGCTGCCGGTCGCGCTGAACGACCCGAGGCCCGAGGAGAACACCTGGTCCGCGAGCACCGCGGCCAGGGGCGAGGACGAGTGGAAGACCAGGGCGAGCACGGTGCAGGCCGGGGCCAGGAAGCGGTTCTTCATCGAAGGAATTCCTGAAAGGGAAATGGGAAACGCCCTGGCCGTCGGGCCAGGGCGGAGGTCAGGCCACGAGGGCGCGGACTACCAGTTCTTCTGCTGCGAGACCCACTTGCCGGTGGTGAACGCCCCACCCGGGGTCAGGAAGCTCGCGCGGCGGTCGTCCTCGTCGGCGAGGTGCCAGCGCAGCCACGCCACGATGCCCGGCAGGGCCTCGCGCGCCGCGTTGATGTGCGTGGCGCCCGTGATCACCGAGAAGAACACCGGCGTCGTGGTGGCCGTGTAGTCGCGGCGGCAGTTCGGCGTCGCCGTGGTGTCCTCCGAACCGCAGAAGTAGGCCGCGGGCTGGCGCAGGTTGCGGGAGCCCTGCCCGTCGAACGAGCCGCCGGCCACATGGATCGTGGTGGACAGGCGCGGGTCGCTCGCGATCGCGAACGTGCCCACCGAACCGCGCGAGTGGCCGCCCGCCGCGATGCGGGTGGTGTCGATCTTCTGGTAGTACGGGCTCGCGGGGCGGCCGTTCTCGGCGATCAGCCAGTCGATGGCCGACTTCATCTCGCTGCCGCTGCTGGTCGACGTCTCGGAGTACACGATGAAGCCGTGCGAGGCGATGCGGCGCAGGTGGAAGTCGTACTCGGCCGGCCCCGTCCCGGCACCCGGCCCCCAGATGAACACGGGGTGCTTCAGGCCGTTGGCGCCGAGCGTGGTGGGACGCACCACCCAGCCGTTGCGGCCGGGGCCGGTCGACGTGGTGGCCGTGGTGGCGAACGGCCCGTCGGCGTCGACGCTGCTCACCGGCGGCAGCGTGCCGCCACCTCCGGGCGGCGGGTCGCCCGCACGCTGGCCCGACAGCACGACCTCGTCGACCGTGTAGCTCTCGAGCGCGCTGTTGGCCGACACCGCGAAGCGCAGGCGCACGTCGGCCTGGTTCGACGCGCTGTCGGGCAGCGCGATCGACGTGCTGCCCGAGGCCGTGCGCGTCGACTCCAGTGTCGTGTAGGCCCCGCCGTTGACGGAGACCGAGGCCACGCCGGCCTCGCCGGTGTCGAGGCCGCTCGTGCTGCGCGTGAAGGTCAGCGTCAGCTTCGAGACGTTCGTGGTGGCGATGGGGCCCGACGTGATCACGCCCTTGCCCGATCCGATCGAGCCCGCGAGGCGGATGCCGGCGCTCGACGTGTAGACGCTGCCGGTGCCGGCGAACTGCCCGAGGCCGTTGGTGAAGCGTTCCTCGAACACGACGGTCTGCGCGCCGGCCGCGGCCGACACGAGGGCCACGCCGATGCCGACCAGCAGCCTCCTGGTGAATGCGATGTTCATGCTTGTCTCCTGTGGGTGTTGTGGTGGCAGGAATCGTTTTGCCGTTCACGCCCGCCTGCCTCGGCGCGCGAGCAGACTCTAGGAACGCGGGGATGGCCCGTCTTTCAGGATCGTGCGGCGCGTGGCGCAAGAACCCCGGCCCGGATTCCCCCGTGTGGATCGGGTCGTCCTGCCCGGCAGGAACATCGGCGCCGACGTGTCGGCAGGTGGACCGCCGGTCATGCTGCAGAATGGGCGCCCTCCCTCACTGGACCCGAACCGGAAGCTCCCCATGCGCGACGTGAACATCAAGGCCGTGACCCTCGGGGTGCTCGTGTCGCTCGCCGTGGTGCTGGTGCTCTCGGTCATCCTCTTCGCCGTCTTCGGCGGACACCTGCTCGACACCGAGATGGGCGACGCCGAGTTCGAGGCCGCCGTGAACGCGCTCGTGCTCACCCCGGCCGTGATGTTCTGGACCTTCGCCGCGAGCGCGGTCGCCACGGTGCTCGGGGCCTTCACCACCACCCGCATCGCGCAGCGGGCACTGTTCCCGAACATCGTCGCCTTCCTCGTGGTCTCGGTCGTGCTCAGCCTGCTGGTGTCCGACAACATCTACCCGCTGTGGGCCGAGGTGGTCAGCTATGTGCTGATGCTGCCCTCGGCGTACGCCGGCGTGTACCTCGCCAGCCGCCCGGGCGCGGCACGCCGCAGCTGACCGCCGCGCTTGCGCTCGACGGAGCGCGCCCGTAGGATCCACGCGAAGTCGCGGCATCCGCGTTGCTCGTTTCCAGGACCGGGATCGATGCCCGAAGCGACGCTTCTCCTGGAGGCCTGTCATGCGCACGACGAAGGTGGAGGAAGCCGCCGCCCTGGTCCCCGACGGGGCGACCGTGATGGTGGGCGGTTTCATGGGAGTCGGTTCCCCCGAGGGCCTGATCGACGAACTGGTGCGCCAGGGCCGGCGCGACCTCACGGTGATCGCCAACGACTCGGCCCAGCCCGGCGTGGGCATCGGCAAGCTGGTCACCGCCGGCGCGCTGCGCCGGCTGATCGCGAGCCACATCGGCCTGAATCCCGAAACGCAGCAGCTGATGAACAGCGGCAAGCTGCAGGTGGACCTCGTGCCGCAGGGCACGCTCATCGAACGCATCCGCGCGGCGGGCCACGGGCTCGGCGGCGTGCTCACCCCCACCGGCGTGGGCACCCTCGTCGAGGAGGGCAAGCAGAAGATCGAGGTCGACGGCCGCCCCTACCTGCTCGAGACCGCGCTGCACGCCGACTTCGCCCTGGTGCAGGCCTTCATGGCCGACTACCTCGGCAACCTCGTCTACGCGCTGACCGCGCGCAACTTCAACCCCGTGATCGCGATGGCCGGCCAGACCGTGATCGCCGAGGTCGAGCAGATCGTGCCGGTCGGCATGATCTCGCCCGACCACGTGGTCACGCCCGCGGTGCTCGTCGACTACCTGGTGGGGAGGTGCTGAGATGGATGCCCAGACGATCATCGCGCGGCGCATCGCCCTCGAACTGAAGGAAGGCATGCTGGTCAACCTCGGCATCGGCATCCCGACGCTCGTCGCGAACTACGTGCCGCCCGGCATGCACGTGTACTTCCAATCCGAGAACGGGCTGATCGGCACCGGCCCGGTCCCCGACGTCGACCTCGTGCAGGCCCGCCTCACCGACGCCGGTGGCCGCCCCGTCACCGCCATCCCCGGCGCCAGCACCTTCGACAGTTCGATCTCCTTCGGCCTCATCCGCGGCGGCCACGTCGACATGACCGTGCTCGGCGGCCTGCAGGTGGACGCACAGGGCCGGCTGGCCAACTGGATGATTCCCGGGAAGATGGTGCCCGGCATGGGCGGCGCGATGGACCTCGTCACCGGCGCCAAGCGCGTGGTGGTCGCGATGCAGCACACCGCGAAGGGTGCGCCCAAGATCGTCGAGCGCTGTGCCCTGCCCCTCACGTCGGCCCGCCCCATCGACCTGATCGTCACGGAGCTGGCCGTCATCGCCCAGGAAGGCGGGCGGCTGCGGCTGCTGGAAACGGCGCCGGGGGTCAGCGTCGAGCAGGTACTGGCGGCGACCGAGGCGACGCTGGAGGTCGCCGAAAACGTCCGCGCGATGGCGCTCGGCTGACCATCCGGCGGCCCTCAGTGGTCGCTGCCGTTGCTGGCGTGGTGCGAGTGCAGGTACTCCTGCACGTCCACCACGAGATCGCCGGCCGCCTTGACCGCGGCACGGACATCGTCGGGGGTGACGCCGAGCCGGGCGGCCCAGCGGTGCACCGCCTCGTCGTCGATCACGCGGATGCGCTCGTGATGTCGGCCACCGGTGTCAGGGGCGAGTTCTGGCATGGCGATCTCCTTCGGACTGGGCTCCCGAAGACCGGCAAGCGCCATGCCCGCCCGGCAGGGAGGCAGGCACACCAGCACAAGGGTTGTCCGGAGACGGTCCGCTGGCGACGGGGCCATACTCGCCGTCTCGCGGCAAAGGAACACGCCATGGAAAACGACGAGCAGTACGGTCTCGACCTGTCCCGCGAGGACGTCGACATCCTCCGCCGCATTGCCGAGAACGGGTCTGGCGGCTACCAGGGCCCCACGCTCGAGCGACTCGAGCGCCTGGGCTACCTCACCCACGCCGACCTCACCGGGGGCCGCCGCCTCACGCCCAAAGGCGAGATGACCCTCGCGCTCGTGCGCTGACCCGGGCGACCGAAGCTTCGTGAGCAGGCACGACCTCGACCGCCCCTACATCGACCAGGTGTCGATGCAACGCTACGAGGCGATCGACGACACGACGGCGGACGCGTACGGCAGGTTCGTGCTATCGACCGCGCTGTCGAACATGGAGTACGAACTGCGATTCCAGCGCCTGAACGCCACGCGCGCGATGAAAGCACCGCCGAGCGCGAAGCGCGTGCTTCCCGGCCACCTCGTCGTGCGGCATCCGGGGCAGCCGGACCAGTACGAGACGTGGATGCCCGAGCATGTGTTCGCGGACCTGTACCGGCCCGCGAAGGCCTGAGCGTGAAGCTGCGATTTCGCGGATGGCATCGGGCCAGGCGGCCCGGGGCTCATCGTTTGATGCCCCGCCAGCAGGCGACCGCCAGCCACATGAACCACGCCCCGCAGACCACGAACAGCGAGAGCGAGACCCAGAAGACCACGGGGTTCAGGCTGCGATGGGCCACGAACGAGGCCGCCCTGCTCGCCACGCGGATCTGCCCGGAGACGATGGCTTCCACGCCCTGGAAGATCATGTCGCAGCCCAGCGGGAAGATGCACAGCGCCGACACCCGGCACACCAGGAACAACCAGGTCGGCAGTTGCGGGGTGTGCGACATCGGGTGACCTTGCTGGAACCATCGGGGCAGGCGGCGGCACGCGGCACCTGGAAATGAAAACAGGCGCCGAAGCGCCTGTTTTCCTAACGTTGGGTGGGGTGGCTGACGGGACTCGAACCCGCGACAACAGGAATCACAATCCTGGACTCTACCAACTGAGCTACAGCCACCGCAGAGCCAATCATTATAGCCTGAGAAATCTCACTTCGACGCGACGGTGTCCGTGGTTTTTTCTTCGGCGGTGGCAGCCGGGGCCATCACCTTCACCTTGAAGCGCGACTTGAGGGCTTCGTAGTAGGCATCGGACTCGGCCGCGCCCCAGGCCTGCGCGTACTGGGCGCTCGCCTGTTTCGGGTCGGCCACGACCGGGTCGCGGCCCAGCACCTTGGTGATGCGCACCACGGCATAGCCCTGGTCGCCGAGGTCCACGCCCACCACCGCCGGCAGCGAGGCGGACGGTGCCTTCAGCGTGGCGTCGACCACGTCGCGCGGCAGGTCGCCCGGCTTGGCGCGCGACAGGGTCACGGCGGGCTTGTCGAACGCGGTGGCCGGTGCGGCCTTCGCGGCGGCGAGGCGGGCCTCGCCTTCCTTGCGGGCGAGCGCCGCGGCCTGCTGGGCCACGAGGCGGGCCTTCACCTGGTCACGCACTTCGGCGAGCGGGCGCACGGCGGCCGGATGGTAGGCGGTGACGCGGGCGGCGGTGAGCTGGTTGGCCTTCGTCTCGACAGCTTCGGTGTTGCGCTTGTTCTGCAGCGAGTCGGACGAGAACACCGCCTCCAGCAGCTTGGCCGAGGCGAGCGGGCCGTCGGCGCCCTGCTGCGGCGTACGCAGCACGCCCTTGGCGGTCTTGACCTCGAGCTTGAGCTTCTCGGCCACGGGCTTCAGGCTGTCGGACTGTTCGTAGACGGTGTTCGTGAACTCGTTGGCCGCCTCGGCGTAGCGGGACTGGGCCAGTTGCTTCTTCACTTCGTCTTCGATTTCGGCACGGACCGATTCGAAGCTGCGGACGTCGCCGCCCTTCACGGCCTGCAGCTGCAGGATGTAGAAGCCTTCGGGCGTGACGACCACCGGGCTGACCTCGTTGGGCTTGAGCGCGAAGAGCGCCGTCTCGTAGGCCGGGTCGGTGTCGCCCTTCGCGATGAAGGCATCGACGTCACCGCCGCGTTCGGCCGTGCCGGCGTCCTGCGAGTTCTTGCGCGCCACGTCGGCGAACGTGGCCGGCGCCTTCACGAGCTCGGCCTGCAGGGCCTCGGCCTTCGTGCGGGCGGCGGTGCGCTCGGCCTCGGGCGCGGACGTGCCGGCCTTGATCAGGATGTGGCGCACCTTGCGTTCCTCGGCCACGGTGTAGCGCTTGACGTTCTCGGTGTAGTACTTCTTCAGGTCGTCTTCGGAGACCGTGATGCCCTTCTTCACCGCGTCGAGGTCGAGCACGACGTATTCGATGTCGGCCTGTTCGATGGAGCGGAACTGGGCCTGGTGGGCGGCGTCCTTGTAGTAGGCCTCGATGTCGGCGTCGGTGGGGTTCACCTTCGTGGCATAGGCCTTGGCATCGAAGCGCTCGACCTGCGCCTCGCGCTGCTGGAACAGCGCGTCGAGGGCGGTGGACGTGGTGGCGTCGGGTGCGGTGACCGAACCGGTGAGGCCCAGCGTGACCTGGCGCAGCGCCAGCATCTCGCGCATGCGCTGCTCGAGGCCCTTCACGGACATGCCTTGCGCGGCCACGGCCATCTCGAGGCGGGCGCGGTCGATGGTGCCGTCCGGGCCGCGGAACGGCGCGAACTGCGGGTCGTTGCGGTAGAAGGCCAGCAGGCGCTCGTCGCTCGTGTTGTAGCCGCCCTTGTCGGCCGCCGCGCGCATCACGCGCTCGCGCACCAGCTCGTCGAGGGCCTGGCGCTTCATCTCGGGCGTTTCCAGCATGCGCAGGTCGACGTTCGGAGCCTGGGCGCGGAACTGCTCGATCTGCTGGCGGAACCACGCGTCCCATTCGCTCTGCTTGATGTCGTGGCCGTCGACCTTCGCCACCGCGTGGTTCGCCCCGTCACGCAGGTTGAAGTAGCTGTCGACACCGACCAGGACGAACGAGCCGATGATCAGCGGCACGAGCACATACATCAGTACGCGCGAATAGGAGCGGATGGTTTCGAACATCAAGACCTCGAACGGTGGGCGTCATGTCGAAGGGGGCGGCCCCTTCTGTTGTTGTTGGCGCGGCGTCTTTCCAAATGCGACAAAGGCGAACCGGGGTTCGCCCGCGGTTCGCCTTTTTGCAGAGATACGCTTGTGTGCGGCAGGGAAAACTTTTTGATTTTAGTCTACTGGCGAGGGCCGCCTGGCAGAACCGGGTGTTGACCCGAGTGGTGGGTGCTGAGGGGCTCGAACCCCCGACCTACGCCTTGTAAGGGCGCCGCTCTACCAACTGAGCTAAGCACCCCGGAGAACAACAACATCAAACCAGACCGCACAGCGAGGGGACCCGACCGCTGCGCGGTGAATTCACCTGAAGGATCAGTTCAGCGCGTCCTTGAGGGCCTTGCCCGGACGGAACTTCGGCACCTTGGCTGCCTTGATCTTGATGGCGGCACCCGTGCGCGGGTTGCGGCCGGCGCGCGCGGCGCGCTTCGTGACGCTGAAGGTTCCGAAACCCACCAGCGAGACGCTGTTGTTTTTCTTGAGTGTTGATTTCACACCACCGATCAGGGCTTCCAGCGCGCGCGTTGCCGCAGCTTTCGAAATGTCGGCTTGCTTGGCAATGTGCTCAATCAATTCGGATTTGTTCACGTAGGTACCTCGTCTTTAAGGGTGTCTCACAACAAGTCGGGCGGATCTCGCGGGCCCCGAGGCCATCCGGTCCAGCATCAGGGCGGCTCGAACGATTACAGCCGTCGGCAAACCCAGTGTCAAGCGCGGAAGGGGCATTCTATGCGTAATCACTTGCATCCGCGGGCCCTGGCGGCTCGCGCTTTCACGCTTGACAACGGGACTCACGCGGAGGTGTCCGGCCCTCTCGCCGGCGCCCTCACCACGAGCGCCACGGCCGCGGCGATCAGCACCATGCCGCACAGCATCACGGCCGTCAGGGGTTCCCCGAACAGCGCCCACGCCATCAGCGCGGTGCACGGCGGCACGAGGTACATGAGGCTCGTGACCTGCGTCGCCGCGCCACGCTGGATCAGCAGGTAGAGCAGCGAACTGCCGCCCACCGTGAGGCCCACCACCGACCACGCCATCGCACCGAGGAGGTGCGGGTGCAGGTCGATCGCACCGGCCTCGAACGGCACGAACGGCAACGTGACCACGAGGGCCGCACACAGCTGGATCGCATTCGCGGTACGCACATCGCACGGTTGCACATGCCGCTTCTGGTAGAGCGTGCCCGCGGTGATGGACAGCAGCGCGGCCAGCGCGAGCGCCAGGTTCCACGCCGTCACCTCACCCGCGCCGAGCTTGTGCCACACCACGAGCAGCAGGCCCACGAGGCCGAGCACGAGGCCGGCCCACTGCCGCGGTGAGACCCGGTGCGATTCACCCTGCCGGCTCAGCCACACCGCGGTGAGCACCGGCTGCAGGCCCACGAGCAGCGCGATGGTGCCCGCCCCCATGCCGAACCGCACCGCGGCCCACACGCCGCCGAGGTAGCCCGCATGCATCAGGATGCCGGTGGCGGCAAGGTGGCCCCACTGCGCGCGGTCGCGCGGCCAGGCCGGACGGGCCCAGGCGATCCACACGAGGAAACACAGGACCGACAGCGCGTAGCGCAGGCTCAGGAACGCGAGCGGCGGCGCATGCGGCATGCCGTAGCGCGCCACGATGAACCCCGTGCTCCACACCGGGATGAACACCGCGGGCATCGCGCGGACGAGCCAGGACCCGGCGGACGAGGACATCGCGGCCGGGGCGTCAGCGGGCCTTGTCGCGGATCTCCGGCAGCGCCTTCTGCAGGTAGTACACCATCGACCAGATCGTCAGCACCGCGGAGATCCAGATCAGTACCGATCCCCACAACTGCGTATCGATCACGCCGAACAGCGTGCCGTGGTACAGCAGGAACGGGATGGCCGTCATCTGCACCGCGGTCTTGAGCTTGCCCACCATGTGCACGGCCACGCTGCGCGATGCGCCGATCTGGGCCATCCACTCCCGCAGCGCGGAGATGGCGATCTCGCGGCCGATGATGATCAGCGCGACGAGCGCATGCACGCGCCCCAGGTGCACGAGCACCAGCAACGCCGCGCACACGAGGAACTTGTCCGCGACCGGATCGAGGAACGCGCCGAACGACGACGTGAGCTTCATGCGCCGGGCGAGGTAGCCATCGGCCCAGTCGGTCAATGCGAACACGACGAAGAGGATCGTGGCGGTGATGTTGCGGACGGGCTCCGACAGCATCTCCAGGTAGAACACCCCGACGATCAGCGGAATGGCGACGATGCGCGCCCAGGTCAACAGGGTGGGAAGATTGAAAAACATGAGGGCATTGTGCCGAAGTTCTCCGCCACGGGCGGACCGCCGGTCAGTGATCGAGGGTGCGGGGCTTGAAGCGCAGGTCCTCCTGGAACAGGAACACCTCGACGAACTTCCACGGCTTGGGCAGGTGGCTCACGTCGCCGAACGGCGCCGCGCGGTGCACCGCGTCGATGGCCATCTGGGTGGTCTCGGGCGCCTGGCCGGGGTAGCGCAAGACCGTGATGCGCCGCACCGAGCCGTTGCCGTTCAGCTCGATCTCGAGCACCGGGATGGCGAGCAGCTCGTCGGGCGGATCGGTGTCGTACGTGCCGTTCGGGTTGGCCTCGACGAGGCGCAGCGCGGCCTGCACCTGCACCTCCTTCATGGAGCGCAGCCGCGCTGGCGCCGGCAGGCGCACGGCCGGTTCGGCGATCACGGGCGGCTTGCCGGACGGCGCGCCCTCGCGGCTGGCGCAGGCGGCGAGCACCATGCACCCGACGACCACGGCCCACTCAATGCAACGCACGGTAGATCTCCTCCGCCAGGTCCCTCGAAATGCCATCGACGCTGAGCAGGTCCTCGACGCTCGCGTCCCCCACCCCCTTCACGCCGCCGAAACGCTGCAGCAGCTTCGCACGCTTCTTCGGCCCCACGCCCGCGATGTCCTCCAGCCGGCTGCCGCTCGTGCGCACGCTGGCGCGCTTCGCCCGCATGCCGGTGATGGCGAAGCGGTGCGCCTCGTCGCGGATCTGCGCCACGAGCATCAACGCGGCCGAATCGTGGCCCAGGTACACCTTGTCGCGCCCGTCGGCGAACACCAGTTCCTCCAGGCCCACCTTGCGGCCCTCGCCCTTCTCCACCCCGACGATCAGGCGCAGGTCGATGCCCAGCTCGGCGAACACCTCGCGCGCCATGCTGACCTGCCCCTTGCCACCGTCGACCAGCACCAGGTCGGGCATCCGGCCGGTGCCGGCCTCCACGGCCGCCACCATCTTGCTGTAGCGGCGCGTGAGCACCTGGCGCATCGCGGCGTAGTCGTCGCCGCCCGTGATGCCCTCGATGTTGTAGCGGCGGTACTGGCTGCTCTGCATCTTGTGGCCCTCGAAGACCACGCACGATGCCTGCGTCGCCTCGCCGGCGGTATGGCTGATGTCGAAACACTCGATGCGAAAGGTGTCGAGGTTCTCGGCCTCGAGGTCGAGCGCGTCCACCAGCGCGCGCGTGCGCGCCTGCTGCGAGCCCTCCTCCGACAGCAGCCGGGTGAGCTTCAGGTCGGCGCCCTTGATGCACATGTCGAGCCACGCGCGGCGCGGCTCACGCGGCATGGTCTGCGCCGTGACCTTGATGCCGCTCTGGTCCGACAGCGCCTCGATCAGCGCCTTGTCGACCCCATGGCTCAACACGAGCAGCGGCGGCACCGAGCTGTCGAGGTAGTGCTGCGCGATGAAGGCCTCGAGCACCTGCACCTCGGGTGCCGGCTGGGTCTCGCGGCCCGCCATCTCCTCGGCGGACATCGCGGTGGCGTCCTCCACATGCGTGGGGAAGTACGGCCGGTCGCCGAGGTGGCGCCCACCGCGCACCATCGCGAGGTTCACGCAGGCGCGACCGCCCTGCACCTTCACGGCCAGGATGTCGGCGTCCTTCGTGTCGCCGCCCCGGTTGTCCTCGACCGACTGCTGGTGCAGCACGAGGGACAGCGCCGAGAGCTGGTCGCGGATCTCGGCCGCCTTCTCGTAGGCCATGGCCTCGGCGTGTTCCATCATCTGCGCCTGCAGCTGCTCCATCACCTCGGCCTGGTCGCCCAGCAGGAAGCGTTCGGCGTTCGCGACGTCGCGGGCGTAGTCCTCCTTCGAGATGAAGTCCACGCACGGGCCGGTGCAGCGCTTGATCTGGTACAGCAGGCACGGGCGCGTGCGGTTGTTGAAGACCGTGTCCTCGCACGTGCGCAGCCGGAACACCTTCTGAAGCAGCTGGATGGACTCCTTCACCGCCCACGCGCTGGGGTACGGGCCGAAGTAGCGGTGGCGGCGGTCCACCGAACCGCGGTAGTACGCCATGCGCGGGAAGTCGTGCGACGCGATCTTCAGGTACGGGTAGCTCTTGTCGTCGCGGAACAGGATGTTGTAGCGCGGGTTGAGCGTCTTGATCAGGTTGTTCTCGAGCAGCAGCGCTTCCGCCTCGGAACGCACGACCGTCGTTTCCATCCGCACGATCTTGCTCACCATGTGGCCGATGCGCGTGCCGCCATGGTTCTTCTGGAAGTAGCTCGACACGCGCTTCTTCAGGTCGCGCGCCTTGCCCACGTACAGCACGTGGTCCTGCGCGTCGAAGTAGCGGTAGACGCCGGGAAGGCCCGGCAGCGCGGCCACGTCGCCCAGCAGCTGGCGACGCGCGGGGTCGAGGGCCGGATCGTCGGATGCCGGGAGGTCGTTCGGTTCGGTCATGAGAGCCCCATTTTGCCGCCCTCCGATAATCCGGGCATGGGCCTGCATTGGGATGTGTTCTGCCGCGTCATCGACAACCATGGAGACATCGGCGTCTGCTGGCGGCTGGCCGCCGACCTCGCGTCCCGCGGCGACACCGTGCGGCTGTGGACCGACGACGCGTCCGCCCTCGCGTGGATGGCCCCCGGTGGCGCACCCGGCGTGACGGTGCGGCCGTGGCCCGCCGAGCCCGACCCGGGTGAACCCGGCGACGTGGTCGTCGAGGCCTTCGGCTGCGAACTGCCCGACGGCTTCGTGGCCGCGATGGCCGCGCGCCCCACGCCTCCCGTGTGGATCAACCTCGAATACCTGAGCGCCGAGGACTACGTCGAACGTTCGCACCGACTGCAGTCGCCCCGCATGCGCGACCCCGGCCGCGGCCTCGTCAAGTGGTTCTACTACCCCGGCTTCACTGCGGCCACCGGCGGATTGCTGCGGGAACCGCCGCTGGCCGCCGAGCGCGAGCGGTTCGACCGCGCCGCGTGGCTCGCATCCGAGGGCATCGCCGTGCGCCCGGGCGAGCGCCTGGCCAGTGTCTTCTGCTACCCGAACCCGGCCCTGGCCGAACTGCCCGCGCGGCTGGCCGACCGGCCGACGCTGCTGCTGCTCACGCCGGGCATCCGCCTCGAGGGCCCGTTGCCCGACGGCGTGCGCACCCACGCCCTGCCCTGGCTGCCCCAGCCCGGCTACGACCGCCTGCTGTGGTCGTGCGACCTGAACTTCGTGCGGGGCGAGGATTCCTTCGTGCGGGCCCAGTGGGCGGGCAGGCCCTTCGTGTGGCACATCTACCCGCAGGACGACGGCGCCCACGTCGAGAAGCTGCAGGCCTTCCTGGACCGGTTCCTCGCCGGCGCCGACGAGGCGACCGCGGCCGGCGTGCGTGCCTGGTGGGCCGGCTGGAACGGCCTCGCGCCCCTGCCGGCCACGTTGCCATCCCTGGCGGGCTGGGGCGCCCGGTGCGAAAGTTGGCGCTCGGGCCTGGAGGCCCGCGAGGACCTCGTCACGGGTTTGCGCCAATTCGCCATCGAATCGAGCTAAAATCCAAGGCTTTGCGCGTTCCGACAGATCCGGGCCGCGCACAGAACCGCGTCAAGACCGCCAGGCATCGTGCCTGCACCCGACGCTCCCGAACACGGAAATCGCCATGAAGATCGCACAGGAAATTCGCGCCGGCAACGTCATCATGCACGGCAAGGACCCCATGGTCGTGCTGAAGACGGAATACAGCCGCGGTGGCCGCAATGCCGCCACGGTGCGCATGAAACTCAAGAGCCTGCTGAACAACTCCGGCACCGAAGTCGTCTTCAAGGCCGACGACAAGATGGACCAGATCATCCTCGAGAAGAAGGAGTGCACCTACTCCTACTTCGCCGACCCGATGTACGCGTTCATGGACGCCGAGTACAACCAGTTCGAGGTCGAGTCCGAGAACATGGGCGATGCCATCCAGTACCTCGAAGACCAGATGCCGGTCGAAGTGGTGTTCTACGACGGCAAGGCCATCTCGGTCGAACTGCCCACCAGCCTGATCCGCGAAGTCACCTACACCGAACCCGCGGTCAAGGGCGACACGTCGGGCAAGGTGCTGAAGCCCGCCAAGCTGGCCACCGGCTTCGAGATCTCGGTGCCGCTGTTCGTGGAAACCGGCGACAAGATCGAAATCGACACCCGCACGCACGAGTACCGCAAGCGCGTCTGAGCCCCGGCTCCGATGCCCGCTGCTGGCACTCTCGAAAAGGGCACTTCGGTGCCCTTTTTCTTTTTCACCTGATGGCCCACGACTCCGCCCTCGACCTGCTGCCCGCCCGCTGGGCCGGCCACGACCGCTTCACCGTGCTGCTCGACACGTTCGGGCGCGGCGAGGGTTTCGCCGCGCTGTGGGCGGCCTGGCGCGCGGATCCCGCGCGTTGCGGCACGCTGCACGTGGTCGCGCAGGGCCCCGTCGACGACGCGGCCCTGCGGGCGACGTGCGCGGCGCACGGCCTGCCGGCCACCTGGCCCGGCGAATGGCCCCCGGCCACGCCGGACTTCCACACCCTCGTGCGGGAGGGCGGGCGCGTGCGGCTGCTGCTCGCGCTCGGCGAACCGCGCCGCTTCTGGCGTGAACTCGTCGCGCGGGTCGATGCCTTCCAGCTCGAGTCGCCCGACCTCGACCCGGTGGGCCTGCCGAAGGCGCTGGTGCGGCTCTCGGCCCCCGAGGCCACGGTGAGCTCCCCCGGCGCCGCGCCGGCCTTCCGCGCCGCGTTGCGCTCGCGGGGCTTCGTGTTGGCCGACGATCCGCAGGCCGCCGTCACGGCGCAGTACCGCCCGGCTTTCACGCCCAGCCGCGCACCGGTGCGCCAGGTGGCCGCCGCGTCGACCGGGAAACACGCGCTGATCGTCGGCGCGGGCCTGGCCGGTGCTTCCACGGCCCTCGCGCTCGCCCGTCAGGGCTGGCGCTGCACGCTGATCGACCGGCACGCCGAACCCGCCACCGAGGCCTCGGGCAATCCCGCCGGGCTCTTCCACGGCATCGTCACCGCCGACGACGGGCCACACGCACGGTTCAATCGCGCCGCGTCCTTCGAGGCGCACCGTGCGGTGTCACGGGCCATCGAGGCCGACGGCCGCCTCGGCGGTGCGCAGGGCCTGATCCGTCTGGAGGACGCCGCCACGCCGGTTGCATCGATGCGGGCCCTGCTCGCCCGCCTCGGGCTCGGTCCCGGCTACGTGCAGGCGCTGGACACGGACGCCGCGAGCGCCACCACAGGCATCGCACTCCACCAGCCCGCGTGGTTCTACCCGAACGGCGGCTGGGTGCGGCCGGGCCACCTCGTGCGCTGGATGCTGGCCGAGGCCGGTGAGCGGTGCGAGTTCCGCGGCGGCATCGATGCCCGGCGCATCGAACGCAGCGGCAACCGCTGGCGCGTGTTCGATGCCGACGACACCGTCGTCGCCGAGTCGGAGGTGCTGGTGATCGCCAACGCCATCGACGCGCTGCGCCTGCTGGGCGGCCCCGCCTGGCCGCTGCAGCCGGTGCGGGGACAGATCAGCACCGCGGACGCGGCCCTCGCGGGCACGCTGCCCGCCGTGCCCATCGCGGGCGGTGGCTACGTGATGCCGCCCGTGGACGGCCGCGCGGTGTTCGGCGCCACGGCGCAGGCCGGCGACCCCGATCCCGCGCTGCGCGACGAGGACCACGCCCACAACCTCGCCCAGCTCGCCCGGCTGCTGGGCCATGGGGTGCCGCTGGCACCC
The DNA here is from genome assembly GCF_002116905.1 of Piscinibacter gummiphilus. NCBI lineage: Bacteria > Pseudomonadati > Pseudomonadota > Betaproteobacteria > Burkholderiales > Sphaerotilaceae > Rhizobacter > Rhizobacter gummiphilus. Next base: position 3,695,584 of record NZ_CP015118.1, read on the forward strand.
GGGGCGCTCGACGGCCGCACCGCCTGGCGCTGCGTGAGCGACGACCGCCTGCCATTGATCGGAGAGGTGCCCGACGTGGCGATGGGCGCGGGCGACGCGGCGCCCACCCTGGATCAGGTGCGCTTCGTGCCCCGTCGCCAGGGCTTGTTCGTGTTCACGGGGTTGGGCTCGCGTGGCATCACGTGGAGCACGCTCGGCGGCGAGGTGCTCGCGGCCGCCATCGCTGGGGCGCCCTCTCCGCTGCCGTCCAGCCTGCTCGACGCGGTGGATCCGGCGCGATTCTTCACCCGGGCCGCGCGGCGCGCGGCGGCTCCGGGCGCGGGCGGTCAGCCCGCGGACTGATTTTCGGCCGACGGGGCCGCGGGTTCGCCGTCCTCGCCAGCAGCTTCCGCTGCCTCGTCGTCGGCAGCCGGCGCGTCGCCGTGCAACTTGCGGTCGGCCTTTTCCTTCAGCTTTTCTTCCTTCTTCTTTTTCTTGGCCAGCTCGCGCTGGCGCTTCTCGAACGAATAGTTGGGTTTGGCCATGGGCACATCCTTCCAGCAGGTTGCAAAACGGGCAACGACAACGCGAGGGTACGCGCTTTTCGCACGCGTTGCCCGATCCCGAGACTAGAAAGTCAGCGTCTTGACACCTTGCGCGGTGCCGAGCAGGCACACGCTGGCGCGGTTGCGCGCGAAGATGCCCACCGTGACCACGCCGGGCCACTGGTTGATGTCGCGCTCCATGGCCGCCGGGTCGGTGATGCGCAGGCCGCGCACGTCGAGGATGTGGCAGCCGTTGTCGGTGACCACGCCGGCGCGCAGCGTGGGCTGGCCGCCGAGGGCTTCGAGGCGGCGCGCCACCTGGGCCGCGGCCATGGGGATCACCTCGACCGGCAGCGGGAAGGCACCCAGCACGTCGACGAGCTTCGATTCGTCGGCGATGCAGACGAAGCGCTCGGCCGTGTCGGCCACGATCTTCTCGCGCGTGAGCGCCGCGCCGCCGCCCTTGACCATGTGGCCGCGGTGGTCGATCTCGTCGGCGCCATCGATGTAGACGGGGATGCTGGGCACCGTGTTGCTGTCGAGCACGGTGATGCCGTGGGCGCGCAGGCGCTCGGTGCTCTTCTCGCTGCTGGAGACGGCGCCGGCGATGCGGTCCTTCATCGTGGCGAGGGCGTCGATGAAGCAGTTCACGGTGGAGCCGGTGCCGACCCCCACCACGGTGCCGGGCACCACGTAGGCCAGCGCGGCCTCGCCAACCAGCTTCTTCAGTTCGTCTTGGGTCATGGGTCCACTCGGGTTTGAGACAATGCCGTCATTATCCAAGACCCTCGCCCGCATGGCCCTCGTTCCCTACGCCCTTACCCGCCCGGTTCTCTTCGGACTCGACCCTGAACACGCGCACGAGGTCACGCTCGGCACCCTCGCCCGCATCCAGCACACCCCGCTGATGTGCGCCGTGGCGCAACGCCGCATCGACAGCCCGGTCACCGTGGCCGGCCTGAACTTCCCGAACCGCATCGGCATGGCCGCCGGCGTCGACAAGAACGGCCGCTGCATCGACGGCTTCGGCGCCCTGGGCTTCGGTTTCATCGAGGTGGGCACCGTCACGCCGAAGGGCCAGCCGGGCAACCCCAAGCCCCGCATCTTCCGCCTGCCCGAGGTCAACGGGCTGATCAACCGCCTCGGGTTCAACAACGACGGCCTCGACGTGTTCGTCGCGAACGTCCAGCGCAGCCGCACATTCCGCCAGAAGGGCGGCATCCTCGGCCTGAACATCGGCAAGAACGCGGCCACGCCCATCGAGAACGCGCTCGACGACTACCTGATCTGCCTCGACGGCGTGTACCCGCATGCGGACTACGTCACCGTCAACATCTCGTCGCCCAACACGAAGAACCTGCGCGCGCTGCAGTCCGACGAGGCGCTCGACGCCCTGCTGACCGCCATCGAGGCCCGCGCCCGCGTGCTCGCCGGCCAGCATGGCCGCCGCGTGCCGCTGTTCGTGAAGATCGCCCCCGACCTCGACGAGACCCAGGTGCAGGTGATCGCCCGCACGCTGAAGAAGACCGGCATGGACGGGGTCATCGCCACCAACACCACCATCTCCCGCGACGCGGTGCGCCACCTGCCGCACGGTGAAGAGACCGGTGGCCTGTCGGGCGGCCCGGTGTTCGAGGCCAGCAACCGCGTGATCGCGCAACTGCGCGCCGAACTGGGCAGCGGCTTCCCCATCATCGGTGCCGGCGGCGTGATGAGCGGTGCCGACGCGAAGGCCAAGCTCGCGGCCGGCGCCGACCTCGTGCAGATCTACACCGGCTTCATCTACAAGGGCCCGGAGCTGGTCTCCGAGATTGCCCGGGCCACGTCCCGCGCCTGATTCTGCGAGACTCGGCGGGGTGCGCCGGCAGGTGCCGGCGCCTGGAGTACGCGTTCATGTCCCTGTCCCGCTGGCTCGCGCCGGGCCTCCTGCTGCTTCTGGGTGCCTGCAACACCCTCCCCACCATCGTTCCCGACATGGCCCGCAAGCCGCCCACCGTGCAGGTGGAAGGTGCCGCGGGGCCGCTCACCAAGGCCCAGAGCCAGGCGGTGCTGGACCGCCTCAAGGCGAGCGGCAAGCCCACCAGCATCTTCGACCGCCACCTGGCGTTCGAGGAAGCCGTCACCGGCACGCCGCTCGTGACCGGCAACAAGGTCACGCTGCTCGTCGACGGCCCCAACACCTACAAGGCGATGTTCGCGGCCATCCAGGCCGCGCGCGACCACATCAACCTCGAGACCTACATCCTCGAGGACGACGACGTGGGGCAGCAGTTCGCCAACGCCCTCATCGTGAAGCAGCGCGCGGGCGTGCAGGTCAACGTGATGTACGACAGCGTCGGCACGCTCGGCACGAAGAAGGAGTTCTTCCAGCAGCTGCGCGACGCCGGCATCCGCACGCTCGAATACAACCCGGTCAACCCGCTGACCGCGAAGGCCGGCTGGGACGTCAACGAACGCGACCACCGCAAGCTGCTGGTGGTGGACGGCCGCACGGCCTTCCTGGGCGGCATCAACATCAGCAGCGTCTACGAGGGCGGCTCGTTCAGCAAGCGGTCCGGGCGAAGCACCCGCACGGACGGCAAGGACGATGCGCTGCCCTGGCGCGACACCCACCTCCAGATCGATGGTCCGGTGGTCGCCGACCTGCAACGCCTTTTTCTGGAGACGTGGGCCCAGCAGAAGGGAGAGCCGCTGCCCTCCCGGAAGTACTTCCCCGACCTCCCGAAGGTGGGGGATGACGTGGTGCGCGCGATCGGCAGTTCGCCGAAGGACCCGTACAGCCTGATCTACGCGACGCTGATCTCGGCCATCGACAGCGCCGAGTCGGAGATCCTCATCACCAACGCGTACTTCGTGCCGGACCCGCAGCTGATGGCCGCGCTCAAGGCCGCCGTGGCGCGCGGCGTGAAGGTGTCGCTGGTGCTCCCGAGCAAGACCGATTCGGGCCTCGTCTTCCACGCCGGCCGCGCCTCGTACACCGAGCTGCTCGAGGCAGGCGTGCGCCTGTACGAGCGCAAGGGCGCGCTGCTGCATTCGAAGACGGCGCTGATCGACGGCGTGTGGTCCACCATCGGTTCCACCAACCTCGACTGGCGCAGCTTCCTGCACAACCTCGAAGTGAACGCCGTGATCCTCGGCCCCACGTTCGGACGACAGCTGAAAGTGCTGTTCGACCGCGACCTCGCCGAGTCGTCCGAGATCACGCTGGAGGCCTGGAACCACCGCGGCATCGGGCCCCGCGTCCGAGAAACGCTCAGCAAGGCGTGGGAATACTGGCTCTGATACAAGCGACGAACCCGTTGCCGGAGCCCTGCCGATGAAACTGTCACCGCCCGCCCGATCCCTCGCCGTCCTGTCGGCCGCCCTGCTGGCCACCGGCCTGTGCGTCGCCCAGGGCAACCCCGCCGCGCTGAAGTCGCGCCACGCCGCGCTGCAGCCCCAGCTCGCCCAGAACGCCTACGGCCGGCCGCTGCACATCGAATCGTTCGAGAGCGGCGACACGCTGCGCGGCGAGGTGCATGCCGTCGTGGACCACCCGTTCCCGGAAGTGCTCGACATGCTGAAGTCGCGCGACAACTGGTGCGACATCCTGATCCTGCCGTTCAACGTGAAGCAGTGCCTCGCGCCGAAGGACTCGTCCACCATCTCGCTGCGCGTGGGCCGCAAGTCCGACCAGCCCGTCGAGGACGCCCACCTCGTCGCGTTCACCTACAAGCTCGCGGCCAGCAGCGCGAGCCACCTCCAGGTGCAGTTGAGCGCCGAGGAAGGCCCGCTCGGCACCCACGACTACCGCATCGTCGTCGAGGCCATTCCCATCGACGCGAAGCGTTCGTTCATCCACCTCTCCTACTCGTACGGCTACGGCCTCGCCGCCAGGGTGGCGATGAAGGCCTACCTCGCCACCACCGGCAGCGACAAGGTGGGCTTCAGCATCGCGGAACGCGGCGCCAAGGGCGAGCCGGTCTACGTGAAGGGCGTGCGCGGCGTGGTCGAGCGCAACGCGATGCGCTACTTCCTGGCGGTGGACGCCTACCTGGGCGCGCCGGAGCAGACCGACCGCCGCCTGCGCGACTGGTTCAAGGCGAGCGAGCAGTACGCCGTGCAGCTGCACGAGATGGACCTGCCCGAGTACCTCTCGATGAAGACGCGGGAGATCAACCGCCAGGCGAAGGTGGGATCCTGACGAGGCTCAGGCGCCCTTGCGCGGCCCGCCCAGCGCGGTGAAGAGCCCGAGGCCGAAGTACACGCCGGCCGAGGTGTAGCGCCCCACCCGCTTCGCGCCCTGGTGGCGCGACAGCAGCGGCGCCGCGACGGACGCCGCCAGCACCCACAGCGTGTCGGTGGTGCCGGCCACCGCGACGAACAGCGCGCCGAACAGCACGCTCTGGCCCAGCGCGGAATGGGTGGGGTCGATGAACTGCGGCAGGAAGGCGGCGAAGAAGATGGCCGTCTTCGGGTTCAGCAGCGCGACGAAGAAGCCGTCGCGGAAGATGCGGCGGGCGGCGTCGCGCGGCACCTCGGCCACGTCGGCCCCCTGGCCGGAGGAGCGCAGCGCCTGGATGCCCAGCCACACGAGGTAGGCCGCGCCTGCGAACTTCAGCACCGTGAACGCGACCGCCGACACCGCCAGCAGCGCGGCCAGGCCCAGCGACGCACCGATGGCGTTGCCGAGGTTTCCGAGCGCCACCCCGCCCACGGAGGCGAGCCCGGCGGGCCGCCCCTGCGTGACGGTGCGGGTCAGGATGTAGACCACCGCGGGCCCCGGCGTGATGGCGAGCACGAGGCTCGCCAGCACGAAGGTCGCGAAGGTGGCGCCGGAGGTCGTCAGGTCGAAGGGCATGGCGGCGGTCCCGTCAGGAAGGTGCCGCCATTCTGCGCCGGGATCAGATCAACGGCACGCCCGTCTTGGCCTGCAGCTCCTCGCGGGTCACGCCCGGGGCGATCTCGACCACCTTCAGGCCCTGCGGGGTGACGTCCAGCACGGCGAGGTCGGTGATGATGCGGTCGACCACGCCCACGCCCGTGAGCGGCAGCGTGCAGGCCGGGATGATCTTCAGGTCCTCGGTGCCGTCCTTCTTCTTCGCGACGTGCTCCATCAGCACGAGCACGCGGCCGACACCGGCCACGAGGTCCATCGCGCCGCCCATGCCCTTGACCATCTTGCCGGGGATCATCCAGTTGGCGAGGTCGCCCTTGGCGCTCACCTGCATGGCCCCGAGGATGCTCAGGTTGATCTTGCCGCCGCGGATCATCGCGAAGCTGTCGTGCGACCCGAAGATCGACGAGCCGGGCAAGGTGGTGACGGTCTGCTTGCCGGCGTTGATCAAGTCGGCATCGACTTCGTCTTCCGTGGGGAACGGGCCGATGCCCAGCATGCCGTTCTCGCTCTGCAGCCACACCTCGACGTCCGAAGGGACGTGGTTGGCCACGAGGGTGGGCAGGCCGATGCCCAGGTTCACGTAGAAGCCGTCCTGCAGCTCGCTCGCGGCACGTGCCGCCATCTGGTCGTGGGTCCAGGCCATGGTCAGGCTCCTGCTTTGGCGGTGGTTTCGCGGAGGGTGCGCTTCTCGATGCGCTTCTCGGGGGTGGCGTTCAGCACGATGCGGTGCACGTAGATGCCCGGCAGGTGAACGTCGTCCGGATCGATGGAGCCGGTGGGCACGATCTCCTCGACCTCCACGATGGTGACCTTGCCGGCCATGGCGACGGCCGGATTGAAGTTGCGCGCGGTGCGGCGGAACACGAGGTTGCCGCTGCGGTCGGCCTTGTGCGCCTTCACGAGGCTCACCTCGGGCAGCAGCGCCCGCTCCATCACGTACACCTGGCCGTCGAACTCGCGGGTTTCCTTGCCTTCGGCCACCAGCGTGCCCACGCCGGTCTTCGTGAAGAAGGCCGGGATGCCGGCGCCACCGGCGCGCAGCTTCTCGGCGAGCGTGCCCTGCGGCGTGAATTCCAGTTCCAGTTCACCGGCGAGGTACTGGCGCTCGAACTCCTTGTTCTCGCCCACGTAGCTCGAGATCATCTTCTTGATCTGGCGGGTTTCCAGGAGCTGGCCGAGGCCGAAGCCGTCGACGCCCGCGTTGTTCGAGATCACGGACAGGTTCTTGCGGCCCGTGTCGCGCAGCGCCGCGATCAGCGCCTCGGGAATGCCGCACAGGCCGAAGCCTCCCACCGCGAGCAGTTGCCCGTCGCGCACGACACCGTCGAGTGCCGCTGCCGCGCTGGGGTAGACCTTGTTCATCGCCGCCTCCTGGAACGAAAAAACCAAAAAAAATCGGATGGCGGAGCGTACTACGTAACGGATTAAGTAATCAGTACGTAGAATTCAGTAAGCACATGCCCACCATCGACCTCGATTACCGCACCGCGTTCGACCTGGCCCCCGTGGGTCTGGTGATCTCGCGCAACCGCCTCATGATCGACTGCAACCAGCAGGTGCTGGCGATGTTCGGGGCCGCGCGAGAGCAGCTGGTGGGCCAGAGCTTCGAGTTGCTGTACCCCACCCACGCCGAGTTCGAACGCACCGGCGAACGCATCACCGCCAGCCTCGACGCGCAAGGATGGTATGCCGACGAGCGCGTCATGAAACGGGTGGACGGGCCGCAACGAGGGGAATTGTTCTGGTGCCACGTGTCCGGCCGGGCGCTGGACCCGGGCGAACCCCACGCAGCGGGCATCTGGTCCTTCGAGGACCTGTCGGCCCAGCGCCAGCTCAAGGCCGACCTGACCCCGCGCGAGCGCGAGATCGCCGCCCTGCTGATCGACGGCCTGACCAGCAAGCTGATCGGCAAGCGGCTCAACATCAGCCCGCGCACCGTGGACGTGTACCGGGCGCGGCTGATGCGCAAGTACGCGGCGGTGACGACGCACGAGCTGGTGCACAAGCTGCTGAGCGGCTGACCGGCGCATCGCCGTCCGGAATGACGGCTCTATTTCGGGCCCGCGAACATCCCCTTCGTGCCAAAATCCCGAACGGAATGGAACCGATCCCAAAACGCGCTCCGGCCGCGCCCCGCCCCGCCCTTTTCTCCCTCACCTGGCCGCTGTTCGCCGAATTCGGCCTGGGCATGCTGGTCGCCGTCGTGGGGCTCTGGCTCGCATCGCGCACGTCCGACGCCTCGTCGGCCGCGTTTTCGGTGGCCAACCACGTGCAGGCCACCTTCTTCCTGCTCTTCCGGGTCATCAGCCTCGGCCTGAGCGTCGTCATCACGCAGAACCTCGGGGCGGGCAACCGCCAGGGGGCCGACGAAACCGCCCGGGCCGCGCTGGGCGCCAGCGCCTGGATGGGGCTGCTCACCGGCATCCTGGTCCTCGCGCTGGCCAGCCCGCTGCTGGGCCTGCTCAACGCCCCGGCCGAGGTGATGCCGCAGGCCCTGCCCTACCTGCGCATCCTCGCGTTCGCCCTCGCGCTGGACGCCTGCAACGCCAGCATGGCCGCCGTGATGCGCGCGCACATGCACACCCGCGACGCGCTCTACAACATGCTCGCGATGCACACCGTGCACCTCGTGGTGTGCTGGCCGCTGATGAACGGCTTCGGCCCCATCCCGGCGCTGGGCCTGCCGGGCTTCGCGCTGGCGATGGTCGCCAGCCGCGCCTTCGGCATCGCCTTCCACCTGGCGCTGTGGCGCAACCGGCTGAGCCTCGTGCCGCGGCGCTCGGACTGGTGGACCATGCACTGGAAGCGCCTCGCCCCCGTGCTGCACATCGGCCTGCCCGGCGCGGCCGAGAACATCGCCTACCGCCTGGCGCTCGTCTTCACCGTCGCGATGGTCGCGAAGATGGGCACCACGGCGCTCGCCACCCACACCTACACCATGCAGGTGATGTACCTCGTGCTGCTGGCCGGCCTGGCCGTCGGTTTCGCGAGCGAGATCCTCGTGGGCCACATGGTCGGCGCGGGCCACCTGCACGACGCCCACCAGCTCGTGCGCAAGAGCCTTCGCTGGGGCCTCGCCACCTCGTTCTGCTTCGCGCTGGTCGCGGCGATCTGTGCGCCCTGGGTGCTGACCTTCTTCACGCACGACCCGGCGGTGATCTCGATGGCGAGCACGCTGCTGTGGATCACCGTGCTGCTGGAACCCGGCCGCACCTTCAACCTCGTCGTCATCAACTCGCTGCGCGCGACGGGCGACGCCCGCTTCCCGGTGATGGCCGGCATCGCCTCGATGGTGATCGTGATGGCCGGCGGCGCCTGGTTCCTCGGCGTGCACCTGGGCATGGGCCTCGTGGGCGTGTGGATCGCCTACGCGGCCGACGAATGGATCCGCGGCCTGACCATGGCGGCCCGCTGGTACCGCCGCGGCTGGGTGCCGCACGCGCGGCGCACCCACCGGCGCGTGACGGCTCAGCGCCGCCTGGCCTGATCGGCCCTTCCGGACCGCGGGTACGCGGTTTGCCGGAAGATGCCACCATGACGATGAACACCACCTACGCCGCGAGCGAGCCGTCCCGGGCCGACGTCGACGCCTTGACGGGCCCCGCGCTCGTCGAGTTCGGCGCCCCCTGGTGCGGCTACTGCCAGGCGGCCCAACCCGCGCTCGCCGCGGCCCTCGCCGACCAGCCCGGCTTCCGCCACCTCAAGATCGAGGACGGGCGGGGCCGCCGCCTCGGGCGCTCCTACGGCATCAAGCTGTGGCCCACGCTGGTGGTGCTGCGCGACGGCCGCGAGGTGGCCCGGGTCGTGCGGCCCACGGCCCAGCGCGAGATTGCGGACGCCCTGGCTCAGGCCGCTGGCTGAATCGCGATGTTCCGATGGCCGCCGCCGGCCGGCGGTTCCATGCGTGCGCGCAACTGCCCGCAGCCGCCGTCCACCTCCTGCCCGGCCGACTGCCGCAGCCGCGCCAGCACGCCGCGCCGGTTGAGGTAGTTCGACATCGCCGCCGCCCGCTCGCCCGGCGGCCGGCTGTAGCCGGTGCCTTCGGTGGTGTTGTACGGGATCATGTTCATGATCGCGTACTTGCCCGACAGCAGGCGCACCATGCCTTCGAGCTCCTCGTCGGTGTCGTTGACCCCCTCCAGCAGCGTCCACTGGTACTGGATCGGGTAGCCGGTGGCGCGGGCGTACCGTTCACCCGCCTCCACGAGGTCGGCCGGATCGAAGCGCGGCGCGCGCGGCAGCAGGTGCGCGCGCAGGTCCGCTCGCGTGGTGTGCAGCGACAGCGCCAGCGCCGGCTTCACCTTGGCGAGCGGCAGCCGCTCGAACACGCGGGGGTCGCCCACCGTCGAGAAGACCAGCTGCTTGTGCCCGATGCCCCCCTCGACACCGAGCAGCTCGATGGCCTCGAGCACGTTGTCGAGGTTGTGCGCCGGCTCGCCCATGCCCATGAACACCACCTTGCGCACCGGTCGCCGCCGGCGCGCCAGCACCACCTGGGCGACGATCTCGGCGCTGCCCACCTGGCGCAGCAGCCCGTCGCGGCCCGTCATGCAGAACAGGCAGCCGACGGCGCAGCCCACCTGCGTGGAGACACACACCCCGTCGCGCGGCAGCAGCACACTCTCCACCGTGTGGCCGCCGGCCAGCTCGACGAGCAGCCGCGCCGACCCGTCCTCGGCCGGGTGTTCCGAGCGAACCCGCGCCAGGCCGTCGAACTCGGCCATCAGCTCGGGCAGCAGCGCACGCACCGAGGCCGGCAGGAAATCCTCGGGCTTGCGGCGCCCGCTCGATTGGTCCTGCGCGGTGGACCACAACCGCAGCACACGGTGTTCGTGGCACGGCTTCGCGCCGTGCGCGCGCAGGTGGTCTCGGAAGTGGACGATGCGCATGGGAAATCGATGGAAGCGGTTTACAAGTGTAGACAACTGGCACTCGAACGCGGGGGGTGTCCGTGCAGATGTCACACCTAGACTCGGATGGAGTCGTGCCGTCAGTGCACCACCATCATCCGGGAGAGACCTCATGAACACCCTCGGCCGCGCCCTGGCCGCCGTCACGCTGTGTGCCTGCGCAGCGTCCGCTTCCGCCATGCAGTGGCAACTGCAGTCGTTCAACTACGCGATGGCGAACGAGCCCGCCACGGGCACGTTCTTCTTCGACGGCGTCACGTTCTCCGACTGGGACATCCAGACGCCGTTCTCGATGGACTACCAGCCGTACCACTACACCTCGGCGAACTCGAAGATCGACATCCGGGAAGACGGCTACCTCGTGATCGGCCTGAACATCGGCAACGGGACCTGCCTGGAGCGCGGGAACGCGCCGTTCGGCCTCGCCACGACCTGCCTGTACCTCTCGCTGCCCACGCTGTTCGACGGCACCTCCGTGAGCGGCAGCTTCATGGAGTACCGCACCACGTACGGCGGCTACACCGAAGGCCGTGGCTACGGCGGCACCTACGCCCCCATCCCCGAACCCGCCACCGCGGCCATGCTGCTGGCCGGCGCCGGCCTCGTCGGCTGGACGGCCCGCCGGCGGCGCCGCGCCTGAGTCAGGCGCCCAGGGCCAGGAAGGCGCCCAGTTTCACGAACGTGGCCGTCCAGCCGCGTTCATGGCCCTCGCGGGCGGCCTGGTCGTAGAACCGGTCCTGCAGGAACACGAGGTCGGTGCCGCTGCCGGCCGGCTGCAGCTCGATGGACACGCGCGACACCCGCTCCGGTGTGCTCTTCCAGGCCCAGCTGAACACCAGCCGGCGCGGCGGGTCCACCGTGTCGTAGTGGCCCGAGACGTCGTGCTGCTCACCGTCCTGCGTGGTGAAGCCGATGTGGTACCGGCCACCCACCCGCAGGTCGATGTCGGCCACCACCACCGAGTTGACTTCCCCCGGGCCGAACCAGTGGCTCAGCGCTTGCGGGTCGGTCCACGCCCGCCAGACTTTTTCGGGGCTGACCGGGTAGTGGCGGCGGAGCTGGAGCTGGAGGTTCGGCGCGCCGGCGTCGACGGGGGACTGGGGCTGCTGGGGGGGCATGGATTCGTTTCCTCCTGGTGGTACAGGTAGCGCCCGAGCGCATCGAGCCGGTCGTTCCAGAACGCCTCGTAGCGCGTGAGCCAGCCGGCCGCATCGCGCATGGGGGCGGCCGTCAGCTCGCACCGTACCACGCGCCCTTCCTTGACGCGGGAGATCAGGCCGGCCGTCTCCAGCACCGCCAGGTGTTTCATGAACCCCGGCAAGGACATGTCGTGGGGTTCCGCCAGTTCGCCGACGCTGCGCGCGCCGGAGCCGAGGGTGTTCAGCACCTCGCGCCGCGTGGGGTCGGCCAACGCGGCGAACACCAGGTCGAGGTCGTTTCGTTTAACCATGGAGTTAAGTCTGAAGCGCTCAGGGGAAGCTGTCAACTGCCTGCGACCATCCGTCAGGCCGGGGCCAGCGAGGGAGCGCCACCGGGGGCGGGCTCCAGCACCAGGGGCACCGAGACGGTGAAGCGGGCGCCCGACGGCAGGCACTCGGCGCCGATCTCGCCGCCCATCGCATCGACGATCTGCCGCGAGATCGCGAGGCCGAGCCCCGCCCCCTGCCGCAACCGCTGGCCGGCATGGCCCTGGGCGTACGGCTGGAACAGCGCGGCGAGGTCGTCCGCGGTCAGGCCCGGTCCGGTGTCGTCCACCACCAGCTCGAACCGGCGGCGGTCGGCCGCACCGGTCACCCGGCCGGTGACGGACACCTGCCCCTGGCGCGTGAACTTCACGGCGTTTCCCACCAGGTTGTTGACCACCTGGCGCAGCCGGGAGACATCGAGCGAGACCCGCGGCAGGTCGTCCGCGCCGTGGAGCGCCGAGACCAGCATCAGGCCCTTCGCCCGGGCGCTGAGCTCGAACGGTGCGAGCATCTGCGCCCACTGCGCACCGAGGTCCACCGACGACGGCTGCAGCACCAGCGGCCGCTCGATCTGCTGCTCGTACTGCAGCGTGGTCTCGAGCAGGGTCTGGAAACCTTCGGCGGACGACTGGATGGCGCCCAGCAGCCGTTCGCGCTGCGGCGCGTCCGTCTCCGCCTTCGCCATCCCCGCCCCCGACGCGATGGCACCGAGCGTGCCGCGCAGTTCGTGCGACAGGTAACCGAGGAACCGCCCGCGCGATGCCGTGGTGGCCTCGGCGAGGTGCCGCGCGTCGAGTTCGATCTGGCGCGCCGCCCGCAGGCGGCGGTTGCCCCGGCGCAGCAGGTACGCCCAGGTGCCCAGCCACAGCACCACGGCCGACCCCACCGCGACGATGCGCAGCACCTGCAGCACGGCCACGCCCGACTCCGGCTGGATGACGAGCCAGCGCCGCTCGATCTCGCGCGCCTCCTCGTCGGTCACCGCGTCGAGGCCCTTGCGCAACAACCGCGTGAGCTCGGGCCGGTCGCGGCGCACCGCGAAGTACAGCTCGCTGTCGGCGTCCGGCACCGTGCCGGTGACCTTCACCCGCCCGGTGAAGCGGTCGTTGATCAGCTGGTTGACCACCTTCAGGTTGCCGATGGCCGCATCGGCGCTGCCGTCGGCCACCGCCTCGAGCACGGCTTCCTGCGTCGGGAAGGTCAGCAGCTGCAGCGACGGGTAGCGCGTGCGCAGCTGCGGGATCAGGAAATGCGCCTCGAGCAGCGCGAGGCGCCTGCGCCCCAGCTCGTCGAGCCGGGTGGCGAGCAGGCCGTGCTCGGTGGCGGTGACGATGCCCGTGGGCACGCGGAGGAACGGCCCGACGAAGTCGTAGTGGGCCCGGCGGGTGCTGGTGCGGGCGGCGCCCACCAGCACGTCGAGGTCGCCGTCGATGCCGCGCTGGTAGATGTCGGCGAAGGTGCCGCCGCTTTCGCTCTCGATCACGAGGCCCACCTTGCCCGCGGCCAGCCGCATGAAGTCGGCACCGAGGCCGCGCATCTCGGTCATGTCGGTCTGCAGCGTGATGGGCGCGAAGGCCGTGTCGTAGCCCACGCGGATGCGGCCGTGGTTGTCGACCCAGTCGCGTTCGGCGGGGATCAGCGAGGCCTTCGGGCGTTCGCCGTCGAACTCGATGTCGGGCGGCAGCCAGCGCGACGCGAGGAACGCGCGGTCGCGCAGCGTGATGCGCGCGAGCGCCTTGTCGAGCACCGACTGCAGGATGGGCTCGCCGCGGGGCACCGCGGGCCCGAGCGACGACAGCCCCGGCCCGAGCGTGCCGCGCACCTGCACGTTGGCCATCAGGAGCGACTCGATGTAGTGCACCGCCACATGGCGGAAGCCGATGAAGAGGTCCGCATCGCCCGAGGCCACCGCGCGCAGCGCGAGTTCGGGGGTGTCGTGGCGAACGACCTTCGCGTTCGGGAAGCGCCGGCGCAGCAGCTGGTCGGCGCCCGACCCGGTCTCGACCGAGATCCGGTAGCCCCCGAAGTTCGAAGCCGGGGAGATGTCGGGGATGTCGCGGCGCACCGCGAGCACCATGTTCGCGGAGATCATGGGCCGGGTGGCGAGCAGGTCCGACGGGTCCTTGTCGACGGGCGCGGACACGAAGGCCACGCCGGACACCTCGCCCCGCCGCACGGCGTCGTGCACGGCCGGCAGGTTCGGGTAGCGCCGGTGCGCCACGTGGAAGCCGGCACGTTCGGCCGCCTGCACGAGCATCTCGGCGGCGAAGCCCTGGGGCTCGGGGGCATCGGGGTCGAACGTGAAGTACGGCGGCAGGCCGCCGGTCCAGCCGAACGTGACGACCGGGTGCGCGGCGACCCAGGCGGTCTCTTCGGGCGTGAACGTGGTGTCCTCGGCGAGGGCCACGACGGGCCCGGCCAGCGCCAGGCACCCGACCACGCCGGCGCGCAGCCTGCGGACGGCCCGCCCCATCAGATCCCCGAACCACCCTGCCCCAAGCTGCATGTCCAGCCTCTCGTTGTGCGGGGCACTTTAGCCGAAGGTCGAGGCTCAGGACTCCTTCGAAACCCCGAGTTCGGCATACAGGCGCTCGACCAGCGCCTGAAGCGTCTGGATTTCACGCTGCATGGTGGCCTGCTGGGCCTTCAGGGTGGCCAGCTCGCTCGCCGCGACGAAGTCGGCCGACTCGGCGGCCACGGGCAACGCACTCACGTCGACCTCGCCGGACAGCAGGTGCGTCCAGCGCGACTCGCGGGCGCCGGGGGCACGGGGCAGCTTGACGACCAGCGGGCCGCCCTTCTCTTCGGACCGTTCCGCCAGCTCGTCGAGGAAGGCCTCCACCGACCCGGTGTCGGCGAACTTGTGCAGCCGCTCGCTGTTCCCGCGCAGCTCCGACGAGGTCTGCGGACCGCGCAGCATCAGCACGGCCAGCAGCGCCACCGAGGCGGACGGCAGGTTCATCGCCCGCCCGAGGTTGTGCTCGTAGCGGGACACGCGCGAGCCGCTCGCCTCGAACACGAGGTGCAGCACCTTCAGCGCGTCCACCGTGGCCTGCACCTCGGACTCCGAGGCGTTCAGCACCGGATCGCGCGCCGTCTTCTGGTTGCACCCGCCCACGAGCGAGTTCAGCGACAGCGGATAGCTGTCGGGCACCGTGTGGGCCTTCTCGATCAGGACCCCGAGCACGCGGGTCTCGAGGAGGGACAGCGCCCGCATCAGATGGCGAACCCGTCGTCGGCCTGGATCACCGCGCCGTTGATGAAGTGGCTCTCGTTCGAGCACAGCAGCATCAGCACGGCGTCGAGGTCCTTCGGCTGGCCGATGCGCTTGCGCGGCATCATCGCGATCAGCTTCTGGCCCTGTTCGGTGCCCCAGTGGTGGTGGTTGATCTCGGTGTCGATGTAGCCCGGGCAGATGGCGTTGACGTTGATGCCGAAGCGGCCCCACTCGAGCGCCATCGCGCGGGTCATGTGCACCACGGCGGCCTTGCTCATCGCGTACACGCCGATCTGGCTCAGAGGCTTCAAGCCGGCCATCGACGCGATGTTGACGATGCGCCCGCCCGTGAAGGTGCCCGGCGCCGCGCCGCGGGCGCGGGCGAGCATGCGCTTGCCCACCTCCTGGGCCACGAAGAAGGCGCCCTTCGTGTTGGTGTCCATCACGTAGTCGTAATCCTCCTCGGACACGTCGACCAGCTTCTGCGTGGTGCTGACGCCCGAGTTGTTCACGAGGATGTCGATCGTGCCCATCTCGGTTTCGGCGTGGGCGACGGCGGCCTTGATGCTGTCGTGGTCGGTGACGTCGAGCGTCACCACGTGGGCGTCGCCGCCCGACGCCTCGATTTCGGCGCGCAGCGTCTTCAGCCGCTCGACGCGGCGGCCCGCCAGCACCACGGCGGCGCCGGCGCCGGCCAGCGTCTTGGCGAATTGGGTGCCCAGCCCGCTCGACGCGCCGGTGACCAGCGCGACGCGCCCGGACAGATCGATGCTGTAGCTCATTCGGTTCTCCTGGTTCATCAACTTCGACTTCGGGTGAGCGATGAAGATAGCACGCTCCCCTCGTGAAGAAGACACGTTGCTTGGATCGAACGACCGTTCGTTTTCGCCTTCTGCAACATTTAGAATGCGCGACAAAGTGAATTCGAGCCCGATTCAAGGAGACTGCATGACCCCCTCGGAAATTCTTGCCCAGTACGGCCCACGCGAGGCCATGGAATACGACGTCGTGATCGTCGGTGGCGGCCCCGGCGGCCTCGCCACGGCCATCAAGCTGAAGCAGCTCGCTGCCGCGCAGGAGAAGGAAATCTCCGTCGTCGTGCTCGAGAAGGGCTCGGAACCCGGCGCCCACATCCTGAGCGGCGCGGTGATGGACCCCAGGGCCCTCACCGAACTGATCCCCGACTGGAAGGAACAGGGCGCGCCCCTGAACCAGCCCGTCACGGACGACAAGGTCATGTGGCTCACGAAGACCGGTGCGATCGACTTCCCGAAGTTCATGATCCCCGACAACTTCCACAACGAGGGCAACTACGCCATCAGCCTCGGCAACGTGGTGCGCTGGCTGGCGCAGCAGGCCGAAGCCCTCGGTGTGGAGATCTTCCCCGGCTTCCCCGCCGCCGAAGTGCTCTTCAACGACGACGGCAGCGTCAAGGGTGTCGCCACCGGCAACCTCGGCATCGGCAAGGACGGCCAGCCGAACGAGAACTTCCAGCTGGGCATGGAACTGCACGGCAAGTACACCGTGTTCGCCGAAGGCGCCCGCGGCCACCTCGGCAAGCAGGTCATCGGGAAGTTCAAGCTCGACGAGGGCAAGGACCCGCAGGCCTACGCCATCGGCGTGAAGGAACTGTGGGAGATCGACCCCGCCAAGCACAAGGCGGGTCTGGTCATCCACACCGCCGGCTTCCCGATGGACGACAGCACCTACGGCGGCGGCTTCATGTACCACCTCGAGGACAACAAGGTCACGCTCGGCCTCGTCACCGGCCTCGACTACGCCAACCCGTGGATCAGCCCGTTCGAGGAAATGCAGCGGTGGAAGACCCACCCGGCCATCCTCAAGTACCTCGAAGGCGGCAAGCGCCTGAGCTACGGCGCGCGCGCCATCACCACCGGCGGCCTGCTGAGCCTGCCGAAGGTCGTGTTCCCGGGCGGCTGCCTCGTGGGCTGCGACGCCGGTTTCCTGAACGGCGCCCGCATCAAGGGCAGCCATGCCGCGATCAAGAGCGGCATGCTCGCCGCCGACGCGCTGTTCGCCGCCGTCACCGGCGGCCGCCAGCACGACGAACTGTCGGCCTTCCCGGAAGCCTTCGAGAAGAGCTGGCTGCGCGACGAACTGCACCAGTCGCGCAACTTCAAGGCCTGGTTCAAGCTGGGCAACATGGTGGGCGGCCTGATGAACGGCATCGAGTACTGGCTGCTGCCGAAGCTCGGCTTCAAGACCCCGCCCTGGACGAAGCGCCGCACGATCCCCGACCACGCCATGCTGCGCCCGGCCTCCGAGTTCCCGCAGATCGTGTACCCGAAGCCGGACGGCAAGATCACCTTCGACCGCCTGAGCAGCGTGTTCGTGAGCAACACGAACCACGAGGAACACCAGCCGGCGCACCTGACGCTCAAGGACGACTCGGTGCCGGTCAAGGTCAACCTCGCGAAGTACGCCGGCCCCGAGTCGCGCTACTGCCCGGCCGGCGTGTACGAGTTCGTCAAGAACGAGGACAACACCGACCGCCTGCAGATCAACGCGCAGAACTGCGTGCACTGCAAGACCTGCGACATCAAGGACCCCACGCAGAACATCGTGTGGGTGACGCCTGAAGGTGGCGGCGGTCCGAACTACTCCGGCATGTAAGAGACAAACGGCCCCCGCGGGGGCCGTTTCTCATGGTGCGTCAGTTCTTGCGATAGGCCCGCACCCAGTCGATGTTCAGCGCCTGCGGGAACGCCGTGTCGTCGATGCCGTTGCGGCCCGCCCACGCCCCGCCGATGCCGAGGTTCAGCAGGATGTGCGCCGGCCCGCCGGCCGTGCCGTCGTCGTAGGTCCACGTCGCGGCACGCGTGTAGATCTTCTTGCCGTCGATGTACATCGTGACGGAGGTCGGCGTCCATTCGGCACCGATCACGTGGTAGCCCTCGGTGAAGTTGAACGGGGCCTTCCAGAACGTGTACTGCAGATTGAACGCCGGGTCGGCGTACGAGACCGAGGACGGCTGGCGGTCGCGGGTCACGACGTTCGAGTGGAGCATGTCCGGCAGGTCCTCCACGCCGTTGTTCACGAACTCGAAGATGTCGATCTCGGGCGGCCACGACAGGCGACCGGTCTCGGAGACATCGGAGTTGAGCCAGAACGCCGGCCACACGCCCTTGCCCGGCGGCATCTTCACGCGGGCCTCGAAGTAGCCGTAGCGCGTGGTCCAGTCGGAGCGGATCATCCCCGACTCGTAGTTGATGCCGTTCGCGTCCGTGGTCGACACCTTGCGCGCGACGAGGCTCAGCACGCCGTTGCCCACCTGGTGGTTGTCGTTGTCGCGGTACCGCTGCTTCTCGTCGTGCAGGCGGTCCGTGGTGCCGTTGTTGTAGATCATGCGCGTGTGCCACTTCGCGCGGTTCAGCGTGGTGCCGTTGAACTCGTCGTTGAACGCGAGCGTGTAGCCGGCGGGCACGAACGAGTTCGACGGGGACGTGATCGGCTCGGTCACGGCGATGGGCGTGCGCATCTTCATCGAGACGGTGTCGACGACCGCGCGCGAGCCGTTCGCCAGCACGCTCAGTTCGCCCTTCGTGTAGGCCGGTGCGGTGAACTCGAACGTGTAGTCCGTCCACGCCGTGCCCTTCACCTGCGTCTGGAACGTGCGGAAGTTCTCGTTGTACGGCGGGATCTGGAACTTCATCGCGACGGTGGTGGTGCCGGTCGCGTTTTCGTTGCGGGCGCGGAACTTCACGGTGTACGAGGCGCCCGCGACGAGCTGGGCCGGCGCGAACGTCTGCAGCGCGCGCCAGCCGACGTTGAGCGCCTTGCCGCCGGGACGCTGCGAGCTGTTGACGAGCACGGCATCGCCCACGTTCCAGTTGTTGAGGCCGTCGGCGAAGAGATTGTTGAGCACCATTTCGTCGGGCACGACGGTGTAGGACGTGTCGTCCCCGACGTCGCCTTCGTCGGCATCGGTCGTGGCCGCGATCAGCTTGGTGCCGTCGGCCGGTGCCAGGGCGGCCGGGGTCGAAAGCGTGGTGTTCGTGTCGTCGGCGCCACCGCCGCAGGCGGCGAGCAGGCAGGCCAGGGTGAGCGCGGAAAGCAGGGGCGCCGGGGTCGGCACGTGGAGCGATTTCATGGAGCGGTTCCCGAGTCGTTTGACAAGCTGGCCACCCGTTCGCACCGGGCGTCGAGGTGGCCTCTGCCTCTCGTTTCGGCAGGCCACCTCACGTCAACACCGGAAATCCGTAAGCGATTGCGACGACACGCGACGACACGAAACGTTCGGGGTTCACGTGATGGATGCCACACGCACGCCGCGGGGGTACACTACGAGCCGTCAGGAGAGAGTGCCCGCAAGGGCGCCGCCGAAGGCGAGCCGAGGGTCGGGGTGCAAGCACCGGCCGGAGGCAGAAACGCTCAGGCAAAAGGACTGGCACACGCTTCGGTAACGGGGCGTTCCTCACTGGAGAGAGGCTGGTGACCCGCACGCGGGTGAGCCGGTCCACCGAAGGGGCAAGCGGCAGGTGTCGGCACGAACCCCCGCCAATCTCTCAGGTAAAGCGGACAGCGAGGGCATCCCCACCGAAGTCGGTGGTTGCACGATTGCCCTGCCGGAGAAACGCATGTCCCTGCCCGCCGCCCTGCTGAAGACGCCGCTCCACGCGTTGCACCTCGAACTCGGTGCCAAGATGGTCCCCTTCGCCGGCTACGAGATGCCGGTCAACTACCCCGGCGGCATCATCGCCGAACACAAGCACTGCCGAGAGGCCGCCGCGCTGTTCGACGTGTCCCACATGGGCCAGTGCCGCCTCATCGGCGACGACGCCGCGAAGGCCCTCGAATCGCTGATCCCGGTCGACGTGATCGGCCTCGGCGTCGGCAAGCAGCGTTACGGCTTCTTCACCAACAAGTCCGGCGGCATCCTCGACGACCTGATGATCACCCGGCGCGAACACGACTTGCTGCTGGTCGTCAACGCCGCGTGCAAGAAGGCCGACCTCACCCACCTCGTCACCCACATCGGCCACCGCTGCACCGTGCAGCCCCTGCCCGACCAGGCGCTGCTCGCGCTGCAGGGCCCGAAGGCGGTCGATGCGCTGCGCCGACTCAACCCCGAGGTCGCCACGCTCGTCTTCATGACCGGCAAGGCCTTCTCGCTCGACGGCATCAACTGCTACGTCACCCGCTCCGGGTACACGGGCGAGGACGGCTTCGAGATCTCGGTCGCCAATGAACACGTCGAAGCCCTCGCCCGCAAGCTGCTGGCCCAGCCGGAGGTGCGCCCCGTGGGCCTCGGCGCACGCGACACGCTGCGCCTCGAGGCGGGCCTGTGCCTGTACGGCCACGACATCAACGAGAACACCACCCCGGTCGAGGCCGGCCTCACCTGGGCCATCCAGAAGGTCCGCCGCGTCGGTGGTGCACGCCACGGCGGCTACCCCGGCGCCGCGGCCATCGACGCCCAGCTCGCCACGGGCACCACCAACAAGCGCGTGGGCCTGCTGGGCCTCGAGCGGGTGCCGGTGCGCGAAGGCGCCACCATCGTCGACGCACGGGGCCACAAGCTCGGCCACGTCACCAGCGGCACGCTCGCGCCGTCGGTGAACCAGGCCATCGCGATGGCGTACCTCGCCAGCAACCACGCCCTCCCGCACCACGAGCTGTTCGCGGAGGTGCGCGGCAAGCGCCAGCCCATGCGGGTGGCGCCCACCCCGTTCGTGCCGCACCGCTACGTGCGCGGCTGAACGCGGTCCTGTTTTCCCCCGTTCGTTCCTTTTCCCACAGACCCCGCCCGCCGCGCGAAGCGGCCGGGCCACCCAGGAGTTGACCGATGACGACCCTCTACACGGCCGAACACGAGTGGATCACCACCGACACGCCCGCTTCCGCCACCGTTGGCATCACCGTGCATGCGCAGGACGCCCTCGGTGACGTCGTGTTCGTCGACCTGCCCGCCGTGGGCGCCACGTTCAACCAGGGCGACGTCGCCGGCGTCGTCGAATCCGTGAAGGCCGCGGCCGACCTCTACATGCCGGTGACCGGCGAGATCGTCGAGGTCAACGAGGCGCTGCGCGCCGACCCGTCGCTCGCCAACAGCGACCCGCTGAACACCGGCTGGTTCTTCAAGGTGAAGGTGGCCGACGCCGGCCAGTTCGCCAAGCTGCTCGACGCCACCGCGTACGACGACCTCGTCAAGAACAGCTGACCCCGCCTACGCCCTGCCCACTCCACCCGTCACACCCCTCTTCCTGGATCCGTCCGCCATGTTGATGTCCGCCCTCAAGCCGCTCGGAGAGCTCGAGAACGCCGCCGAATTCGTCGCCCGCCACATCGGCATCGAGGACAGCGACGAACGGCACATGCTGTCGGTCATCGGGGCGGCCTCGCGCCGCGCGCTGATCGACGCCATCGTGCCGCGTGCCATCGCCCGGCCCGCGCCCATGGCGCTGCCCGCGCCGCTCACCGAAGCGCGCGCGCTGGCGGACCTGAAGCGCATCGCCGGCAAGAACCGGGTGCTGAAGAGTTTCATCGGGCAGGGCTACCACGGCACCCTCACGCCGGGCGTCATCCTGCGCAACATCCTCGAGAACCCGGCGTGGTACACGGCCTACACGCCGTACCAGGCCGAGATCTCGCAGGGCCGCATGGAGGCGCTCGTCAACTTCCAGACGATGGTGTGCGACCTCACGGGCCTCGCCATCGCCGGCTCGTCGATGCTGGACGAAGCCACGGCCGCCGCCGAGGCCATGACCCTCGCGATGCGCGTGGGCAAGAGCAAGAGCACCGTGTTCTTCGTCGCCGACGACGTGCTGCCGCAGACGCTCGAGGTGGTGCAGACGCGCGCCCGCCCGCTGGGCATCACGGTCGCGACCGGCCCGGCCGAGCAGGCCGGCACCGCGGGGGCCTTCGGCGCCCTCTTCCAGTACCCCGGCGTGGGCGGCGCGGTGCGTGACCTCGGCCCGCTGATCGACGCCGTGCACGCGGCCGGCGGCCTCGCCATCGTCGCGGCCGACCTGCTGGCCCTCACGCTGCTCAAGTCGCCCGGCGAGATGGGCGCCGACATCGCGGTGGGCAACACCCAGCGCTTCGGCATGCCCATGGGCAACGGCGGCCCGCACGCCGCCTACATGGCCACGAAGGACGAGCACAAGCGCTCGATGCCGGGCCGCCTCGTCGGCGTCAGCGTCGACAGCCACGGCAACCCGGCCTACCGCCTCGCGCTGCAGACGCGCGAGCAGCACATCCGCCGCGAGAAGGCCACGTCGAACATCTGCACCGCCCAGGTGCTGCCCGCGGTGGTGGCCAGCATGTACGCCGTGTACCACGGCCCGGCCGGCCTGCAGCGCATCGCGCGCCGCGTGGCCAGCTACACGGCCATCCTCGCCGAGGGTGTCAAGGGCCTGGGCGCGAAGGTGCTCAACGCACACGCCTTCGACACGCTCGAGGTGCACACCGCCGACACCACCGAGCAGGTGCTGGCCGCCGCGCGCGCCGCGGGCCTGAACCTGCGCCGCGCCTCGGCCGCGTCGGTGGGCATCACGCTCGACGAGACCACGTCGCGCGGCTGCCTGGAAGCGCTGTGGACGCTGTTCGCACACGGCCGCCCGCTGCCGTCGTTCGACGCGTTCGAGAAGGGCATCGTCTCGCTGCTGCCCGACGCGCTGGTGCGCACCAGTGCGTACCTCACGCACCCGGTCTTCAACATGCACCACTCCGAGACCGAGATGCTGCGCTACATCCGCAGCCTCTCCGACAAGGACCTGGCGCTCGACCGCAGCATGATCCCGCTGGGCTCGTGCACGATGAAGCTCAACGCCACGAGCGAGATGATCCCCATCACGTGGCCCGAGTTCGCGAACCTGCACCCGTTCGCCCCGGCCGACCAGCTGGCCGGCTACGCCGAACTCGACGAGCAGCTGCGCGAATGGCTGTGCCAGGCCACCGGCTACGCCGGCATCAGCCTGCAGCCCAATGCCGGCTCCCAGGGCGAATACGCCGGCCTCCTCGCCATCAAGGCCTTCCACGAGGCCCGCGGCGAAGGCCGGCGCGACATCTGCCTGATCCCCGAATCCGCCCACGGCACCAACCCCGCCAGCGCGCAGATGGCCGGCCTGCAGGTGGTGGTGACCAAGTGCGACGCCGACGGCAACGTCGACATCGACGACCTGAAGGCCAAGTGCGAACAGCACTCGGCCCGCCTGTCGTGCGTGATGATCACCTACCCGTCCACCTACGGCGTGTTCGAGACGCGCGTGAAGGAACTCTGCGCCCTCGTGCACCAGCACGGCGGCCGGGTCTACGTCGACGGCGCCAACATGAACGCGCTGGTGGGCGTGGCCGCTCCCGGCGAGTTCGGCGGCGACGTGAGCCACCTGAACCTCCACAAGACCTTCTGCATCCCGCACGGCGGCGGTGGCCCCGGCGTGGGCCCCGTGTGCGTGGTGGAAGACCTCGTGCCCTACCTGCCCGCCCACCGCGCGGCCGGCATCGGCGTGGGCACGCCGCGCGTGGGCGCCGTCTCGGCCGCGCCGCTCGGCAACGCCGCGGTGCTGCCCATCAGCTGGATGTACGTGCGCATGATGGGCGCCGACGGCCTCAAGGCCGCCACCGAAACCGCGATCCTGAGCGCCAACTACGTGGCCGCGCGCCTGGCCGACCACTACGACATCCACTACAGCGGCAACATCGCCGGCGTGAAGGGTGGCGGCGTGGCCCACGAGTGCATCCTCGACCTGCGCCCGCTCAAGGACTCGTCCGGCGTCACCGCGGAAGACGTGGCCAAGCGCCTGATCGACTACGGCTTCCACGCCCCCACGCTGAGCTTCCCGGTGGCCGGCACGCTGATGGTCGAGCCCACCGAAAGCGAACCGCTGAAGGAGCTGGACCGCTTCTGCGACGCGATGATCGCCATCCGCGGCGAGATCGCGAAGGTGGAGTCGGGCACGTGGCCGCGCGAGGACAACCCGCTGAAGGCCGCCCCCCACACCACCGAGGCGCTGCTGAAGGCCGACTGGCCGCACCCGTACACCCGCGAGGAAGCGGCGTACCCGGTGAAGAGCCTGCGGCAGCAGAAATACTGGTCGCCCGTGGGCCGGGTCGACAACGTCTACGGCGACCGCAACCTGTTCTGCAGCTGCGTGCCCCTCAGCGCCTACGACAACGCCCAGGACTGACCGCTTGAACGCTGCACGCCATCGCACACGCCGCGGGTCGGGCGTGGCGAGGGCCGTGGCGGCCGCCTGCGCAAGCGTGCTGCTGCTCGGCGGCTGTGTCCGCGCCCTCTTCTTCCATCCGAACGACCGCGAGTACTCGGAGCCCGAGAAGCTGGGCCTCGTCTCCCACGACATCGAGTTCCGCGCGGAGGACCGCTCGCCGCTGGACGGCTGGTGGCTGCCGGCCGACCCGAAGGCCGGCCCGCCCATCTGCACCGTGGTGCACGCCCACGGCAACGCGGCCAACATCTCGCGGCACCTCGAGGCCGTGGCGTGGCTGCCGCCGCTCGGGGTCAACGTGCTGATGTTCGACTACCGGGGCTTCGGGCTGTCGCTCGGCAAACCGTCGCTCGACGGGGTCGTGGCCGACACCGAGGCCGCCGTGCACACCGCGCTGCAGATGCCCGGCGCCACCCCGGGCCGGCTCTTCGTGTTCGGCCAGAGCCTGGGCGGCGCCACGGCGATCCGCGCGGTCGCCGAACTCCCGCCGGGCCTCGTGCAGGGCCTGATCGTCGACTCCGGCTTCGCCCGCTACCGCGACGTGGCCCACCACGTCGCCAACGAGATCAAGGTGCTCAAGCTCTTCGCCCCCATCGTGCGCGAGACCCTGCCGGGCAGCGAGGACGACCCGGTCACGGCGATCCCGAACGTCCACGTGCCCGTGTGGATCATTCAGGGTGATGCCGACCGCACCGTGCCGTTCTTCCAGGGCGTGGACCTCTTCGAGGCCGCGCGCGAGCCCAAGACCTGGGTGCGGGTGGTCGGCGGCGAACACCTCGACGCAATGACCCGGCCGGAGGTGCGCGCCATCGTCTGGCAGGCGCTGCGCGAGGTGTGCGGCACGGCGCCGGTGGCGTCCGCCGCATCGGCGCCGGACGGCGCGGGCCACTGAGGGCACGTCCCATGGCACGTTTCAACCTCGCCTTCGACCGCGTGTTCGTGCCAGGGCGCCTGACCCTGGGCCTCATGACACCGTTCGGCGGCCCGCCCGCGCCGATGGCCGAGCTCGGCGAAACGGCCCGGCTCGCCGCGCAGGCCGACGGCCTCGGCTTCGCGGCGCTGTGGACCCGCGACGTGCCGCTGATGGTGCCGCAGGGCCCAGACAACACCGCGACCGCGCTCGACGATCCGTTCCTGTGGCTGCTGGCCCTGGCCGGCGCCACCCGCCGCATCGCCCTCGGCGCCGCGGCCATCGTGCTGCCGCTGCGCCATCCGCTGCACGTCGCCAAGGCCGCGCTGAGCCTCGACCGGCTGAGCGGCGGCCGCTTCATCCTCGGTGCCGGCTCGGGCGACCGGCCGGACGAGTTCGCGTCCTTCGGCGCCGAACTCGACGCCCGCGCGGAGACCTTCCGCACCCATTGGGCACTCGTGCGCTCGGCGCTCTCCTCCGATCCCGAGGCACGCCGGCACCTGCTCGCCCACACCGGCGGCCACGAGCTGATGGCCGTGCCGCAGGCCGACATCCCGATGCTGGTCGTGGGGTCCGCGCGCCAGTCGCTGCAGTGGACGGCGTCGAACGCGGACGGCTGGGCCACGTACCACCGCGAGGAAGCCCGGCAGGAGGGTCGCATCCAGCTGTGGCGCCAGGCGCTGGCCCAGAAGGTCGCCGGCCAGCCGAAACCCTTCGTGCAGTCCGTCCAGCTGGACCTGCTGGACGATCCCGCGGCACCGGCCACGCCGCTCGAGCTGGGCCTGCGCACCGGCCGGCATGCGCTGCTCGCCTACCTGCACCACATGCACGGCCTGGGCGTGGCGCACGTGCTGTTCAACCTGGCCCGCGGCGCGCGTCCGCTGGACGACGTGATCCGGGAACTCGGCGAGGACGTGCTGCCGCAGTTGTAGCCCGTCAGTCCCCGTGCGGCAGGCCACCGGCCCGCCGCAGCAGCTGCCGGCAACGCTCGGACAGGTGCACCACCCGCAGGTGCTTGCCCGCCTTCTCGTAGCGCTCGCGCAGGGTCTTGAGCGCCTCGATGGCCGAGTAGTCGACGAAGCTCAGGTGCCGGCAGTCGAGGGTCACCACGGCCGGGTCGCCCGCGGCATCGAACTGGCCCAGGAAGGGTTTGACCGACGCGAAGAACAGCGTGCCGTGCACCGTGTAGAGCTTGCTGCCATCGGGCTCCGCGTGGGGCTCGGCGTACAGGTCGCGCGCGTGGTGCCACGCGAAGTTCAGCGCGGCGATCACGATGCCGCACAGCACGGCCGTCGCCAGGTCCGTCAGCACGGTGATCACCGTGACGGCCGCGATCACCACCACGTCGCTGCGCGGCACCTTGTTCAGCACGCGCAGCGAACCCCACGCGAAGGTCTGCTGCGCCACGACGAACATCACGCCCACCAGCGCCGCCAGCGGGATGCGCTCGATCAGCGGCGACAGGAACAGCACGAACATCAGGATCAGCACGCCGGCCACGACCCCGGAGAGCCGCCCGCGCCCGCCGGAGTTGAGGTTGATCACCGTCTGGCCGATCATCGCGCAGCCGCCCATGCCGCCGGCCAGCCCCGAGGCCACGTTCGCCACGCCGAGTGCCACGCACTCGCGGTTCGTGCGGCCGCGGCTCTGCGTGATCTCGTCGGTGAGGTTGAGCGTCAGCAGCGTCTCGAGCAGGCCCACGAGGGCCATCAGCGCCGCATAGGGCGCGACGATGCGCAGGGTCTCGAGGTTCCACGGCACGTCCGGCAGCGACAGCGACGGCAGGCCGCCCGCGATGTGCGCCATGTCGCCCAGGGTGCGCGTGGGCAGGTCCAGCACGTTGGTCAGCACACCCACCCCGAGGATCGCCACCAGCGCCGGCGGCACGCTGCGCGTGAGCCTGGGCAGCACGTAGACGATGGCCATGGTCAGCGCCACGAGGCCCGCCATGAGCCACAGCGCCGGACCCTGCAGCCACGCGTGCCCGTCCCTGAAGTGTTCCAGCTGCGCCATCGCGATGATGATGGCCAGCCCGTTGACGAAACCGAGCATCACCGGGTGCGGCACCATGCGCACCAGCTTGCCCAGCCGCAGCACGCCGAACAGCACCATCAGCAGCCCGCCGAGCAGCACGGTCGCGAGCAGGTAGGCCACGCCGTGCTGCACGACGAGCGCCACGATCACCACGGCCATCGACCCGGCGGCGCCCGAGATCATCCCCGGCCGCCCGCCGAACAGGGCCGTGACCGTGCAGATGATGAAGGCCCCGTACAGGCCCATCAGCGGATTGAGGTGGGCGACGAGGGCGAACGCGATGCACTCGGGGACGAGGGCGAACGACGTGGTGAGTCCGGCGAGGACGTCGGCGCGAAGGCGGGGGAAGGTCATGCGGGGCAACAGACGGCGAGGAAGGGGCGTATTGTTCTACGTCTCGGTCGCCATTCCCTCGCCGGGGGCGACGAAGGCGCCGAATCCGCCTTTCAGGGACCGAGGCACGATCCGATCATGCAGATCGCATGAACCAGGGCCGCACCGCTCCAACCACCGCCCCGACACTAGAATCCTGGGCTCGCGGTCGCGCCGCCGAAACGCGCACCCGTCCCGCCGACATCCCGCCTCGGCCATTTCAGGAATTCAACACCATGGGCGCTCAGTGGAAAGCCAAGCACAAGGACGCCGCCGCGAACGCGCGCGGCCGGCTCTTCGGCAAACTCTCGAAGGACATCATGATCGCCGCGCGCGGCGGCCCCGACCCGGCGGCCAACGCGAAGCTTCGCCTCGTGGTGGAGCAGGCCCGCAAGGTGTCGATGCCGAAGGACACGCTGGAGCGAGCCATCAAGAAGGGCGCAGGCCTCACCGGTGAAACCGTGCACTTCGAGTACGCACTGTACGAAGGCTTCGCGCCGCACCGCGTGCCGGTGATGGTCGAGTGCCTGACCGACAACCTCAACCGCGCCGCGTCCGAGATGCGCGTGCTGTTCCGCAAGGGCCAGCTCGGCACGTCCGGCTCGGTCGCGTGGGACTTCGACCACCTCGGCATGATCGAGGCCGAACCCGCGGCCAAGGGCACCGACCCCGAACTCGCCGCCATCGAGGCCGGCGCGCAGGACTTCGAGCCGACTGACGAGGAAACCGGCACCACCGTGTTCCTGACCGACCCCACCGACCTCGACGTGGTCAGCCGCGCCCTGCCCGCCCAGGGCTTCACGGTGCTGTCCGCGAAGCTCGGCTACAAGGCGAAGAATCCTGTCTCGGCGTCCACCCTCACGGCCGAGCAGCTGGAGGAAGTGGAGACGTTCCTCGCGGCGCTCGACGAGAACGAGGACGTGCAGAACGTGTTTGCCGGACTGCAGGGCTGATTCGACCCGGGCGCAGGACCCTCTGGCGGCTCAATCGAGGTGGCGAATGGCGGTGGGGGTGTCCTGGCAGTTCTGCAAGGTCGCGTAAGGCTTCCCCTCGCAGAAGCTCTTGCAGACCAGCGAGATCGGAAGCGAGGTCGCCCCATCGTCGAACGAGATCCTGACTTCCAGGGTCTGATCTTCAAATGACCGGAGTTCCTCGATCAACCCGGCAATCGTTTTGCCTTTGCTCGTCCAATCCGGATGGGTCATGAATTCCCTCATTGAGTGTTCGATGCCGCCGGGGTGACTGGGTTTCAGCGGTTGGCCACTGCGAGCGCCCCACCAGCCACCACGAACGCGCCCCCGGTGATGCGGTTGAACGCCTTGCCCAGCCGGCTGCCCTTCAGGCGTTTCGCCAGGGCCGCGCCGCCCTTGGCATAGGCCATCATCACGGTGCCGTCCACCACGAGCCAGGTCGCGCCCAGGACCAGCAGCTGGGCCACGAGGGGCCGGCCCGGGTCGATGAACTGGGGGAACAGCGAGCTGAAGAACAGCAGGTCCTTCGGGTTGCCGATGCCGACGAGGAAACCCTTGCGGAACAGCCCCCGGCCCGTGGCCGAGGCGCCGCTTCGCGCGGCAGCGTCCGCGGGGAGGTCGAACGCCTGCGGCGGTGCACGCCACGTCGACACCCCCAGGTACACGAGGTACGCGGCCCCGAGGTACTTGATGACCTGGAACAGCGTGTCGGACGCCGCGATGACGGCGCCCAACCCCAGGGCCGACAGCATCATCAGCGTCAGGGAGGCGCTCATGCCACCCACGATCGTCGACAGGGTGCGCATCGCACCATGGGCCACGCCATGGCTCACGCACAGGATGGCCGAGGGGCCCGGCGCCACGATGACGGCGAGCACGACGGACACGTAGATCAGCCAGTGATGCAGGGACATGGGGCGGTCTTCGCGTTGGCGCTCACGGAAGGATCACGATGGCGCCCGCCTGCGAGCGGGCCTCGGCCGCGCGGTGCGCGTCGGCCACCTGGTCCAGCCGGAAACGCGCGCCGATGGCCGCACGCACCGCGCCGGAGGCCATCGCGTCGAACACGTCCTTCGCGTTCGCGCGGAAGGTGGCGGTGTCGGCGTTGTGCGGGAACACCGACGGGCGGGTGAGGAACAGGCAGCCCTTCTTGTTCAGGATCTCGGGCTCGATCATCGGGGCCGGGCCCGACGCGGCGCCGAACAGCACCACCATGCCGAACGGCGCGGTGCAGTCGAGCGAACCCAGGAAGGTGTCCTTCGCCACCGAGTCGTACACCACGCGGGCCTTGCGGCCGCCGGTGGCGGCGATCACCTGCTCGACCCAGTCGGCCTGCGTGTAGTCGACGGCCACGTCGCAGCCGGCCGCCCGTGCGGCCTCGCACTTCGCGGCCGACCCGGCCGTGCCGATCACCGTCGCGCCGAGGGCCTTCGCCCAGCGGCTGAGGATCTGCCCCACCCCGCCGGCCGCGGCGTGCACCACCACGATGTCGCCCGGCTGCACGGCGTACGTCTTGCGCACGAGGAACTGCGCGGTCATCGCCTTGAAGAACACCGCGGCGGCGTCCTCGTCGGAGATGCCCGCGGGAATCACGACCACCTTGTCGGCCGGCACGTTGCGGCGGTCGGCATAGGCCCCGACGCCGCCAGCGTTCATGTAGACCACGCGGTCACCCGGCTTCAGGTCGGTCACGCCCGCCCCCACCGCTTCCACCACGCCGGCCGCCTCGAAGCCGAGGCCCGTGGGCGACGGCAGCGGGTACCGGCCCATGCGCTGGTACACGTCGATGTAGTTGAAACCCATCGCGGTCTGGCGCAGCTGGACCTCGCCGGCCGCAGGCGGCGGCACGTCGACGGTTTCCAGGCGCATGACGTCGGGGTTGCCGAATTCGGTGAGGCGGATGGCGCGGGCGGTGGTCATGGCGGCGGGGTGGGTCAGGGAACGCGAAGTCCGGAACGAACGACTGTACAGCGGCCGCGCCGGGCGTGCAGGCCGCCGCCCTCTCCCGCAGCGCCCCATCGCCCATGTCAGCCGGCCCGTGCACATCGCACCAGCATCGACACCACCGCGAGCCCCAGCAGCCACGCCACCGGACGCTGCAGCGGCAAGGGTTGCCCGAGCAAAGTCACCAGCAGGTCGAGCAGCGTGTGCCTGAGGCGCAGCACCGCGACCCGGTCCTCGACGGCCTGGAGGCCGACCCGCAGCGTGGTTTCGTCGATGCGTCCCACGATGAACCAGCGCAGCAGCCGGCGCGACCACACGAAATGCCGGACGATCTCCACGGCATCGCGCCACAGCCCGGCGTTCATGATGCCCCCGCCTTCGGACGGTTGACGGGCCGTGTGCCCGGTCTGGGCCGGAACGGCTGGTGCGGTGGCTTGGCCGAGCCCGGGGCCCCACCCGCCGGCCCGCTGGACGTGCCGCCCGTGGCGGGAGATGCCGGATACGGCTTGGGTGAACCACCCTGCATCGCACGGGCTGCGGCACCTGCGGCCATGCCGGCGCCTCGCCCGAGCGCGGCGGCCATCCCGGGCGTGTGGCGGGACGTGGGGGTCGACGCGCCGCCGCCCGAGGTGGCCGAGCCACCCCGGCCCGGTCCCGATGTGAGGCCACCCGCAGCGCCACCAGCGGCACTCCCCGCCAGCCCCCCGGCCGCCCCACCCCCGCCCCGGCCCAGGCGACCGAAGCCCTCCACCGCGCCGCGCCCGAACTTGTAGGCCTCCTTCATGACCGTGCCGGCACCGGCGCCCGCGGTGGCCAGGCCGTTGCCCGTGGCATGGCCCACGGCCGACCAGCGGTCCAGGTTCAGCGACGCGCCGCCGACGAGGCCACTCGCCAGCGAGGGCACCTTCATGAAGAGGAACCCGACCGTCACGGCCATCAGCAGCAGCACGCAGCACGTCACGAAAGACATGCCGTCGGACGGCCCCATGGCCCTCGCGACAACGACCACCTTGTCGATCGCCTGGATCGACATGGCCGCCACCGCCGCCGCCATGACCCCCTGCATGGCACCGGTCACGAGAAAGCCGAGCCACGCGTTGAACACGAACGCCGACGGCGCCCACATCGCCCAGGGAATCATCACCGGAGCGAACAGGATGGCCAGCGAGGTCTGCACCTTCGCCATCAGCATCACGCCCGCGGCGAGCGCCCCGGACACCAGCAGCACGGCAGCCGCCAGCAGCCGGAACAGCCGCCCGAGCGTCTGGTTCGCCACGGCGTTGATGACGTTCCCCCATTCGCTGCCGGGGCCCGACGGCGCCGCCGTGGCGACATCGAACGCGGCGACCGCCATGCGGTCGATGACGTCCAGCTCGGTGGGCGCTCCGGGCAGGCTCAGCGTGCCCGCGAACACCTGGGCCAGGCCGGCGACGGAGTCCTTGACCACCGGCCCCAGGTGGTCGACGGCCCAGAGCGCCAGCCCGAAGATCACGAGCGGCTGCAGGAACTCGGGCAGCAGCTGAGCCATGCCCTTGCCGAGGATCCACGACTTGACGATGCCCCATACCAGCAGCACGCCGAACAAGGTCACGGCCGTGCGCCGCCCCACGGCGACCAGCGACGCGTTGCCGGCACCGAACGCCTCGATCGATTCGGTGATCCCGGCGAACAGCGCGCGCAGCTGTCCCACGGCCGCAACCGGGTCAGCAGGCGGGACCGGCGCAGCTTCCGCCTGCGCATGGGCCAGGCCGGCTCCCAGGCACAGAAACAGGCACAGAGACAGGCACAGCGACACGCCGAACGCGAGCCGCACGATGCGGGGGCTCATGGCCGACGTCCCCGGTTCCAGGCGTCGATGGCCTGGCGGTCGGCCCGGCGGGCCGCCTCGACGGCCGCCCGCCAGGCATCTTCCTGCGCCTTGGCGCGCGCCGAGTCCTCGGCCTCCTGCATCTCGCGTTCGGCCGTGGCGCGGCCCATCGCGGTGGAGAACTGCCGCAGCAGTTCCGCGTTCTGCTGGATCACGCGGTTCATCTGCACGTTCATCTGCTGCACCGCCTCGTGGGTGCCCGAACTCTGCGGGATCTTCTGCGCCTGCTCCCGAGCGAAGTCGTAGTCGGCCTCGATGCGTTTCATCGCATGGGCCTCGGCCTGCACCCGCGCCAGCGCCGACTCCTCCTTGCGGGCGATGCGGTTGCGTTCCCACGCCACGTACTCGTGCCATGTGAGCTTCATCAACCGCGCGGTGTCGAGCCGCTCGTCGAAGCCCTGTCGGATGGTGTTCAGCGAACCGATCAGGTCGCGGTTCGCGGCGAGCGCCCGTTCCAACCGCAGCAGTTCCTCGCGGCCGGTGATGTCGCCGAGGACCCCGGCGATCTGGGACGGGTCCATCGACTTCAATTGACGCGCCATGGCCTGGGCCTGCTGCACCTGAACCTGGATCTGCGTGTAGGTGGCATGGACCTGCTCGATGGCCTCCATCGCGCTGATGATGTTCTGGATCAGGTTGACCGGGTCGATGAACACGATGGCTCGCACGGGCGGCGCCCCGAGCCCGAGCGCGAGCACCAGCGCGGCGATCACCGCGCGCTTGAGTTCAACCATGGATCACCTCCTGCATGTACCGCGCGAGCCAGTGCTCCCCGCCCCGGGCCAGCTCGCGGTGGAAGATGGCCTTCGCGCGGGCGTCGGAGCGCGTGAGGGCGAGGATCTCGGGCGGGAGCTGCACGTCGACGAGGCGCCGGCGCGTGTCCTGCACGACGTAGTAGTCGCGCTTCTGGCGCGCGCTCCGGATCACCTCGATCTCGGCGTCGCGCAGGCCCAGCATGTCGCGGTAGACGTCGCGGCTGTCGAAGGCCTGCAGGTTCGGCAGGAAGATGCGCGTCTTGATGTTGTCGTTCAGCGTGGCGCTGATGGGGCTGTCACGCACGTCCTTCAGGGACTGCGTGGCGATGCCGACGCTGGCGTTGCGCTTGCGCATGGTCTTGATCCAGTCCTCGAACATGTGCCGGAACGCCGGGTTCTGCAGCAGGTACCAGGCCTCCTCGAGGTAGATGAGCGTGGGGCGCGAGGCGTCGTCGACCTTCTCCTCCACCACCTCGAACAGGTAGGCGAGCATGGCCGGTGCGAGGCTCGTGTCGGCCAGCAGCCCGCCCACCTCGATGCCGGTGATGTCGGACAGCACGAAGCGGTCTTCCGGGTTGTCGAAGTACACGCCGTAGCGGTCCGAGGCGCGCGTCCACGCATGCAGCCGGCTCGCGAGCGCCTTGTCCTGCCCCGCGATCAGCATGTAGAGCTTCGACAGCGTGTGCGCCCCGCCCTGCCCGGCCGCCAGCTGGATGGCCTTGTCGAGCACCTGCACGTTCTCGGGTGTGAGGGGCTGAGGATCGAAGGCCCGCAGCGCCAGCTCCACCCAGCGGCGGAACTTCGGCACGGTGTCGGGGCGGGCGATCCAGCGGGCCGGGTTCATCGCGGCGTCGACCTGCCCGTCGCCCAGGCTGATGTACTCGCCGCCCAGGGCCTTGAGCGTGATGTAGTTCGAGAAGCCCTTGTCGACCACGATCACGCGGCACGGCGCGTACCGCTGCCAGTGCGTGATCAGGAAGTTCATCAGCGTGGTCTTGCCCGCGCCCGCGGGCCCCACCACCATGAAGTGGCCCACATCACCCACGTGCAGCGAGAACCGCTCGGGCACGTCGGTGCGCGTGGGCAGCAGCACCAGCGGTTCGGTGGGCACGCCGCGCTGTTCGGTGAGGTGGGGGTTGTCGAGCCGGCCGCTGTCGAGCGTGCGCACGATGGTGAGGTCGGAGAGGTTGCGGCTGCTGACGAGGCTGGTGCGCAGCACCGCGTCGGCCGCCCCCGGCACGGTGGCGGCGAAGGCCGACAGCACGTTGACGTTCTCCTTCACGAGCCCGTAGCCGGCGTTGGCCAGGATCGCATGGATGTGCTGGCACGACTGCTGATTCTCCTCGCGCGTGTCGGCGATGACCTGGACCGCCAGCGTGTGGTACCCGTACCCGACGGCATCGCGGGTGAGCTCCACCAGCGCGGCCTGCGCGTCGTCGGCCAGCGCGGCCATGCCCAGGTCGACCCGTTCGGAGACGATGCCCGTGAGCTTCTCGATGGCCTGCACCAGCGGGCCCTTCACGTTGGACCGGTAGTGCTGCTCCTGGTCCTGGATCAGCTTGCGGGCGCGAGCGGTGTCGACGAAACGGAACATGCTGACGAGCGTGAAGTCGCTCGCCACACCCAGCAGCTGTTCGATGGGTGCGTTGTCGGCCTCGCCGGGATAGGCCTTGACGCTGTGCATCGACACGTGGCGCGAACCCGCGGGCGACTCGAAACGCAGCCCGCCGCCGGACTCGCGGTAGAGGGTGTCGGTGGGCAGCAGCGTGTTCAGGAAGTAGAGGTCGTCGGGTGGCACCCCGACCGTCGGCCGGGGCGACGCGATGTTCACCCGGTTCGACAGTTCGGCCCGCAGCTCGTCGCGCAGCAGCCGCTTGAGGGACAAGTGGGCCGACAAGGTGTTGAAGAACTGGGTGAGCTGTGCCTCGAACGCCTCGACGGTGGCCACCAGGCGCCCTTCGAGGCGTTCGACCTGCGTCTTGCGCGAGAGGCGCTGCCGGGCGATGCCGGCCACGGCGGCGGCGAAGGACTGGCGGCGCGACACCACCCGGTCGCCCACCTCGTCGAAAAACCCGCCGGCGCCCGCGAACGGCTGGTAGGCGATGCACAGCACGTGCCGCACCGCGCCCAGCTGGCCGTTGTCGATGCGGGCCCGCCACGTGTCGTCGACGAAACGGGCCACGGGGTTCGCGATGCTGCTGGTGCCGCCGTACTGCTTGCGGCGCTTGTCCAGGAAGGTCCACACCGTGTTGTGCTCGTCGAACGCCCGCCATGCGATGTCGACGGCATCGAGGCACACGCCGCGTTCGTCGTCGTTCGAGCTTTCGACGTCGTGCCCCTGGTACTCGAACACGGCCAGCAGGCTGCCGTCGAGGTTCAGCACCAGGCCGGGGGTGACGTCCTTGAACCACGGCAGCAGTTCGGCGTAGCTGCGCGTGCGGTCGTTGTAGGCGGACGCGAGGTGGCGCAGGTTCAGCAAAACAGCCCCCTTCCGAACCCTTCGGGCCGTTTCGCCAGCACCGGCAGTCGCACCCACGGGTCGTAGAGGTCGGCCTGCTTCAGGTAGGCCAGGAAGGCCTTCAGCAACACCGGGTCCTTGCGGTACACCCAGCGCAGGAACAGGAACAGCGGCGGCACCGCCAGCGCGATGGGCACGCTGCGCAGGTTCAGCGCGAGCACCCCCAGCACCACCAGCAACCCGAAGGCCTCGGAGCCGATGCCGGCCACCAGCCGCGGCCGGTTGAGGCTCATGTGGAACGTGGACCCGCTGCGGATCATGATGCGATGCAGCTGGCGGCCACGCCGGTGTACGACGCGAGGGCCGAGCCGGCCCCGAGGACGATGCCCAGGCCCAGGCCGACGTAGAGCATGGTGCTCCACATCTTGCCGCTGCCGAGCCAGTGGCCCACCACCGAGAACACGAGCACGATGCCGGCGATCATGGGGGCGAGCTTGGTGCGGCTGTACGCGAAGAAGCCGCACAGCACATCGTCGACGAGCGGGAAGCCGTTGAAGACGGAGGCCGCATGGGCCTGCACGGGCCAGGCGAGGAGCAGCAGGAAGGCGGCGGCCACGAGCCATGGCAGCGCGCCGCCCGGCAGGCGCAGCGGGATCGGCGGGACGGAATGGGATTTCGGCGAAACGGTCATGCGGGCTCCTGGGTGAAGACGGATCGGGTGCGGTAGCGTTGGGTGGCGAGGTCGTAGGACTGCAGTTCGAGCACCTCGCCCAGGCCCCGGGCCCAGCGACCCTCGACGCGCCGGCGCTGCATGTGGACGATGAGGTGGAAGGTCTGGGCGATGCGGGACTTGATGGCCGCGAGCGGCATCGCGGGCCGGCCCTCGAGCACGAGGTTCTCGAGCCGGTCGATCGCTTCGAGGGCCGAGTTGGCGTGGACCGTGCCCATCGCGCCCGGGTGGCCGGTGTTGGCCGCATCCATGAAGTCGAAGGCCTCGCCACCGCGCACCTCGCCGACCAGGATGCGGTCGGGCCGGCTGCGCAGCGCCGACTTCAGCAGCCGGTGCACCGGGTAGCCCTGCTCGTCGTCGGCCTCCAGGCGCACGACGTTGCGGTGCGGCACCACGAGCTCGGGGATGGTTTCGATCAGCACGAGGCGCTCGTCGCGGTCGATCTCGTGGATGAGCGCGTTCAGGAAGGTGGTCTTGCCGGTGCTGGTGCCCCCCGCCACCAGCAGCGTGCGGTGCGCGCGCACGGCGTCGCGGAGGAACAGCGCGTGGGACGCGGCGAGGTGGCCGGCCTCGACGTGCTGGTCGAGCGTGAACGCGTGGGCGTTGTGCCGGCGGATCGAGACGTACGGGCCGTCGACCGCGACTGGCGACAGCTGGGCCTCGATGCGGTAGCCGGGCAGCCGCGCGGAGACGATGGCGAGCTTGCCGCCGTCGTGCAGGTCGACCTCGCGGCGCGAGATGTTCGCGAGGTTGACGATCATTCCGGCGAGCTGGACGGGTTCGAGCCAGAGACCGGTGAGTTCGGGGGAACGGCCCAGGCGTTCGACCCACACCTCGCCGGCGTTGATGGAGATCTCGATGACGTCGGGGTCCTGCATCAGCGGACGCAGGGGTTCGACGGACATCAGCGCGAAGGACAGGCCAGGGTGTTCCATGCGAAGAATTCTTGGGCCGGACCGCGTGGAGACTCCCTGCACACCGAGCCCCTTTCGCCGCCGGTGGGAGGCGGCCGGATGCGCGAACGGCGCGGATTCAGCGCGTGAAGACGGGCTGCATGTGGGCGAGCGTGGCCCGCAGCGGGAGCAGCACCGCGAGCAGCCAGGTGGGGGTGAGCCACGGCGGCGGGCTCACCGGCGCGACCAGCGCCAGCAGCGGGAGCATCGCGCAGGCGATCAGCGCGTGGCCCGCCAGCGAAAAGGCCGCGGGGTTCTGGTAGCCGAAGGTGTCGAACTTGATGGCGCGTTCGGCCAGCCCGTCGAACGCGGCGGCCAGCGCCAGCGGCATCAGCAGCACCCACCACGCGACCAGCGTGGCGGCCCGCAGCACGGTGCCGTGCACCTGCAGGCTCAGGGCCTCCAGGTACCGGTCGGCCTGGTCCACGGCCCGGTCCGCCAGGGTCGAACGGCCGCGAAGGGAACGATCGCCACGGGAAGGAACGCCCTCGGGGCCCGTCCGCCCGACGGCCCGCCGGGACTCGTCCGCCAGACGGGCCAGGGGCACGGCGATGCGAGGCCCGAACGTGCGGTGCAGCGTCGCCACGTCATCGCGCGCCCGCTGCGCCAGGCGCTCCGGGCCACACCACGCGGGCCAGGCGAGCAGGCCCAGGAGCCACAGCAGCAGCCAGGCGGCCAGGTGCGAGCGCCGGGTCATGGGGCCGGGGACGGCGCGGCCAGGTCCAGCACCGGGATGCGTCCCTTGAAGACCTGCGCCCGGTTGACGATGGCCACGTAGTGCAGGTCGGGCAGGCCCGCCAGCACCTGCGGGGGCACCAGCGCCAGCGCCTGTTCCGTGACACTCGCCTGCCGCGTGGCCGCGTACTCGAGGCCCGCGTCCTCGGTCTTCTGTCCGGCCCCCTGCGACACCGTGACCCGCCGCACCACCGTCTCGCCGAGCTTGCGCGTGACGAAGTCGAGGGTGTCGCTGTCGGAGGTGGCGCCCACGATCACGTTGTTCAT
Organism: Piscinibacter gummiphilus; assembly: GCF_002116905.1. Lineage (NCBI taxonomy): Bacteria > Pseudomonadati > Pseudomonadota > Betaproteobacteria > Burkholderiales > Sphaerotilaceae > Rhizobacter > Rhizobacter gummiphilus. Next base: position 3,733,764 of record NZ_CP015118.1, read on the forward strand.
GTTGCCCAGCACACGCCGGGCCCGGGCCTCGTCGCCGAGCTTGACGACGAGGTCGGAGACGGTCTGCCCGAACAGGTACAGCACGATGCCCGCGCCACGGCCTTTGTTCGCGAGCTGCACGACGGGCTCGCAGACCAGGTCGCCCCATTCGTCGCACAGCACGTGGACGCGCCTCGGCGCCACGCCATCGGCCGGGCCGTGGTTGTAGAGGTCCCCGGCGGTGGCGGCGAGGTCGGACAGGAACAGGGCCGCAAGGCCCTCGGCCACGGACGTGTCGGACAAGGCATCGAGCCCGAAGTACACCACCCGCCGTCCCTCGACCAGCTGGCGCGTGGTGTGGACCGGGCGCGGGTCGGCCAGGTCCGTGTGGTCGGGCGACAGCAGCGGGCCGAGGTCACCGGCCGTCAGGCGCATGAGGACCGGCGTGAGCCCCACCACCATCTTCGCGAACCAGCCCCGGTCCGCCTCGAGGGCCGCGAGGAGGCTGGTGATGTCGGGCGGCCGCTCGTGTGGCGGCACCTCGGTGCGGAAACGGTGCGCCCAATGCACGAGCCGCGGGTTGTTGAAGGGGCCGCCGCGTGCTGAAGGCGGCCTGCGAGCCGGGGACGCCGCCGCGGCCACATCGGCTTGCCCGAACCAGGCCTGCAGCACCTCCTCGGCGAGCGCCTCCGCCGCATCCTGCGAACGGACCGTGTCCAGCAGCGACTGCAGCGTCACCCGGCGCCCGAGCCGTTTCATCGCCCGCACGACGTCGGTGACCGTGGCCCAGACGAACGCGTTGAACGGATCGTCCGGCTGGCCGCCCATCAGCAGGCGGATGCGAGACGCCACCTGGGTCTCGCGGTCCCAGTTGGCCAGCGCGTCGAAGCGGAAGCTCCGCGAGGGAAACGCCGCATGGAACCGGGCGAAGCGCGACGGATCGCCCAGGCGGGCCGCCACGTCCCGGCAGACCTGCTCCAGGCCCTTGTCGCCCTTCGGGTCCAGCACGAACACCGCATCGCCACGGCTGGCCAGCTGGTACACGAGCAGGCGCGCCAGCACGGTCTTGAGTGCACCGGTCACGGCCAGCACCGCGGTGTGGCCTTCCAGCGCCGCCATCGGCACGACGACGTCGCGTTCGGGGGCCAGTCCCTGCACCCAGCCGAGGCCTTTGGCTTCGTGGGGATCGTCGTGCCGGCCGTGCAGCCGCAGCACCCAGCGCGGCGGGTACACCTCGTGCAGCGAACGCTTCAGCAGGTCGTGGCACAGCTGGGTGTGTTCGGGCTGCCAGCGAAAGCCCCAGCCCAGCCACAGCCGCCCGTCGAGCGAACGTCTCACGCGGTCGAAGCGGTCGCACGGCAGCCGAACCACGCGGCTGCCCGCGAGCCCCAGCTTGAAGCGCCAGAGGGACCGGGCCTGCGCGCCCCGCCAGAATGCCATCGCGGCGGCCCCCGCAGCGATCGCCAGGCACACCCGCCCGTCGACTCCCACGAGCAACGCGAGCGCCACGGCATGGCACGCCGCGAGGCACCACGCGGCGGCGGCCCGTGCCTCGTGCACCGGCCGGAACGCATTGAAGATGCGGGCCGGGGTCACGCGGCACGGGGCGCCAGGCCCAGCTGGACCACACCCGCGTCGTTGAGCACCAGCCCCGGCTTGACCGCACCGTCGAACACCAGCAGGCCCGCCCGCGCCGAGGACGACGGCCAGTCGCCCCGCCCGAGCCAGCGGCGGCGTTCGAGGACGGCCGCGGCCGCCGCCACGTCGTGGCCCGAGAGGGACAGCAGGTCCTGCGACAGCGCGAGCCGCCGGCCGGGCAGCCATGCGATGAGGTCGGTGCGGCCGCCTTCGAGACAACGGCGCCAGGTGTCGGCCATGGTGGCCTCGTCCGTCGCCAGATCGGTGGACGCGGGACGAGGGGCGACCGAGCGTCGCCCGGGCTCCGCAGCAGGGGCATCGTCGTCGACCCCGACGGGCCGGGTGAGGGGGCGTTCGAGCCGGGCTGCGTCGGCATGGCCGAGGAGCGCACGAGGCTCGGTCACCTTGACCGCGGTCCGCTCCTCCCCGGTGCCTGTGTGGATGCGCCAGAGCCACTGGCCCGGTGCCGACGGCGCCAGGAAGTCGGCCTGACCCAGCAGCTCGGCCAAAGTGAACGCACTCAGCGGCACACCCCGGACGCCGTTGCGGATCACATCGTGCCGTACGGCGTCGGCCGCGGCGGGCCATTCGATGAACAAGCCGTCGAGGCCGAACCACAACGGCCCCTGCCCGCACACCCACTGCCCTGTGGCCGCGCGGTGGCGCAGCGCGTCGACCAGGTGCAGTTCGAGGTGGTGGCCGATGCGCAGGTGACCGTAGCGCGAGCGCCTCGTGACCGCCTCGACCGCGAGCACCCGGGCCCGCGTGGCCAGCACCAGCGGGGCCAGTTCGTCGCCCTCGGGTGCCGCCTGGCCCAGCGCGGCACGGAACATCGAAGGCACCACCGACGGTGCGCCTTCGTTCAACCAGGCGAGCGTGGCCTTCGGGACGAGGTCACCCAGGACCCCGGCGGCCTCCGCCCCACCCGGCCCCGCCCCGTCACGCCACACGACATGGCAGCGGTCCGCCTGAACCCGTTGGAGCCACGCGTCGAGTCCGCCCAGGCAGGCGGGCCACTCGCGGCCGGCCTCGTCGGTGACGGTCAGGGAGGACAGCGTGCGGGGCAGCTCGCAGAGCAGCCCCGCCAGCAGGCAGGCGTGCCGCCAGCGGGGCTCGGCCGCGCGGCGCACCTCGGCCGGCGCCATGGGCTCGACCACGCGGGACTGCGCGGCCTGGCGGCAGAACAACGCCATCTCGAGGCACAGCCGGAACAGCCCGCCCGGGCCGGCGAAGTGTTCGTGCGAGGAGGCGGGCAGCAGCAGGATGCAGCGTGCGACCGCCTCGACCGGTGCGAGGACGTGGGCGCGGAAACCAACCTCGTCGAAGCCGCAGGATTCGCGCAGCCGTTCGATGAGTTCGCGCTGGGACGCCATGACCGCAGCAGCGGACACCACCGGCAGGCCGGGATCGACCGGCGGGTAGCGGGGCAGCTCGACCTGGGCGGGTGCGGCAGACAGAAACGCATCGAGGCTGGCGGGCGCCAGGCCGGAGGTGCCGCGAGCGCGTGGCACGAGGGTCCGTTTGAGGAAGTTCAGCATGAGGTCATCTTCCTGCCGTCCCTCCGGCGGACCACCCGCACGCCTCACGCCATAAGGGCCTCGCCCGACCGGGCCCGGGGCGCGCTGCCCCAGTTGCCGGTGCGAAACGACGACGGCCGCCCCAGCTTGTTGAACTTCGCCAGCGCACACACGGGGCATTCGATGCCGTTGTGGTGGCCGTCGTGGGAGAGGTGCATCGTGTTGCACTCGCTGCAATGCCCGAGGTGGACCAGCCCGTCCTGCAGCGGCGTGAAGACGGCACTGATCAGGCGCGACAGCGACAGCGGGTTGGCCGGGTCGCGGTGGTGGGTCGCGTAGAACTCGTAGGCCTCGACGAACGCGGCATGGGGTGGCAGCCCCAGCGAGACGAGCACCCGCTGGTGCGCGAAGATGGACGTGACGAGCAGGCGCCGCACCGCGCTGCCCCACACCGCCGCATTGCTGTCGTGGGTGCGCGGCAGCGAAGGATCGACCACGTCGTCGTCCGCCGGCTCGGGCCGCTGGTCGTCGCTCGCCTTGCGCAGGCGGCGCACCTGGGCCGAGTTGACCTCCGACCGCGTGAACTGGAGGATGGCCTTCGTGCTGACGCCGTGGGCGATCAGCTGCCGGATGGTGTCGGCCTCGCCCGGCGGCAGGAACACGGCGGTGGGGCGGCCGATCTTGGTGACCCGGACGGGTCGGGGCGCGGCGAGCTCGCGGTCCAGTGCCTCGCTGATCTCCACGCAGTCTTCCCAGCTGCACAGCGTGCGCGCCACCAGGGAACGCAGGACGGGATCGACGGGCAGGCCGCTCAGCGTGGAGAACACCCGGTCGAGGTACACCTCGTTGAGCGTGAGCGACACGAGCGGATGGGCGAGGTGCCCGGCCGACTGGACCAGCGTGCTGCACCCGGCCGACGACATGGCCTCCATGACCTCGCGGCTGCCCAGGCCGCTCATCAGGGCCGCGAGCCTCGGCTGCGTGGCGTACCGCAGCAGCATCAGCACCACCTGCTCGTTCAGGCCCTTCAGCACCGGGCGGTAGCGCTCGAGGTGCGGTGGCATGGGGGCGGCGCGGCCTCGCTGCATCTGGGTGACGTCGTCGAGGGTCATGTGCACGCGCCACAGCGCGGTGGGCGTGGTGGCCAGGTCCGCGAGCGGGTCGACCTCGCTGCGGCGGTCCTCGCCCTGCAGGGCCATCGAGGCGAAGCGCTGCGCGAGGCGCACCGTGATGCCGAAGAGCTCGGCGCAGTCGTGGAGGCTCTGGCGGGCGACCGCCGCGACGGCACCCACGACGGTTTCGTTGAGGTCCTTCTGGTCGACGACACAGGCGGCGTGGAGGCTGTTCTGAAGGGATTCCATGGGTTCTCCGGGATGACGACGGTGGAACGACAAGGGACAAATCAGAACTGCAATTCGCCCGTTCGATGCGATTCTGATGCACACGCAATCGTTTCGCAATCAAATCACTGCGACAGATACAAAACGCAACCAATTGGCAGGCGCCGGACGTTTTTTGCATTTCTTTCGCAATCATTCCTATAATCCCGCCGTCCCGTTGCCCTTGAACGCCATGAACGACGACCATGACCTCGCCGGCTCCAGCCCCGATGCCACCTCCTTCGACGACGGCCCCTACCCCGCGCTCAAGGCCTTCCTGCTGTCACGCGGCGTGCCGCGGCACAAGCAGACGGCCGAGGTCGCCGGCCTGCTCGGACTCGCGAAGACCAGCGTGTTCCGCAAGTTCAAGGGCGAGTCGTCGTTCTCGCTGCCGGAGCTGAAGGTGATCGCCGACCACTTCGCCACGGACGTCGACACGCTGCGGGGGCTGGCCCCCGGTCATGCGGACCGCGGCACGGGGGGCGCCGCCACCGAGCCGGCACGGCTTCACCTGCCCGGCCTGCCGGCGCAGGGGCAGTTGCAGCCCGGCCCGGCGCTGGCCGCCGACGACGTGTGCGACCTGGTGGCGGTGCGCATCGGCGAGCAGTGGCATGTGCACGCGGGTTCGTCGCCCGAGGTGCGCGGGCACGTGCGCCACGGCATCGCGTCGTTGCGCCTCACGAGCGCGCCGCGGCCCCGCGTGGCGCTGCTGGAGGACGACGACAACGCCGCCGCCGTGGTCGCGATGGCGCTGGAAGGCGAAGGCATGGTGGTGCAGACGCACAAGACGTCCGCGGACCTGTCGGCGTCGCTCGCACGCCGCCCCTTCCAGGGCTACGTGATCGACTGGCTGCTGGGCGCCGGCACCGCCGAGGCGGCCATCCGCCAGATCCGCGCCGGACAGCCCTCCGCGCCCATCGCCATCACCACCGGGGCCCTGCACACCGGCGCCGAGACCGAAGGCTCGCTGATCCCGTTCGCGGAGCAGTTCTCCGTGGGCATCTTCGAGAAGCCGTTCCGCCAGGCCGTGCTGGCGAGCTACCTGCGGCGCGGGATGACCGATCCCTCGCCGCGGTGATCGGCTCGAGGGTCAGGGCTTCAGGGCCCCGGACGGAATCTCCACCACGTACGCATCCACGTCCGTCTCGCTCTTCACACCCCAGTTGGAGTTGAACACCACGCGCGTGAAGTCGCGGTTCACGCTGGCGACCGGCGAGGTCCAGTAGCTCTCGCGGGTGGCCCGGTGGTGGGCCAGCGTGTAGACGACGGGATCGGCCTGGAGCTGCACGGCCATCACCTTGCCGTGCAGCCAGGCGAGCGTGCCGCTTTCGGCGTACGTGCTGACGACCACCCAGCCCGGCCGGTCGAAGGCCTTGCCGGAGACGTGCAGCGCGGTGGTGGAGCCCGAGACGTACGTGGGGAACAGCACCGTGCGCACGCCGGTGCGCAGGTTGACCATGAAGACGTCCCCGCCGTTGGTGCCGTAGTCGACCGCGACGTAGGCATCGTCGCCGTTGGCGTCGAGGGCGATGTCGGAATGGTTGGAGTTTTTCTGCAGCTGGCGGCTGCTGCCGAAGTCGCGCGTGAACGCGGTGACGCCCATCGGGCCGTCGCTCGACACCACGCAGTGGCTGCCGCTCGGCGACATGCTCACGTGGTCGGGCTGCTCCGAGCCCAGGTCGCGCGTGCCGGTGATGGTGTCGGTGTCGCGGTCCCAGGTGAACACGCCGAGCGAGGCGCCGCCGGAGGCCGCCACGAGGAAACACCAGTAGCGGCCGTCCTTCGAGGGCGATCCCTCGGAGCGGGTCCACGCCGCCGCCGACGTGGGCCAGCGGGCCTTGAGGCGGGCGCCGAAGTCGCCCACCACACGCGTGGTGTTCGTGGCGACGTTCAGTTCGTGCAGGGTCATGCCGATGCCCTGCATCGGCAGCCGGTACAGCAGGTTCGGGTTCGTGGGATGCCAGTGGGGCTCGGCATCGCCCGCCAGGCCCGGCAGCACGCCGAGGCGCTGGTGCGTGTTGGCGTCGTACAGATGCCAGAAGCCATCCTCGGCGGCCACGACCTGGCGGGTGCTGTCGGCGTTGAAGGCCTGGCGGCGCGAGTAGTCGTTGCGGGCGAAGCCGGAGGTGCCGTCGGCCGCATGGTCGGTGGTGCGCACGAGGCAGGTCTTGAACGCGGGTTCGGTGACCGCCACGCCCTTCGCGGGTTTCGCGAGCACCGCGGGAGCCGCGGCGGTGCGGCTGCTGACGAGCGCGAAGCTGCTGCCGTAGAACGTGCTGCACGCCGGGCTCAGACCCACCGCGGGCGGCGACGGCACCGAAGCCGGCGGCGATGGGGTCACCGGCACGGATGCCGCGGGTGCGGCCGGCGTGGGCGAGGATGCGGCAGGCGCCGTGGCGAGCGGCGCTTCCGCGCCGCTGTTGCCGCCACCACCGCCACACGCGGCCATCACGAGGCAGGTCAGCGCCTGCAGTCCAGCCAGCGCGTGGCGCTTGCGAAGGGGGGTCATGCCAAGGTTCTCCGACGATGTTCCGACCATGACCCGCTCGCACGGGGTCATCCGGGGCGGCAGGTCTTGCGCCGCCGGCCTCCCCGCCCGCGTGCGCGCCCCGGCCGGGAGCCTACCAGCGTCCGGACGAGGTCACGTCACAGGACGCAACCGGCCGCGGGCATTCATCGGCCCCGGTGCCGGCGGTCGAGGGCACGCAACACACCGGTGACCCGCGCACCGTCGTAGATCGCCACGACCTCGTGGCACACGGCCCCCACCACGCGGGCCGAACACGCGAGGTCGAGGCGGCCATGGGCCACCACCGCATCGTGCCCCCGGGCCGCCTGCACGAGCCCCGCGATCACCACCGGCCCGTGCCCCTCGACACCCCCGCGCACCCGTGCACCCGGTGCCACCAGCAGCAGCCCCTGCGTGGCCCGCACGCGCCCGAGCACCTCGCCGTGGACGTGGACGCTCTCCGCGTGGCAGTCGCCCCGGACGCGGGCGCCGGCGGGCACCACCAGCGTGTCGGCCCCGGCGGAATCCACCGTGAACCAGCAGGGCTGGGGTGTGCCGGCCGGGGCCGCGACCGCCTGCAGCAGCACGGGCACGTCCACCGGCTCGCGGCGTCGGCCGCGCGGAGGGACCGGGCCGGGGCGGACTTCGTCGGCCACGGGCAGCGGGTCGACAGGGGGGTTCGCATGGGCCGGCGAACCCCGCCCATCGAGATCGAGGAGGAATTTCACGGGCTCACTCCAGGCGGATCACGCCGCGATCGGTCTGGGCTTCACCCGACCGCGCGTCGACCCGCAGCAGCCGCGCCCCGGATGGCAGCAGCTCGCCCACCCGGAACGGTACCGGCAGCCCGCGGGGATCGGGCGCCACGATGGTCTGGCCGTCCTGGATGGCGACGAGCACGTCCCGCGGACGGGGCTTCGGTTCGGCGGTCGGAGGGTCGTTGAACACGACAGGCGCCACCGACTCGGAAGCAGGCCGCCGGGGCGCGGACGCGGCCGCACGCGCCGGCCGGCGCGAGGGCACGGCGACCGGGGCCGGCCGCCCGGTTGCGGCAAGTTCGACGGGCGGAGCCGGCAACGGCAACGGCAACGGCAACGGCAACGGCGGCAACGCGGCGGGTGGCACGACCACCGACGGCACCACCACAACCAGGTCCGAGGGCACCGAGGCAGGCCCCGACGGAGGAATCACTCCCATCCCGACATGGCGCGGCACCAGCAAACCGAAGAGCACTCCGAGCGGCAACAGGCAGGTCACCCACAGGGGCAACCAGCGGATGCGCCAGGGCCGCTCGGCCTCGGGCACCCAGCCCCGCATGGGGTGGTGCACCAGCCGGCGCCCCGGCACGCCCACGTCGGCATGCGCGAGTTCGCCGAGCTTCACCAGCAGCGGGGCAGAAGTCGGGATGGACACGTGTCACCTCGTGGACCGATGGCATGAGCGCCATCATCCCGCGGGGCATCCCTCCACCCCCTCCACACCCCAGGCCGAAACGCCCGTCACGGACAGGCGATGCAGCAAGGCCTCAGTAGATCTCCGGCACGATGATGTCCTGGGGCACCGGCTGACGCTGGTAGTCCTCGTGGCGCTCGCGCTTCGGCAGCTCGATGGCCGGGTGTTCGGTGGCCTCGTACGGCATCTGGCCCAGCAGGTGGTGGATGCAGTTGAGGCGGGCCTTCTTCTTGTCGACGGCCTGCACCACCCACCACGGCGCCTCGGGGATGTGCGTGCGTTCGAGCATCACTTCCTTGGCCTTCGTGTAGTCCTCCCAGCGGCGGCGCGACTCCAGGTCCATCGGGCTCAGCTTCCACTGCTTGAGCGGGTCCTGGATGCGGCCGAGGAAGCGCGAGTGCTGCTCCTCGTCGGAGATGGAGAACCAGTACTTGATCACCTGGATGCCCGAACGCACCAGCATGCGTTCGAACTCGGGCACCGAGCGGAAGAACTCCTCGTACTGCTCGTCGGTGCAGAAGCCCATCACGCGCTCGACGCCGGCGCGGTTGTACCAGCTGCGGTCGAACAGCACCATCTCGCCGGCGGCGGGCAGGTGCGACACGTAGCGCTGGAAGTACCACTGCGTGCGTTCGCGGTCGTTGGGCGCGGGCAGCGCGGCCACGCGGCACACGCGCGGATTCAGTCGCTGCGTGATGCGCTTGATGACCCCGCCCTTGCCCGCGGCGTCGCGGCCCTCGAACAGGATCACGACCTTGTGGCGGCTCGACACCACCCAGTCCTGAAGCTTGACCAGTTCGCCCTGCAGGCGGAACAGCTCGCGGAAGTACAGGCGGCGGGCCGCCTTGTGTTCGGCGTCGAAGACACCGCCACCCTCGCCGGCATACGCCTCGAGCGCACGGTCGTCCAGCTCCAGTTCCAGTTCCTCGTCGAAGCTGTCGATCAGGTCGTGGTGCATGCGCTGAAGCAGCGCGTCATCGGTCTTTTCCATGGGCGCCACCCTAGCGGACGCCCATGGCAGTTTGATGAAGGCGATCGGGTCGCCTCAGGGCACCAGGGTCCGGCGCACCTTCGGAATGACCGCCACCTTGCGCAGCTTGTTCGGCGCCGTGACCACCTTGGCGGCCAGGAACCCCTGGGCCGCGTCGGCCTCGAGGGCCGCGACCACCAGGTTGCCCCAGGGCTGGCTCAACGGCACGTAGTAGCTGCCGGCCGGTGCGGCGAACTCGATGAACTCGCGTTCGCCGGCCACCGGCGTGCCCGAGTTGGCATCGGCCTGCATGTCGAACGCCTCGCTGAGCTGCTCCACGCGCAGGCCCAGCGCGCGCAGTCGGCCCACCGCATCGGACTGGTCGGCGGCCAGCCAGTACCCACAGGGGCGGCTGCGCTGCTTGCCGTCGCGCAGCACCAGCGACGAATCCCAGTTCACGGTGACGGACTTGTCGGCGCCGGTGGCGGGGTCGAGAAGGGACAGCGTGTGTTCGGTGGCCGACGGGCGCGGGTCGATCAGCATCTGGCTGTTGCACAGGTCGGCTCGCACCGAGGCGTCGACGTACTTGCGCAGCTTGACGAGGTCGTCGGCCCGCTGGGCGCTGGTGCGCAGCACGTCGGAGATGACGGCCACCTGGCTCGCCACGCGGCGCTTGAGGTGCACGCGGCCGAGGTTGCCGCCGCGGGATTCGACGACGAAGCTGACGGCGTTGCGCAGGCCGTTCACGTTGCGTGCGCTGTCGGGGCGCGGCGAGCCCATCGCGAGCCGCTGGCCTTCGCCGGGGCGGTGCACCCATTCGCTGGTGTAGCCCGCCTCCTTCAGTGCCGCGAGCATCGGCTGGCGGAACCACTCCTCGGAGGCCTTCGAGATGAACTCGGGCAGGCGCGCCGTGGCGGCGTACTGCAGTTGCAGGTCGGCCCGCTGGGCGCCGCCGAAGCGGGTGGCGAACGAGGCGTCGAGCGGGTACTCGTGCGCGTCCACCACCACCAGCGGGCGGTAGTCGCGGGCCAGCTTCGCGAGGGCCTTCGCCTCGGGCGTGGTGAGCAGCAGGTGGTCGGTGTCGAGGTCGGTGCCGAGGGTGGTGACGGCCTGGTTGCGGCCGGCACCGTCCGGGTTGGCGCGGGGCAGGATCACCACGTTGATGCGGTCGAGCAGGCCCTGCAGGCTGCCCGTGGCGAGTTCGTCGGCCACGGCCAGCAGCGCCTCGGCGCCCGCGGGTTCGTCGCCGTGCTGCTGGCCCACCAGCAGCACCGTGGGCCGGCCGCCCCGCACGATCACCGCGGCGGACGGAGACGGGTGGCGCGTGAACAGCAGTGCCTGCAGCGGCGTGCTGTCCTGCGAATTGCCGAGCGGCACCAGCGTGATGCTGGTCGGGTTCTCGGACGGGGCCGCCGGCTGGGTGGCGGCCAGCGCGCGCAGCTTGGCGTCGAGTTCGGCGGCGGTGGTGAAGTCGGTGCGGCCGTCCTGCAGCGAGGGCAGCGAGAACGTGACGGCGGGATCCGGGAAGCGGGCCGCGACGGCCGGCGTCTCCAGCGGGCTCACTGCCGCGGGCGCCACCACCACCGGCGCGGACGCCACGGGGGCGACCGCCGGTGCGCTGGCCGGAACGGCCGCCTGCGCCGGGCGCGAGGGCACCAGAGGCGGCATCTTGGGCATCGGGCTCGACCCGCAGGCGGACAACAGCACCGCGGCGGCACACCCGAGCGCCACGGGCGCCAACGGAAGGGTGAAGGATCGGGCGGTGGAACAACGGCGAAACATGCAGGGACTCTCCGGGTTGGCCGCCGACTATAGACGCCCCCTCCCGCCCGTGCCATTCCCTCCTTCGGAGGTTGGGCGGACATCGTTCACACCCTCCGGACGGCGTTTCGCGCCGTGCCCGTGCAGCCCGTCGCGTTCCCGTCGCGCGCCATCCGGCCGCGGCGGACCATGCGTCCATCGCGTCACCGTTGCAAGGAGCCCACACATGCACGCCACCTCCACCCAGATCGTCACCCAGGCCCCCACCTGGGTCTGGTTCCTGCTGACCGGGCTGCTCGCCATCGGCCTGATGCAGGCCCGCGACCGCCTCGTGAGCCTGCGGCTCGCCACCGTGCTGCCGCTCGTCATGCTCGTGCTGTCGTTCCGCGCCGTGGTCAGCACGTTCGTGCCCTCGGCCGACAACGTGATGGCCTGGTTCATGGGCGTCGTGGTGGCCGTCGCGGTGACGCACCTGTCCGGCTGGCCCCGCGGCATCGAATGGGATGCCCGCCACCAGCGGATCGCCGTGCCCGGCAGCTGGGTGCCGCTGATGCTGTTCCTGGCGATCTTCGCGCTCAAGTTCGCGGTGGGCGCGGCGATGGCCACCCACGCGGCGATCACCGGTGACCCGGCCTTCGCCCCGGCCGTGGCCCTGGCGTACGGCGCCTTCAGCGGCATCTTCCTGCGCCGCGGCATCGCGATGTGGCGCGCGGTGCCCTCGCGCATCGGTAGACTGCAGCCGACCGCCTGAGCCCCCGACCTCGCCCATGAGCAACGACGCCTCGCCCCGCCACTTCCTCCGCCACGCGGGGCTGGTGATCTGCATCAACACGCTCATCGCGGCCTGCCTCGTGGTGTCGGACGCCGGCAAGACCTTCCTCAGCCAGTTCATCTACGCCCAGTCCATCGGGCTCGTGACCTGGGCGCTGATCGACTTCGGCCGCTTCGCCATCCAGCGCGACCCGGACAGCGGCTGGCCCAAGGGCTGGCGGGCCATCGCCCTGCCCGCCTTCGGCGTGACGGTGGGCAACATCGTCGGCAGCGTGATCGGAGACCTGCTCACGGGCCTGGACCGCATGAGCGTGCTGCACCACCACAGCACCCGCGAGATGCTGGGCCACCTGCTCTACTTCGGCACCATCGGCGGGGTCGTGGCGTACTTCTTCTGGGCCACGGGCCGCGCGAAACACTTCGCCGAGGTCATCGCCACCACCCGGCGGGAGGCCGCCGAGACCCAGCTGATGCTGCTGCAGTCGCAGCTCGAACCGCACATGCTGTTCAACACGCTCGCGAACCTGCGGGCGCTGATCTCGGCCGACCCGAACCGCGCGCAGGAGATGCTCGACCACCTGATCGCGTTCCTGCGCTCGACGCTGTCGGCCTCCCGCACGGTGCAGCACCCGCTGTCCACCGAGTTCGAGCGCACCGCCGACTACCTCGCGCTGATGAAGATCCGCATGGGCGAGCGCCTCGCCACCGACCTCGACCTGCCCGGTGACCTCGCAGGCGCGATGGTGCCCACGCTGCTGCTGCAGCCGCTGGTGGAAAACGCGATCAAGCACGGCCTCGAGCCGCACATCGCGGGCGGGCGCATCTCGGTGCATGCCCGGCGCGACGGGCGGCACCTCGTGATCGACGTGCGCGACACCGGCGTGGGCCTCGACGCCGCCGCGTCCGCCCAGGGCACGCAGTTCGGGCTCGAACAGGTGCGCAAGCGCCTGAGCACCCGGCACGGCGACCTGGCCACGCTGACCCTCTCGGCCGCCACCGACGCCGCCGGCGGCACCCTCGCCTCCGTCCGCCTTCCGCTGGAGACCCCGTGATGAACGCCACCGCCCTGATCGCCGAGGACGAACCCCTGCTCGCCGCCAGCCTGCAGGCCGAGTTGCGCGGGCAATGGCCCGAGCTGGCCGTGGCCGGCATCGCGCCCAATGGGCCCGCCGCCGTGGCGATGGCGCTCGAGCACCGGCCCGACGTGCTGTTCCTCGACGTGCGCATGCCGGGCCGGACCGGCATCGAGGCGGCCCAGGAGCTGGCGGAGGAATGGCCGGAGGGCACGCCGCTGCCACTCATCGTGTTCGTGACGGCCTACGACGAATACGCGCTGCGGGCCTTCGACCTCGCGGCGGTGGACTACGTGCTCAAGCCCGTGCGGGCGGACCGCCTCGCGCTGACCTGCACGCGGCTGAAGGAAGGCCTCGCGAAACGCCGGGGCGGTGCGTCGGACACGCTCGACCAGCTGCGCCAGCTGCTGGGCGGCGCGGTGCCGGCCGCGTCGACGCGCCTGACCGTGATCCAGGCGAGCGCGGGCAACGCGATCCACATGGTGCGCGTGGACGACGTGATCTATTTCGAGGCGGCGGACAAGTACGTGCGGCTCGTCACCGCCGAACGCGAGCACCTGATCCGCACGTCACTGCGTGAGCTGCTCCCGCAGCTCGACACGCAGCGCTTCTGGCAGGTCCACCGGGGCACGGTGGTGCGGGCGGACGCCATCGCCACGGCCACGCGCGACGAGAGCGGCAAGCTCACGCTGAGCCTGCGCGGCCACACCGACAAGCTGCCGGTGAGCCGCCTCTACAGCCACCTCTTCAAGGGAATGTGATTCACCAGCCGCCGCCGCGGCCGCCCTGCCCGTAGTGGCCGCCGCGGTCGTGGCGATCACCACCACGCCAGTGGCCGTGACCGTGGCCATGACGGTGGCGTTCCCACGAACCGCCCACGATGGCGGCACCCGGGCGGTACACCACGGCCGGCGGATACACCACCACCGGACGCGGACGGTAGTACACCGGCGGCGGGGGCGCGTAGTACACCGGCGGAGGCGGTGCGTAATAGACGGGCGGCGGGGGGGCGTAGTACACCGGCTCGGCGTACACCGGGCCCGGGACGTTGATGTTGACGGACCAGTTCACGCGGCCGGCATGGGCCGTACCGGCGAACAGGCCGCCGGCCAGGGCCAGCGCGACGATCACGGGGGACTTGCGTTCGAACATCTTCTGCTCCTTCACGGCAACGCGTTTCAGCGGCCATGGAAGGTGAACGACCGGCCGCCCCGGTTGGTGGACAGAAGCAGGCGATGGATTCCGCCTGTTACATCCGAGGTCAGTGCGCCTTGGGGTTCTGGGCCTGCGACTGCAGGTCGAACAGTTCCGTGAGCACGTCGAACGAGAAACCTTGCCGGTCCTCGCGCCCACTCAGCAGCAGGTCGGCAAAATATGCCGACAACGCCTCGGACTGACCCCACAGTTCCGCCATGCGGTTCACGATGTGCGGATGGCGGCGCGCGGTGGCGAAGGGCTGGAAACGCGGCGGGAGCCGCGCGAGCCACACATGGGCCTCGTCGGTGAGCGAGCGGCGCTGCGGTGCACGCGCGGGACGCTGCGGGCCCGGCGGGTACGACGGCGCCGGCACACCGGCTCCCGCGACATCCGGGGTGGTGGGCTGCCAGCCCGGCACGCTGCTGTGCTGGAACCGTGAATCTTCGAAGGTCGAGCGGGTCATGGCGCCATTGTTCCCGCGCGGAACCGCACCGCCCAGGGGGGCTCCCCCTCCAGGCGCGGGATAGGCAAGTGACTTCGGCCACACGGGTTCGGCCCTCCCGTGAGAAGTGTCACGGGCGCCGTCCACGCCCCCGCGGCGGCGCTTGGCGACGCCGGCGCGCCGCCCGTCGCAAACGCGGTGCCTTCCGGGAGGCGGGTCCCTAGCCTGACGGTGTTGTCCCCCTCCATCCACTCCCAGGAGCCCGACATGATCCTCCGCACGATCTCCCTCGCCGCCATCGGCCTGTGCCTGATGCACGGCGCCGCGCACGCCCTCACCGACGCCGAGTTCCAGCCCGCGAACCAGACTTTCCGCGCCGCCGCCGCCGGAGACAACGGCGCACTCGACCAGGCCGCCGCCACGTTCGCCGCGCTCCAGAAGGCCGAGCCGGCGAACCCGGTGCCGGTCGCGTACGGCGGCGCGCTGGAGGCGATGCGCGCCCGCACCACGATGCTGCCGTGGCGCAAGGTCGCCCACGCCGAGGACGGCATGGCCGCGCTCGACAAGGCGCTGTCGATGCTGACCCCGGCCCACGACACCGAACGCCTCAACGGCACGCCGCCCGCCCTGCTCGTGAAGTTCACCGCGGCCAACACCTTCCTCGCCGTACCCGCCCTGATGAACCGCGGCAGCCGCGGCCGCAAGCTGCTGGACGAGGTGCAGGCCCACCCGGCGTTCGCGACCGCACCGGCCGGCTTCCGCGACGCCGTGGCCCGCGTGGCCGAGAAGCAGGCCGAGCAGGCGAACCGGAGCGCCCCGTGAACGGCGCCGTCGTCGAACTCCGCGGCGTGACCAAGACGTACCGCCTCGACCGCCACGTGGTGCCCGCGCTGCGCGGCGTCGACCTCGCCGTGCGCGCCGGCGAGCTGCTCGCGCTGACCGGCCCGTCCGGGAGCGGCAAGAGCACCATCCTCAACCTGTGCGGCCTGATCGACACGCCCGACGAAGGCGCCGTGCACCTCGGCGGGGTCGAGGTGCCGCCGGGCGACGAGGCCGAGCGCACGCGGCTGCGCCGCGATGCGCTGGGCTTCGTGTTCCAGAGCTTCAACCTCGTGCCGGTGATGACGGTGGCCGAGAACGTCGACTACCCGCTGTTCCTCGCGGGGGTCGGGGCGAAGGAGCGGCGCGCGCGCGTGGCCGCGCAGCTGGAGGCGGTGGGCCTGCAGGACCACGCCGACCACCGGCCCGACGCGCTGTCGGGCGGCCAGCGGCAGCGGGCCGCCATCGCGCGGGCGCTCGTCAAGCGCCCTCGCCTCGTGATCGCCGACGAACCCACCGCGAGCCTCGACTCGGTCACCGCCACGCAGGTGCTCGACCTGATGCGCGAACGCGGCCACGCCGAAGGCGCGGCCTTCGTGATCGCCACGCACGACAGCCGCCTCACCGACCGCTGCGACCGTGTGCTGGCCCTGCGCGACGGGAGGCTGCAATGAGCCTCGGCACCACCTGGCGCTGGTTCGACTTCGCGGTGCGCAACACCTTGCGCAACCGGCGGCGTTCGCTCGTGACCGTGTCCGTCGCCGCGCTCGGCACCGCGGCCATCCTGGTCGCGGGCGGGTTCGCGCTGTCCACCTACGAATCGCTCGCGCAGATGTCCGCGCGCCTCTCGGGCCACCTGGTCCTCGGCCAGCCCGCGCAGTTCGAGCAGGACGAGGACACGCCGCTGCAGCACGGCCTCGACGATCCCGCGGCGCTCGGCAAGGCGTTGCGCGCCGATCCGGACGTGCGCTTCGTGCTGCCGCGCATCACGTTCAGCGGCCTGATCAGCAACGGCGACAAGTCGACCGTGATGCTCGCCTCCGGCATCGACCCCGACAGCGAGTTCGCCGTCAAGGGCCCGTTCCTGAAGGTGGTGGCCGGCGACGTGCTGTCGTCGGGTTCGAAGGACGCCGAGGTGATGCTGGGCGAGGCGCTGGCGAAGAGCCTGAAGGCCGAGCCGGGCACGAGCCTCACGATGCTCGCGAGCACCACCGAGGGTGCGCTCAACGCGATCGACGTGCGGGTGAAGGGCATCTTCGCCACCGGCACACCCGAGATCGACAGGCGCGCGGTGATGACCGACATCGCCACCGCGCAGCGCCTGCTCGTCACCGAACGGGTGTCGACGCTCGGGGTGTACCTGAACCGCATGACGGACACCCCCGGCGCGCAGGCCCGCCTGGCCGCCGCGTTCCCGACGCTCACGGTGCAGACCTGGCTGGACCAGGCCGCGATGTACAAGTCGGTGCGAGCCCTCTACAACATCATCTTCGGCGCGCTCGGGGCCATCATCGGCGTGATCGTGGTGTTCGTCGTCGCCAACGCGATGGCCGCCTCCATCGTCGAACGCACACGGGAGATCGGCACGCTGCGCACGCTCGGCACGCTGCCGTCGCAGCTGCTGCGTTCCCTCTCGCTCGAAGGCCTGGTGCTCGGCGGCTGCGGGGCGCTGATCGGCGCGGCCGTCGCCGCCGGCATCTCGGTCTTCCTGTACCTCGTGCCCGTGCAGATGCCCCCGCCCCCGGGACGTTCCACCGGCTACCCGCTCGTCGTGTCCATCGACGCGGGCCTGTACGCCGCGGTGGCCGTCGCGATGGTGGTGCTGGCGATGCTCGCCTCCGCCTGGATCGCCCGCCGCACCGTGAACCGGCCGCTCGTGGCCGCCCTCGCCCACACCTGACCCCGGAGACCGCCATGACCTCCCTCCTCCGCGCCCTCGCGGCCGCGTGCCTCGCGCTGTGCGCCTGGCACGCGCAGGCCGCCGACGCCACCGCCCTGCTCAAGGCCGCCGACCGCTACCGCGTCGCGAGCGACGACGTGCAGGTCGAGGTGCAGATCGACACGACGAAGTCCGACGGTTCGCCGGACAAGCAGCGCCGCTACACCACGTTCTCGCAGTCGGGCCACCGCTCGCTCGTGCTGATGCGCAGCCCCGCCGAACGCGGCCAGAAGGTGTTGATGCTGAGCGATGACTTCTGGCTGCTGATGCCGTCGAGCCAGCGGCCGCTGCGCATCACGCCCACGCAGAAGCTGCTGGGCGATGCCTCGACCGGCGACGTCGCGACGATGCGCTGGTCCGACGACTACACGGCCGAGGTCGTGGGCGAGGAGCGGTGCGGCGAGGTGGCCTGCATCCACCTCGCGCTCACCGCGGCGCGCAGGGGCGTCACGTACCAGCGCATCGGCCTGTGGATCGGCGCGGCGCGGCACGAGCCGCTGCGCGCGGACCTCTACGTGCAGTCCGAGAAGCTCGCCAAGCAGGCGCGGTTCGTGATGGACCGGCCCGAGGCGCCCACGACGATGACCGGCATGGTGCTGACGGACCAGCTCGCCAACGGCCGCGAGACACGCGTGCAGTACCTGTCGCGCAAGACGCGGTCGGTGCCCGAGGCGTGGCTGAACCCGATGTACCTCGCCCGCAACCCGGAACTCGAATGAACCGCGCGACGACGCTGATCGCCGCCGGCCTGCTCGCGGCCTCGGCCGCGCAGGCGGAGGCCGACTTCGGCGGCCAGGTGCGGCTGCGGGTCGACGACCAGACCACCGGCCGCAACGCCACCGCCGAGGCCGAGCTGCGCGGGCGCTGGCGGGCCGTCACCGCGTCCGGCACCCTCGCCCACGCCTGGACCGAACATGCGGGCGACACCGACCTGTCGCGGGTCAACGAGCTGTACGCCGCGGGCGAGGCGGCGGGCTGGTCGTTCGCCGCGGGCCGCCGCATCGTCTCGTGGGACGTGGGTTACGGCTTCCGCCCGAACGACGTGGTGCAGCAGGAGCGGCGGCGCACGCTGCTGCCCGTGCTGCTGCAGGGCAAGGCGGTGCTGCAGGCCGAGCGGTTCGGCACCGACGAGGCCTGGTCGCTGGTGGCCGTGGACCCCACGTCGTCGTCGAAGGAACACGCCTTCGCCGCGCGCGCCTGGCGGCGCGTGGGGTCCGCCGACTGGCACGCATTCGCACGCCAGGGCGAGGACACCGGTCCGAGCCTGGGCACGGCGGTGTCGTGGGTCGCCACCGACGCCACGGAAATCCACGCCTCGGTGCGGTACGCCCACGAGGTCAACGGCCGCTTCCACGTGCCGCAGGCCCTCGCGGGCTTCACGTGGACCGGAGAGAACAAGGTCGGCGTGATCGGCGAGGTCTGGTACGACGGCAGCGCGCCGTCGGACGCCGAATGGGCCGACCCGCGGTCGGTGCGCGGACTCTTCACCCAGGCGTCCGCACTGCAGAACCTGCGCCGGCGCAGCGTCTTCGTGCGGGTGTCGTGGACGCACGAGGGGTGGGAGCCGTCGCTCGACCACCTGTGGCTGCCGTCCGACCGCAGCCACACGACCACGGCCGCCCTCGGGTGGCAGGGCGACCGGGTGCGCGTGGACGTGGGCCTGCGCCGCCTGGGAGGACCCGCCGGGTCGGTGATGGCGGCCAGCCCCATCAACCACATCGGCTACGCGGCCGCCACGTGGTCGTTCTGAAGGAGGCCGGCGTCTACAATGGTTTTCCCATGGGCCCGGACGGGTCCGGCCCCTCGAATCACCAGCGCAATTCATGAGCGACGACAAGAGCACCTCCACTGGCGCGGACCACAAGCCGAGCAACTTCCTGCGGCAGATCATCGAACGCGACCTGAGCCAGGGAACCTACGCCTCGCGCCGCTTCGGAGGCAGCCCCGGCGACGCCGCCCACCATGCCGCCGGCCAGCCGGACCCGGCCCGCATCCGCACGCGGTTCCCCCCCGAGCCGAACGGCTACCTGCACATCGGCCACGCCAAGAGCATCTGCCTGAACTTCGGCCTCGCCCGCGAGTACGGCGGCGCCTGCCACCTCCGCTTCGACGACACGAACCCGGAGAAGGAAGAGCAGGAGTACGTCGACTCCATCCGCGATTCGGTGCAGTGGCTCGGCTTCGACTGGCACAGCTTCGGTGACGACAACCTGTACCACGCCAGCAACTACTTCGACTTCATGTACCGCGGCGCCGAGGCGCTGATCGGCGCGGGCCTCGCGTACGTGGACGAGCAGACCGCGGAAGAGATGCGCGCGAACCGCGGCGACTTCGGCCACCCCGGCGTCGACAGCCCGTTCCGCGGCCGCACGCCCGAGGAGAACCTCGCGCGCTTCCGCGAGATGCGCGACGGCAAGCACCCCGACGGCTCGATGGTGCTGCGCGCGAAGATCGACATGGCGAGCCCGAACATCAACCTGCGCGACCCGGCCATCTACCGCATCCGCCGCGCCACGCACCACAACACGGGCGACACGTGGTGCATCTACCCGATGTACACGTACGCGCACCCCATCGAGGACGCGCTCGAGAACATCACGCACAGCATCTGCACGCTCGAGTTCGAGGACCAGCGCCCGTTCTACGACTGGGTGCTCGACCACCTGTGCG
This sequence comes from Piscinibacter gummiphilus, assembly GCF_002116905.1. Lineage (NCBI taxonomy): Bacteria > Pseudomonadati > Pseudomonadota > Betaproteobacteria > Burkholderiales > Sphaerotilaceae > Rhizobacter > Rhizobacter gummiphilus. The sequence goes on from NZ_CP015118.1 coordinate 3,753,880, forward strand.
AACTCGGCCTGCTGTCGCAGCCGCGCCCGCACCAGTACGAGTTCGCGCGGCTGAACCTCACGTACATCGTCACCAGCAAGCGCAAGCTGCGCCAGCTCGTGGCCGACAAGCACGTCGACGGCTGGGACGACCCGCGCCTGCCCACCATCGTGGGCCTGCGCCGCCGCGGCTACACGCCCGAGAGCCTGCAGCTGCTGGCCGAACGCAGCGGCGTCAGCAAGGCCGGCGGCTGGCTCGACTACAGCTCGCTCGAGATCGCGCTGCGCGACGACCTCGACGCGAAGGCCCCGCGCGCGAGCGCCGTGCTCGACCCGGTCAAGCTCAAGCTCACCAACTTCGCCGAGGTGTTCGGCAGCGAGTCGCACCAGGAGCCGGCGCACGCGCCCGTGCACCCGGCGCACCCGGAGCGCGGCCACCGCGACTTCGTGCTGACGAACGAGGTGTGGATCGAGCGCGAGGACTTCCTCGAGGTGCCGGTGAAGGGCTACCACCGCCTGTACCCGGGCAACAAGGCGCGCCTGAAGTACGGCTACGTCATCGAGTGCACCGGCTGCGAGAAGGACGCCGACGGCCGCATCACCGCCGTGCTGGCCACCGTCGTGCCCGACACCAAGAGCGGCACGCCGGGCGCCGACGCGGTCAAGGTCAAGGGCGTGATCACCTGGGTCAGCGTGGCCACCGGTGTGCCCGCCGAGGTGCGCCTGTTCGACCGCCTGTTCACCGTGCCGCAGCCGGACGCAGGCGGCACCGACTTCCTGACGGTGCTGAACCCGGACAGCAAGAAGGTGGTGCAGGCCGTCGTGGAGTCACCCCTCGCGCAGGCGCAGGGCGACGACAAGTTCCAGTTCGAACGCCACGGCTACTTCGTGGCCGACCGGCACGACAGCCAGCCGGGCAAGCTGGTGTTCAACCGCACCACGACGCTCAAGGACACCTGGGCGGCGAAATAACACCTCCCAGTCATCCCGGCGCAGGCCGGGACCTTGGGCGGTGGCTCACGCAGCAGCTTGCTCGGTGAACGCCGAGGGTCCCGGCCTGCGCCGGGACGACGCGCTCTTGCTCAGTTGCCGTCCGTGTCCTCGAACCGCACCGGCTCCACGCCGCGGTGCTTCGGGCGCACGACCACCGTGCCGGCGATCTTGTCGTGCCAGCCCTGCTTGCGTGCGTCGATGCCCACCCAGATCAGCCCCAGGGCGAACGGGATCGTCGACACGAAGTACCCGAGGTAACGCAGCACCGACTGGTTGAACGACGGCGGCTGCCCCGTGCGGGCGTCCACCACGCGTGCGCCGATGGCCATCTTGCCCGGCGTGGCTGCGCGGAACAGCCAGAAGAGCACCGTCGCGATGGCCGGGAACACCCAGGTCACGAGCAGGTCGGCGGGACCGGCGACCCAGCCCGTGCGGGCGGGGTCCCAGTAGGCCCAGCCATAGAACCCGTGGAGCACCGGGATCACGATCACCAGCAGCAGCAGGGTGTCGATCAGCACCGCGCCCAAGCGGGCCCAGAACCCGACGTACTCGAGTTCCTCGTCCGCGTTCATGAGCGGCGGCTGCGCGGCTTGGTCTTGTCGATCTCGGCGAACTGCTGCTTGAGCAGCGCCATCAGCACGCGCGCGTTTTCCTCGGTCATGCTGAGCCAGCTGGTGGGGGTGCGGTCCTCCGTGGGCTTCAAGGGCATCACGAGGGCGTCGACCTGGGCGTTGATCAGGCCGTTGCTGTGCGAGATGGCCTTGAACCGCTGGATTTCGATGTTGTGGGTCTTCATGGCCGAAGCGTACAGCAGCCCAAGCCCGTCGTTTATTTGCACAGCCGTGCACAAATGAGGTCCTTTGGGGTAGATTTCCCGGGTCGGACGCCCTCGACGGCATCCGGAGATCTGCACATAAAAACCCCGGGGACTTCCTTTCCATGAGCCACACCTTGAACCGGCGCGGCCTGCTGGCCGGCGCCGCCGCGCTCGCGGGCGCGCGATTCGCCACACCCGCCCTCGCCCAGCCCGCGCCCATCCTGATCGGCCAGAGCCTTCCGCTGTCGGGGCCCGTCGCGCCCGCCCTCGCCCCCATCGTGCAGGGCCAGAACCTCGCGCTGGAGCAACTCAACCGCAAGGGGGGCATCACCGGCCGGCCGGTGCAGCTCGTGCAACTGGACGACGCATACGACCCGCGCCGCACCGTGGAGAACGTGCACACGCTGATCGAACGCGACAAGGTGGTGGCCCTCACGGGCCTGGCCAGCACGCCGGGCGTGGCCGCGGTGCTGCCGCTGATCGCCGAGCGCAAGGTGCCGCTGTTCGGGGTCTACACGGGTTCGCACCTGCTGCGCCTGGCCCCGAACCCGTACTTCTACACGACCACGGCCACCTACGTGGACGAGGTGAACGAATGCGTTCGGCACCTGCTGACGCTCAAGCGGGAACGCATCGCCGTCGTGTGGCAGAACAACGAGTTCGGCAAGCTGATGCTGCCGCTCGCCGAGAAAGCCATCAAGGACCAAGGCGGCGCGCTGGTGGCCTCGGTGCCGGTGGCCGTGGACGCGTCCGACGCGCTGGCCGCCGCCGCGGCCGTCAACGCGAAGCAGCCGCAAGCGGTGCTGATGCTGTCCATCGCCGGCCCCACCGTGGTGGGCTACGTGAAGGCGCAGCGGGCCATGGGCGCCGCGCCCATCTACACGATCAGCACCGCCCTCGGCGCCCTGCCCGCGCTGGGCGACGAGGCGCGCGGCGTGGCCGTCACGCAGATCGTGCCGTACTGGCGGCAGACCGACCCGCTCGCGCGCGACTACATGGCCGAGACCCAACGCGCGAAGCAGACGCCCAGCTACGGCCACTACGGCGCGTACCTGATGTTCCGCATGCTGTTCGAGGGCCTGCGCCGTGCGGGGCCCGTGGTCACGCCGCAGACGGTGAACCGCGGCATCGAGGGCATCCGCCAGATGAAGGTCGCGACCGGCGACATCTCGTTCAGCCCCACGAACCACCACCCGGGCCGGTTCGTCGAGATGACGATCGTGGGCCCGCGCGGCGTGTTCATCCGCTAGGCGGGCACCAGGGCCTCGCCGAAGAAGGCCTCGGCGAGTTGCACCGGGTCGTTGATGGTGCGCACCCGCAGGTAGGCCTCGCCCGCCTCGGGATAGTGCCGGCGCAGGTAGTTCAGCCACTGCTTGAGCCGCCCCGCGCGGGCGCGCGGTTCGATCTTGCGGCTCACGAGGTCCCAGAACTCGGCCATCAGCGGCATCAGCGCGTCCCACTCGAGCGGCGGGCGCGAGGGGTCGAGGATCGCGAGCGCGAGACCGGGGTACGAGACCATGCCGCGCCCCACCATCAGGTCGTCACAGCCCGACTCGCGCCGGCACGCGGCGGCGTCCGCCGCGTTCCAGATCTCGCCGTTGGCCACCACCGGCACCTTCACCGCCTCGCGGATGCCGGCGATGCACTCCCAGCGTGCGGGCGGCTTGTAGCCGTCTGCCTTCGTGCGGGCGTGCACCACCAGCTCGTCGGCGCCCGCGTCGGCGATGGCCTGGGCGCATTCGACGGCGCGGGCCGTGTCGGCGATGCCCAGCCGCATCTTGGCCGAGACCGGCATCTCCGGCGGCACCGCGCGGCGCACGGCCGAGACGATGCGCGCGAGCAGCTCGGGATCGGCGAGCAGCGCCGCTCCGCCGCCGTGCCGGTTCACCACCTTGGCCGGGCAGCCGAAGTTGAGGTCGACACCGGCCGGGCCCAGCGAGGCCAGGCGCGCGGCGTTTTCGGCGAGGCACACCGCGTCGGACCCCATCAGCTGCGCTCGCACCGGCACACCGGCGGACGTGCGCCCGCCGTGCTCGAGTTCGGGCACCACGCGCGTGAACACCCGCTCGGGCAGCAACGTGCCCGTGACCCGGATGAACTCGGAAACACAGCGGTCGATGCCGCCGACCCGGGTGAGGATGTCGCGCAGCGTGAAGTCGAGCAGCCCTTCCATGGGCGCGAGCAGGATGGTCATGGGACAACGGAGCGAAGCCCGCCATTGTCCCCGATCCGGTGCCGGGCCTCCATTTGCACGAAGGGCCGTGAACGGAGATCATGGCGGCCCCTCAGGAACGGAGACATCCGATGAAAAAACTGCTCTGCCTCGCCGCCCTCGCCTGCACCCTGCCGTTCGCCTCCGCGCAGACCGCCAACGGCACGCCGGCCGCCGTCGCGAAGGACAAGGGCGCCGTCACCACGGCCAGCGGCCTCGTGTACGCCTCGATCAAGGAGGGCAAGGGCCCGAGCCCGGCCGCCACCGACACGGTCAAGGTGCACTACCGCGGCACCTTCCTCGACGGCAAGGAGTTCGACAGCTCGTACAAGCGCAACGAACCCACCAGCTTCCCGCTGAACCGCGTGATCCCCTGCTGGACCGAGGGCGTGCAGCGCATGAAGGTGGGCGGCAAGGCCAAGCTCACCTGCCCGCCGTCCATCGCCTACGGCGAACGCGGCGCCGGTGGCGTGATCCCGCCGAACGCCACGCTGCAGTTCGAGATCGAACTGCTCGAGGTCGCCGGCAAGTAAGCCGTGTGACACCGGGAGGCGGGGAAACCCCTGCCTCCGCCCGGTGGCGTCTCTTCGCGGGATGGGGAACAATCAATTCTGCACAGTTGTGCATTTTGAGGCTCGTGCTTCCCCATACCAACGAAAGAGACACATGACCTTCAAACGAATCCTCACGACCTCGGTCGTGCTGGCGGCGCCTGCGTTCGCCCTGGCGGCGGGCGTCAGCCCCCGCTTCGACCTCGCGTCGCCCGCCGGCAGCCCGTTCCCCAGCGACCGCTTCACGGTCGCCGACTTCGGCCAGAAGACCCTGCGCCGCGTGAAGCTGCCGCTGCCCGACTGCACCCAGCTGCCGTCCGACTGCGCCGACGTCCACGTGATCAACACGCTGGACGGCTTCAACGTGCAGCCGCGCCTCACGGTGCCGTTCACCGGCGCCATCGACCCCGCCACCGTCACCAGCCAGACCGTGTGGCTGCTCAACCTCGGCGACACGCTGACCGGCCACGGCTTCGGCCAGAAGGTGGGCATCAACCAGGTGGTGTGGGACGTCGCCACGCAGGTGCTGTCGTTCGAGTCGGACGAACAACTCCAGGAACACACCCGCTACGTGCTCGTGGTGACCAATGGCGTGCGCGACACGTCGGGCGCCCCCATCGAATCGGGCGCGTTCGGCAAGTTCGAGGCGGCGCTGGACGCCGCGCAGGCCCGCAACGCCGACCTCGCCGCGTACCGCAAGCTGCTGGTCGACGCGCTGCGCTCGTGCGGCACGGGCCCGCGCATCGTCGCGGCGAGCCTGTTCACCACGCAGAGCACCACGTCCGACCTCGAGAAGATCCGCCGGCAGATCCAGCGCACGAAACCGGCGCCCGTCGATTTCCAGGTCGGCCAGTCGGCCGCCGGCCCGGTGCGCGCGAACTTCGCGGTGGCCGACGTTGCCGCCATCCAGTGGGTTCGCCAGACCGGCACCGCGCCCGCCTTCACCACATCCTTCGTGCCCACGCCCGCGCTGGCCGTGGTGCCCGGCGTCGTCGGGCAGGTCGCCTACGGCACGTTCCGCAGCCCGAACTACCTGAACGCCGACATCGTGCTGCCGGCCACGCCCACGCTCACCGGCGAACCCCAGCCGCTGGGCGCGAACACGCTCACCGCGCAGGTCTTCCTGCCCGCCGGCCCGCGCCCGGCCGCGGGCTGGCCGGTCGCCATCTTCGGGCACGGGTTCAGCGACAGCGTCTACGGCGGTCCGTGGACCCTGGCCGCGGTGCTGGCCTCGAAGGGCATCGCCTCCATCGGCATCAACGCGGTGGGCCACGGAGGCGGGCCGCTCGGCACGCTCAACGTCGTGCGCAACAGCGCGGGTCCGGTGTCCGTGCCCGCGGGCGGCCGCGGCATCGACCAGGACCACAACGGCACCATCGACGCCACCGAGGGCCTGAGCGCCGTCGGCGTCAACAGCATCGTCAGCAACCGCGACGGCCTGCGCCAGACGGTCGTGGACCTGCTGCAGCTCGTGCGCCAGGTGCAGGTGGGTGTGGACGTCGACGGCGACGGCGCCCCGGACCTGGATGCCAACCGCATCTACTACACGGGCCAGTCCCTCGGCGGCATCTACGGCACGGCGCTGCTCGCCATCGAGCCCGCGCTGAAGGCGGGTGTGCCCAACGTCGCGGGCGGCTCGCTCACCGAGGTCTCGCGCCTGGGCCTCTTCCGCCCGCTCGCCGGCGCCTACCTCGCGGGCCGCAAGCCCTCGCTGATCAACCTGCCCGACCCGAGCGGCATCGCGTTCTTCGAGAACATCCCGCTGCGCAACCTGGCGCCGGTGGTGAACCAGGTCCCGGGCGCCATCGCGATCCAGCAGGTGTTCGACCGCAACGAATGGGTGCAGCAGTCGGGCAACCCGGTGGCGTACGCGGCGGCGCTGCGCAAGCGGCCGCTGGCGGGCAACGCCGCGAAACCCGTGATCGTGCAGTTCGCGCTGGGCGACGTCGTGGTGCCGAACCCGGCCAACACCGCCCTCGTGCGCGCGGGGGGTCTCGCCGACCGCACCACGATGTTCCGCAACGACCTGGCGTACGGGGCCAACCCGGCGGTCGGCAAGGCGGGCCACACGTTCCTGACGAACCTCGCCGTGCCGGCGGCCGCACCCTTCGCGCTGGCGGCGCAGGCCCAGATCGCCACGTTCTTCGCATCGAACGGGGCCACGTTCATCGACCCGGACGGTGCGGGGCCGTTCTTCGAGACCCCGGCGTCGACGCTGCCCGAGGGGCTGAACTTCATCCCCTGACGGCCGTCTTCGTTTCGTTACACGGGGATCGCGATAATCGGCGGGTGAGATTGTCCTTTCCCCTTTCCCGGCGGCGCCAGCGGGGTGTCGCCGTCCGCAGTGTCCTGCTGGCCCTCGTGGCCTTGTGCGTGGCGGTCGTGATGACCGCCGTGGTCGGCGCCACCCTGCTGTACCAGCGGCAACCCGACCTCACGGCCCTGACCGACTACCGGCCGAAGCAGCCGCTGCGCATCTACACCGAGGACGGCGCCGAGATCGGCCAGTTCGGCTCCGAGCGGCGCTACCTCGTGCCCATCTCGCAGATCCCGAAGCAGATGCAGGACGCCGTGCTCGCGATCGAGGACGTGCGCTTTCGCGAACACATCGGCGTCGACGCCCGGGGCGTGGTGCGCGCGGTGCTGACGAACCTTTGGCGCTCGCGCCGCAGCCAGGGCGCGTCCACCATCACGCAGCAGGTGGCCCGCACGTTCTACCTCTCGTCGCGCAAGACCTACATGCGCAAGATCAACGAGATGCTGCTCGCGGTGAAGATCGAGCGCCAGCTGGGCAAGGACCAGGTGCTCGGGCTCTACATGAACCAGATCTTCCTCGGGCACCGCGCGTACGGGTTCGAGGCGGCGGCCCAGGCGTACTTCGGCAAGACGATGTCGGCGCTGTCGCTCGCGGAATGCGCGATGCTGGCCGGCCTGCCGCAGAACCCGATCTACGCGAACCCGGTCGCCAACTTCGAGCGCGCGCGCCAGCGGCAGCGGCAGGTGCTCGACCGCATGCGCCAGGCCGGCATGATCACCGCCGAGGAGGAGCAGGCCGCGCGCGACGAGGTGCTGCACATCCGCACCGAGCGCGACACGCAGCTGCACGCCGAACACGTCGCCGAGATGGCCCGGCAGATCGTCTTCTCGCGCTACGGCGAGGCGGCCTACACGCTGGGCCTGAAGGTCACCACCACGCTGCGGTCCGACCACCAGCAGGCCGCCTACCGTGCGCTGCGCAAGGGCATGCTCGACTTCGAGCGCCGCCAGCCGTACCGCGGCCCGGAAGACCAGGAAGACATCCCCGCCGGCCTGGGTGCCACGGATGCGGCGGTGGTCCAGCTGCTCGGCGACTACCGCGACGACGACGACCTGCGCGTGGCCATCGTCACCGAGGCGAGCCCGCAGCAGGTGGTGGCCACGCTCGCCACCGGCGAGGTGATCCAGGTGCGCGGCGAGGGGCTGCGGGCCGTGCAGGCGGCGCTGTCGTCGCGGGCCCGCGCGTCCGAATCGATCCGCCGCGGGTCGGTGATCCGGGTGGCGCAGGACCTCGCCACGAGCGGCCAGTGGGCGGTGCGCCAGTGGCCCGACGTGGAAGGCGCCTTCGTCGCCGTGGCCCCGGGCACGGGCCGCGTGCGGGCGCTGGTGGGCGGCTTCGACTTCAACCGCAACCAGTTCAACCACGCGAGCCAGGCCTGGCGCCAGCCCGGGTCCACGTTCAAGCCCTTCCTGTACTCGGCCGCGCTGGAACACGGCGTGATGCCCGCGACACTGATCAACGATGCGCCGCTCTCGCTGCCGGGCGACGTGGCCTCGTCCGGCTGGGACCCGAAGAACTCCGACGGCGCCTACGAGGGTCCGATGACGATGCGCCAGGCGCTCGCGAAGTCGAAGAACCTCGTGACCATCCGGCTCGTGAAGCTCATGGGCCCCGAAGCGGCGCGCAACTGGACCGGCCGCTTCGGCTTCGACCCCGCCCAGCAGCCCGACAACCTCACGCTGGCCCTCGGCGCCGGGCAGACCACCCCGCTGCAACTGGCCGCGGCCTACGGCACGCTCGCCAACGGCGGCTACCGCGTGGAGCCGATGCTGATCCAGCGCATCACCGACGCCCAGGGCAACGTGCTGTTCGAAGCCCCGCCGGTCGAGATCGACGAGAGCCAGCGGTCGGTGCCCGCACGCAACGTGTTCATCACGAACAGCCTGCTCAACGAGGTGACCCGCACCGGCAGCGCGTCCCGCACCCAGGCCCAGCTCAAGCGGCCGGACCTGTACGGCAAGACCGGCACCACCAACGACGCGGTGGACACCTGGTTCGCCGGCTTCCAGCCGAGCTTGGTGGCCGTGGTGTGGATGGGCCACGACAACCCGCGCAGCCTCGGCGCGCGCGAGTACGGGGCGACGCTGTCGATGCCCGTCTGGATCGACTTCATGTCGCAGGCCCTCAAGGGCGTGCCGGTGGAAACACCCGCGGCGCCCGAGGACGTGATCAAGATCGGTGGCGACTGGACCTACATCGAGTGGGCCTTCGGCGGCGCGAAGACGAACGTGGGCTTCGACGACGCGACCGAATCGCTCGATGCGCCGCCGTCGTCACCCGCACCGGCCTCGGCGCCCTTGCCCGCCCCGGCCCCACCGCCGCAGCCGGTTCATCCCACGCGTGCGCCGTTCCAGACCGATCCCACGTGATCGCGCGACTGCGTTATGCTGTGCCCGTGAACGCACAGTCCCATCCCCAGCTTCGGGTGACCACCCGACGACCCGCTCGACGTCGACGTTGAGCGGTTTCGTCCTGCCCGAACGCCCCCGCGTTCACACGCCAAGGCCACGAGACCCCTCGTGGCCTTTGTTGTTTCTGGGAGCCGCCCGTCCGGGACTCCCGGGCCCGAGCGGTTCTCCGTGACCTTGTTCCCCCCCCACCTCACCAGGAACCAAGGCATGAAAGACCACCCTCCCCCCGCCTCCGCGCCGTCCCCATTCGCCGCGCTGATGACCGTAACGAACCGCCCTGACACCGTCTTCATGCGCGGTGAAGGCAGCTGGCTGTGGGACGACACCGGCCGCCGGCACCTCGACGTCGTGCAAGGCTGGGCCGTCAACACGCTGGGCCACGCGCCCCCCGTGATCGCCGAGGCGCTGCGCGCGCAGGCGGACCGGGTGCTGCACATCGGCCCCGGCTTCCACAACGACCAGGCCGTCGCGCTCGCGAACCGGCTCGTGGCCCTGTCGGGCCTCGACCGCTGCTTCTTCACGAACAGCGGGGCCGAGGCCAACGAGGGGGCCATCAAGCTCGCGCGCAAGTACGGGCGGATCCACCGGGACGGTGCCTACGAGATCATCACGTTCACGAACAGCTTCCACGGCCGCACGCTCGCGACGATGAGCGCGAGCGGCAAACCGGGCTTCGACACGCTGTTCGCGCCGCAGGTGCCCGGCTTCCCGAAGGCGCGGCTGAACGACCTCGCGAGCGTCGAGGCACTCGTGGGCCCCGGCACGGTGGCCGTGATGCTCGAACCCATCCAGGGCGAGGCCGGTGTCGTCGAGGCCACGCCGGCGTTCCTTCAGGGGCTGCGCGCGCTATGCGACCACCACGGCCTGCTGCTGATGTTCGACGAGGTGCAGACGGGCGTGGGCCGCACGGGCGACTGGTGGGGGCACACCGCACCGGGCGTGCGGCCGGACGTCATGACCCTCGGCAAGGGGCTGGGCGGCGGCGTGCCGATCGGGGCGCTGCTCGCGCGCGAGGCCGTCTGCTGCTTCGCGCCCGGCGACCAGGGCGGCACCTACAACGGCAACGCGCTCGTGTGTGCGGTGGCGTCCGCGGTGCTCGGGGCCGTCGCGGCGCCCGGCTTCCTCGAGAACGTGCACGCGCGCGGCCAGCAGCTGCGCGAGGGCCTCGAACGGATCGGCGCGCGGCTGGGCAGCGGTCCGGTGCGCGGGCGCGGCCTGCTGCTCGCGCTGGACCTGCCCGGTGCCGGCCAGGCTTCGCACGTCGCGGAGGTGCTGCGCACGCGGCCCGGGGACGGGGTGCTCGTCAACGCGGTGCAGCCGCAGCGGTTGCGCTTCGTGCCGGCGCTCAACGTGAGCGGGGACGAGGTGGCGCTGCTGCTGGACGCACTGGACGAGGTGCTGCCGGGCGCCTGACGGCGGCCGCGGGATTCAGGCCGCGGCGGGCGACAGGCGCAGCACCTGCCGCACCTCCCGCAACTGGACCCCGCCCACGTTGACGACCTTGCGCGGACCGGCGTCGGCCTCGAAGCCCGCGCGGCGGTAGAACCTCAGCGCGCGTTCGTTGTGCTCGATGACCCACAGCGTGACGGACCGCGCGCCGTCGTCGGCCATGCGCTCGAGGGCCTCGTTCCACAAGGCGAGGCCCACGCCGCGCGACCAGTAGGCCGGCTCCACGTAGAACGCCCAGACTTCGGCGGCGCCGTCGTCGGCATCGCCGTCGCGGGACGGGCCGAAGGCCACGAACCCGACGAGGTCGGGCCCCTCGTGGGCCACCACCAGTTCGGGACGCCGCTGGGTCATGGACGCGAGCCACATGGCCTCGCGGCGCTCGACCGACAGCAGCGACAGGTAGTTGGACGGCAGCATGTGCCGGTAGGCCTGCTGCCACGAGCGCACGTGCACCTCCGCGATGGCGCGGGCGTCGCCCAGGCAGGCCGGGCCGATGTGGAGGGGCAGGCTGGTGTCGGACATGGTTCCTGCAATGCTGACGAAACAACGAAAAATGCGCCCCCCTATGGTGTGGGGGGCGCATCGGGGGCCGGCGGCCACGTTGGCCGCCAGCATGCCGCTTGCCGCGGTCAGTTCACCGCTTCGAGCAGCACCACGCCGGCGCTGCCCACGTCGACGCTGGCCTTGCCGCCGGAGACGGAGGCGAGGGCGCCTGTGTACGCGTCACGCACCTGCTGGCCGTCGGCGAAGACGCCGCTGACCGTGATGGCCGCGCGGCCACCGGCACCGATCGCCACGACCACCTTGTCGGCATCCTTCACGCGCGAGAACGTGAAGGGCGCGTCGGCGAGCTTCGTGTGCGACCCCGCGCCCACGGCGACGTGGTTGTTGCGGAACTGGCCGAGCTTCTTCGCATGGGCGAGCAGCGCGGTGTTCGTGCTGCTCCAGTTCATGTCGCCGCGCCAGGCGTGGTCGCCGGTCCAGTTGCCCATCAGCGGACGCGCGCTCTCGTCGCCGTAGAAGAGCTGCACGCCGCCCGGGGCCAGCAGCAGGCTCGTGAGGCCGGTCTGCAGGTTGTTTCGGTCGAACAGGCCCTTGTCGTGGCTCGAGATGTACGACAGCACGTTGAACGGGATGCTGTTGTTGGCGTTCACCGTGGCGAGTTCGGTGTACGTGGCGTTGAGGCTGCCCACGTTGCCGGCCGCGCCCTGGAAGTTGAAGTTGATGATCGAGTCGAAGCCGTTGTCGAAGTAGGCGGAGCGGCCCACGCCGTGACCCCACACCTCGCCGGTCATCCAGAACGACTTGTCGCCGGACAGCACCGCGGCCTTGGCCGGGTTCTGCGCGATCCAGGCCGCACGGGCCTTCACGGCCTCGGCCTTCAGGTCCTTCAGCACGTTCATGTCCACGTGCTTGGCGGTGTCGACGCGGAAGCCGTCGATGCCGAACTCGCTCACGTAGTCGGTCAGCCACTTGATGATGTGGTTGGCCGGCGAGCGCGCCTTGCCGTTGGACGCGAACCAGGCGTCGAGCTTCTGCTGCTCTGCGGCCATGCGGCCTTCGCGGTTCCACTTCACCGACAGGATGGACGGGATGCCCACGCTGTTCGCGACCTCGGTCTTGATGTCCGGCAGGAAGCCCACGCAGCCCTTGAGGCCGTCGGTGCCTTCGCACTGGTCATAGCCCGCGACGTTGTTCAGACGCACCCAGTCGCGCGTCCAGAACGTGTTCGCCCAGTTGCTGCTCGTGTAGTCGATGAACCGGCCGATGTCGTTGTTCCAGTCGGTCAGCACGTCGGCCGACTTGTACGCCGTGGATTCCCAGCCGCTGTTGAGCTTGCCGTAGCCGTACTCGGCCATGTCCTTGATGGTCTCGTAGCCGGTGTGGTTGACGACGATGTCCATCACGACGCGGATGCCCTGGGCGTGTGCGGTGTCGACCAGTTCCTGCAGGTCGGCGCGCGTGCCCATGTTCTTGTCGATCGCGGTCCAGTCGAGCGTGTAGTAGCCGTGGTAGCCGTAGTGCTTGGCCCCGTTGCCGCCGAACACGAACCCGTGGATCTGCTCGTACGGCGCGGTGATCCACAGCGCGTTGACGCCCAGGTCCTTGAAGTAGTTCGCCTTCAGCTTCGCGGTGATGCCCTTCAGGTCGCCGCCGTGGAAGCCGCTCGGCATCTGCGTGAGGTCGTTGCCGAAGGAGACGCAGGCCTGGTTCGACTCGCGGCAGTAGCTGCGGTCGTTCGACGTGTCGCCGTTGGCGAAGCGGTCGTTCAGCAGGAAGTAGACCGTGGCGTTGTCCCACGAGAAGACGGTCGACGAGACGGTCACCTCACCGGTCTTGATCGGCGGGCTGGCGGCCGCGCCGGACGTCAGGGGCACCGTGTTGCGTGCCACCACCGAGTAGTTGTAGACGGTGTTGGGTGCGCCGGTGGTGTCGACGTAGCTGTTGGTGGCCGACGTGAAGGTCACCGTGCCACTGGTGCCGCCGGTGCGGGTGATGATGTACGAGAAGGTGCTCTTGTCCTCCGTCGACGCGGTCCACGTCAGGCTGACCGTGGTGCCGTTGACGGTGCCCACCAGGTTCGCGGGGTCGGTCGGCGGCGTGGTGTCGGGCTCGCCGCACGGGCTCGCCGCGTTGCCGGTCACGACGCCGTTGACCACGGTGGTGGTACCGGTGCCGAGCGCGTAGTTGCGGCCGCTGTTGTTGTCCCAGGTGGAGCCGTTGTTGAACGTGACGGCGAGGCCCGTGGCCTGGCCGAGCGACACCGTCTTCTTGCGCCAGCCCGTGCAGGCCGTGTCCATCGCGATGCCCGGCGGCGTGGTCCACGCGGCGCCGTTCGGGGCGTAGTGGATGTTGACGGTGGTCCACGACGTGTTCGGCTTGTAGAAGATCGTCGCGGTCTGTTCCGGCAGCACGACGCACGGGTCGCCCGCGTTCGCGGTGAGCACGCCGTTCTTCACACGGTGCACGCCCGCCGGCACGGTGTAGTTGCCGCCGCCGTTCGGGTTGTCCCAGGCGGAACCGTTGCCGTTGTTGAACACGGTCTGGAAGCTCGACCCGCCGAAGTCGAGCGTCTTCTTCGTCCAGTCCTTGCACGCGGCGTCCATCGGCACGCCGGGCACGGCGGTCCAGGTGCCGCTCGCGTTGTGGTGGATGTTCGGGCTGGTCCAGCCCTTGTACGGGGTGTAGTAGTACACGGTCGCGGTGGCCGCGAGGACCCCCGGTGCGGCGCCGGCGATCAGCAGGCCGGCCAGCGCGTGAAAGCGCCACTGTTTCATTGCGAACTCCCTTGCAGGCGCAGCCCGTCCTCGCGGTGATGCACCTCTCTGGTTGGCGAGCGCGAGCGGGTGCCTGTCCTGGCGCCTGGACGTCGCGGATCCTCGAGCGCCACGCCGTGAAGAACTGCACGGCCGGGGGGCTCGACGGAGCGCATTCTGAATTGATTCAGAATCGGTGGATGCCTGGGAGTTTCCCGGGGTGCGCTCGTGACGTATCGTCACGTGATCGCCATCGACGAGACCCGCATGTCCGAACACTTCACCTGGCTCAACGAACCCGCCCACTGGGCGTTCGAGGGCGGCCGGCTCACCGTCACCACCGGCCGCGACACCGATTTCTGGCAGGACACCTGGTACGGCTTCCAGCACGCCAACGGGCACTTCTTCGGCACGCCGGTTTCCGGCGACTTCACGTTCCAGGTGAAGGTGGAAGGTGCGTTCGACACGCTCTACGACCAGGCCGGCGTGATGCTCCACGCGGACGACCGGCACTGGCTGAAGGCCGGCATCGAGTTCAGCGACGACCAGCCGGCCATCGGCAGCGTGCTGACCGCGGGCCGCTCCGACTGGGCCACCGGCGCCTTCCAGGGCGACCCGCGCCGCTTCTGGATGCGCCTCACGCGCCGCGGCGACGCGCTGCGCCTGCAGTACTCGGCCGACGGGCGCACGTGGCCGCTGCTGCGGCTCGCGGCCATCGACACCGCCCTGCCCTGGCACGTGGGCGTGATGTGCTGTTCACCGACCCGCGCGGGGCTGTCGGTGACGTTCAGCGAGATGACGCTGTCCCCGCCGAACGGCAAGGACCTGCACGACCTGAGCTGATCAGGCCGCGGCCGGCGTGCGCTTGCGCAGCTTCGACACGACCGTGACCACGGCCACGACGATGCCGCCCGCCACCACGCCGACCGCCGCGTTCGCGAGCGCCTCGACGAGCCAGCCCACCGAACCGCCCGCCGCCTCCACGACGTGCTGGACCGCATGGTGCAGCGCCGGCACGCCGTGCACGAGGATGCCGCCGCCCACGAGGAACATCGCGGCGGTGCCGGCCACGGACAGGAACTTCATCAGCCAGGGCGCCGCGGCGAGGATGGCGCGGCCGACGGCCTGCGTGGCCGCGCCCGCGCGCTTCGTCATGTAGAGGCCCAGGTCGTCGAGCTTCACGATGCCGCCCACGAGGCCGTACACACCGATGGTCATGACGGCCGCGATGCCGGACACCACCACCACCTGCGTCATGAAGGGCTGCGACGACACGGTGCCGAGCGTGATGGCGACGATCTCGGCGGAGAGGATGAAGTCGGTGCGCACGGCGCCCTTGATCTTCTCCTTCTCGAACGCGACGAGGTCGACCGAGGGATCGTTCAGCGCGGTGGTGAGTTCGTCGTGGTGCGCGTCGTCCTCGTGTTTCGAATGCAGGAACTTGTGCGCGAGCTTCTCGAAGCCCTCGAAGCAGAGGAACGCGCCGCCCACCATCAGCAGCGGCACCACGGCCCACGGGATGAAGGCGCTGATGGCCAGCGCCGCGGGCACGAGGATGACCTTGTTCAGCACGGAGCCCTTGAACACGGCCCACACCACCGGCAGCTCGCGGTCGGCGGTGACACCCGTGACCTGCTGCGCGTTGAGCGCGAGGTCGTCGCCCAGCACGCCCGCGGTCTTCTTCGCCGCCACCTTGCTCAGCACCGCGACGTCGTCGAGGACGGTGGTGATGTCGTCGAGAAGGGCTAGCAGGTTGGCTCCGGCCATGGCGAAAGGTCCTCCGTGAATGTGGTTGTGGCCCGCATCGTAGCGGAAGCCACCCCCATGCCCCGGACTCACGCCACCGAAAGGAACTCCACCCAGTTGCCGTCCGGGTCGGCCACGATGCCGATCTGGACGCCCGGACGCAGCTCGCGCGCCTTGACCACGACCTTGTGGCCGGCGGCCTCCACCTTCGCCAGCACGTCGGCGAGGTTGTCGATGGTGATGGTCCAGTAACGGTAGCCCGTGGCGCCCTGGATGCCGCCCTTCGGGGCCACGTCGGGCGTGCTGTCGGCCACCACCAGCTTGACCATGCTGTCGCCGCACATCAGCTGGTGCATCACGCCGGCGCCGCCGGGCATGGGCATCTCGCGCAGGTAGGCGAGGCCGATCACGTCGCGGTAGAACGCCAGCATCGCCGGGCCGTTGGTGGTGACGATGCCGAGGTCGATGGCCTGTTTCTTCAGTTGCACGCCCATGTCGGTTCCAGGTGGGAGAGTGGGAAGGTGCCCACCCTAGCAGAGCCCCCGGTCAGGCGCTGTCGCCAAAGCGCACCGTGGCGCGCAGGCCACCGAGCGGCGACTCGGCGAGGTCCACCACCGCCCCGTGCCGCCGCGCCACGCTCGCGACGATGGCCAGGCCCAGGCCGCTGCCGCCCTCGTCGCCGCCGCCGTTCTGGCGGCGGTAGAAGCGGTCGAACACGCGGCTGCGTTCCGCGGGCGGGATGCCCGGGCCGTTGTCGTCGACCTGCAGCACGGGGACACCCCCTTCGCTGGCGACCCGCGCCACCACGTGCGCCCCCGGCGGCGCGTACCGCAGCGCGTTGTCGACGAGGTTGCGCGCGAGCACGCCCAGGGCCGTGCGGTCGCCCGTCATCGGCACCGGGTCGTCGGCCAGCAGCTCCAGTTCCGAGCCGCGGGCCAGCGCGAACGGCACGGTGTCGACCAGGGCCTCGCGCACCACCTCGGCGAGGTCCAGCCGCACCGGCGGCGCCGCGGCGGCACCCGGTTCGCTGCGGGCCAGCGTGAGCAGCTGGCCGACCAGGCGCGTCGACCGCTCGATGCCCTCGCCCAGCGCGGCGATGGCCGCCGCGCGGCTCGCCTCGTCGGGCGCGCGCTGCAGCAGGCGCAGCTGCAATGTGAGCGCCGTGAGCGGCGAGCGCAGTTCGTGCGCGGCGTCGGCCACGAACGCCCGCTGCGTGTCGAAGGATTCGCCCAGTCGCACGAGCAGCCCGTTCATCGCGGAGACGAGCGGTTCCACCTCCACCGGCAGGCCCTCGGTGGGCAGCGGCGACAGGCCGTGCCCGTCGCGCTCGCGCACGCCCGCCACCACGCGGTTCAACGGCAGGAGCGAGCGCGACACCACCCACGCGCCGAACAGCGCGAGCACCGGCGCCACGAACAGCAGCGGCAGCACGCTGCGCAGCGCCGCGCCCGCGGCGAGGCGCTTGCGGATCACGACCGGCTGCGCCACCTGGATGACCCGGTCGCGCGTGGCCGTGCTGAAGGTGCGCCAGACCTGGTTGCCCACCTTCACCTCGGCCAGGCCGATCAGCGCGCGCGACGGCAGCTCGGGGTGGTCGCGGGTCGCGTAGATGGTGCGGCCGTCGACGCTCCAGATCTGCACCACGAAGTCGAGCTGGCCGTCGGCCAGCGCCTGCGCCTGGCTGGGCGCGATCTCGCCCTGGTCGCGCAGGGAGAGCGCCATCTGGCGCAGCTGGTAGTCGAACAGGGCCTCGGTCTCGATCAGCACGTTGCGGTACGTGAAGCCGCCCAGCACCGCGGCCGCCGCCACGAGGATGGCGACGAGCGCGAGCACGAGCCGCCAGCGCAGCGAATTCATCATGCCCTGGACCCCGGCGCCGGGCCCACGAAGTAGCCCACGCCGCGCATGTTCCCGATGAAGTCGGCGCCGAGCTTGCGGCGCAGCTGGTGCACGTAGACGGACACCGCGTTGCTCTCGATCTCCTCGCCCCAGCCGTACAGCCGATCTTCCAGCTGCGCGCGCGACAGCAGCGCGCCGGGGCGCAGCATCAGCGCCTCCAGCACCGCGAACTCACGCGCGGACAGCAGCACCGGCACGCCGTCGCGGGTCACCTGGCGCGTGGCCGGGTCCAGCGTCACGCCCCCGTGGGACAGCACCGGCTGGGCGCGTCCGCCATGGCGGCGCAGCACCGCCCGCAGCCGCGCACACAGTTCGTCGAGCTCGAAGGGCTTGACGAGGTAGTCGTCGGCGCCGGCGTCGAGGCCCTTCACGCGGTCGCCCAGCGCGTCGCGGGCCGTCAGCACGATGACGGGCGTGGGGTCTTCGCGCGAGCGCAGCTCCCGCAGCACGGCCAGCCCGCCCTCCTCCGCCGTGCCGCCGGCGCCGGTGCCCGGTGGCAGCCCGAGGTCGAGCAGCACGCCGTCGAACCGTTCGGTGGCCAGCGTGGCGCGGGCGGAGGCCACGTCGCGCACCCAGTCGACGGCATAGCCTTCGAGGCGCAGCGCGCCGCGCAGGCTCTCGCCGATCATCCGGTCGTCTTCCACCAGCAGCAGGCGCATCGGGGCCGTCGGGGTTGTTTCAGTCTGAAAAGCATACCGCGCCCGGCCCCGCCCGTTGTATCGTGGCGAGCCGTGCCGTTGTGCGCCACCCGCCATGACCCTGATGCCCCAAGCCCTGCGCAACACCCTGCTGTCGTTCCGGGATGTCCTGGCCACCGCCGGCCCTTTCATCCTGATCACCGTGGTGCTGCTGGCCATCGCCTACTGGGTGCTCGACCCCACGCCGCCCCGCAAGGTGGTGCTCGCCACGGGCGTCGAGCAAGGCGCCTACGCCGAGTTCGGCCGCCGCTACGCCGAGATCCTCAAGACCCACGGCATCACGGTGGAGCTGCGCAACACCCAGGGCGCCGCCGAGAACCTGCAGCTGCTGCGCGACCCCGACTCGGGCGTCGACCTCGCGTTCGTGCAGGGCGGCGCCGATGCCGAACGCCCCGGCGAGGCGCCCGAGGAAGACCTGGTGTCCCTCGGCAGCCTGTTCTACGAGCCGCTGTGGGTGTTCTACCGGGAAGACTCCGCGCAGCGCCTCATCAAGGCGCCGCTGGTCAACGGCCTGTCGCAGCTCCACGGCTGGAAGATCAACTTCGGCGCGCCGGGCAGCGGCGTGCCGAACCTGATGGCGCGCCTGATCGATGCCAACCGCATCGACCCGGCGGCACTGACTCAGATGAAGATGACGCAGACCCCGGCCGTGGTCGCGTTGCTGGAAGGCCAGATCGACGCCGTCGCCCTCGCCTCGGCCCCCGAGTCGGTGATGGTGCAGATGCTGCTGCAGACCCCCGGCATCAAGCTGCTGGACGTGGCCCAGGCCGACGCCTACTCCCGCCGCTTCTCGTTCCTGACCCCCGTGATGCTGCCGCGCGGCGTGGTCGACCTCGCGTCCGACCTGCCGTCCACCGACGTGCACCTGATCGCCCCTACCGCGTCGCTGGTGGCCCGCGAGAGCACCCACCCGGCGCTGATCCAGCTGTTCCTGCAGGCCGCGCAGAAGGTGCATGGCGGCGCGGGCTGGTTCCAGCGCAAGGGCGACTTCCCGAACGCGCGCGGCGACGAACGGCCGCTCGCCGCCGAGGCCCAGCGCTACTACCGCAACGGGCCGCCGTACCTGCAGCGCTACCTGCCGTTCTGGCTCGGCAACCTGATCGACCGCATGTGGGTGGCGCTGGCGTCCATCATCGTGATCCTGATCCCCCTGTCGCGCGTGATCCCGCCGCTCTACGAGTTCCGCATCCGCTCGCGCGTGTTCCGGTGGTACGGCCAGCTGCGCGCCGTCGAGAACGCGATGGGCCGCCGTCCGGGCGACGAACTCAGCCGCGAGCTCGACGACATCGAGCACAAGGTCGAGCGCGTGAGCGTGCCGCTCAGCTACGCCGACGAGCTGTACGCGCTGCGCAGCCACATCGACATGGTGCGCCGCAAGCTCTCCGGAGCATCCGCCCCCGCCGAGGGGTGAACCGCCGAGCCTAGAATTTGCCCATGGACCAACGCACCTCCCCCATCCGGCTCCGCCTCCAGCGCGTGCGCGACACCCTCAACTCGCTCGAGGTGGCCGCGGTGCTGGTGCCGTCGAGCGACCCGCACCTGTCCGAGTACCTGCCGGAGCGCTGGCAAGGCCGGCAATGGCTGTCCGGCTTCACCGGGTCGATGGCCACGCTCGTGGTCACCACCGACCGCGCCGCGCTGTTCGCCGACAGCCGCTACTGGGTGCAGGCCGAGGCCGAACTGGCGGGCACGGGCATCGACCTCGTGCGCATCCCCACCGGCGCGGCCGTTCACCACATCGACTGGATCGTCGCCAACGTGCCGCGCGGCGCCTCGCTCGCGGTGGACGGCAACGTGCTGGGCCTCGCGGCGGCGCAGGCGCTGCACGCCGGCGTCGACAAGGCGGGCATCTCGCTGCGCACCGACATCGACGTGTTCGACACCGCCTGGCCCGACCGCCCCGCCCTGCCCGACGCGCCGGTCTACCAGCACGTCGCGCCCCACGCCCCGCTCGCCCGCGCCGAGAAGCTGCGCCTCGTGCGCGAGGCCATGGCGGCCCACGGGGCGGCGCACCACTTCGTCTCGACGGTGGACGACATCGCCTGGCTGCTCAACCTGCGCGGCTCGGACGTTTCGTACAACCCGGTGTTCCTCGCCCACCTGCTGGTGCACCCCGAACTCGCCACGCTGTTCGTCGCCGACGGCAAGGTGCCGGCCGACGTGGTCGCGGCCCTCGAAGCCGACGGCGTCGCGGTCAAGCCGTACGACGCGGCCGGCCCGGCGCTGGCCTCGCTGCCCGCCGGCGCCACGCTGCTGGTCGACCCGCGGCGCGTGACCCTCGGCCTGCGCGAACACGTGGGCGGGTCCACCGCGGTCATCGAGGCCATCAATCCCAGCACCCTCTTCAAGAGCCGCAAGAGCGCCGAAGAAGCCGCCCACGTGCGCGAGGCCATGGCGCAGGACGGCGCCGCGATGTGCGAGTTCTACGCGTGGTTCGAGAAGGCGCTGGCCGACACGAAGCGCACCGAACCCCTCACCGAGATCACCGTCGACGAACACCTCACGGCGGCGCGTGCGCGCCGGCCCGGCTTCGTGGGCCTGAGCTTCCCCACCATCGCCGGCTTCAACTCGAACGGCGCGATGCCGCACTACCGCGCCACGGCCGCGTCGCACGCCACCATCACGGGCAACGGCCTGCTGCTGATCGACTCCGGCGGCCAGTACGTGGGCGGCACCACCGACATCACGCGCGTGTGGCCCATCGGCACGGTGTCGGCCGAACAGAAGCGCGACTACACCCTGGTGCTCAAGGGCACGATGGCGCTCAGCCGCACGCGCTTCCCGCGCGGCACGCTGTCGCCCATGCTCGACGCCATCGCGCGCGCGCCGCTGTGGGAACAAGGCCTCGACTACGGCCACGGCACCGGCCACGGCGTGGGCTACTTCCTCAACGTGCACGAAGGGCCGCAGAGCATCTCGAAGGCCGTGCCCGAGCCGCACATGGCCATGGTGCCCGGCATGATCACCAGCATCGAGCCGGGGCTGTACCGGCCGGGCCAGTGGGGCATTCGCATCGAGAACCTGGTGCTGAACGTGGCCGCGCCCGGCCTGCCCGTGGAGTTCGCCGAGTTCCTCGAGTTCGAGACGCTCACGCTGTGCCCCATCGACACCCGCTGCATCGACCGTTCGCTGCTGCGCGCCGACGAGGTGGACTGGCTGAACCGCTACCACGCCACCGTGCGCGAGCGGCTGTCGCCGCTGGTGACCGGCGAGGCGCTCGCGTGGCTCGTGGAACGCACCGCGCCCCTCTGAACGTCAGGACTTGAGACTGTACCAGGTGCCACCGACGTTGATGCCGGTGCCCGAATGGAAAAACAGCTTGCGGGTGGTCTTGCCGTTGTCGATCTGGAACTCGATGGTCCAGCCGTCCAGCCGATAGTTGCCCGCATAGTCCGAGCCGTCGTTGCGCGTCTGCGTGGAGCCGCTGGACACCGTGCCGCCGGGGCCCGTCTGGGACCCCGAGCCGGAACTCCAGCTGCCCTGCTTGCTGCTGCCCCGGCTGCTGCCGCCGGTGTAGCCGTTGCCGGCCTGCACGGTGCCCGTGCCCTGGATGCCGTAGCTCGACTCCTCGTAGCGGCCGTCGCCGCGGAAGAAGATCGTCCACTGGTTGGCCGACCCGCCCAACCCGCCCCGGTTGGCGAACTTCGAGTGCACGTAGGCCTTCGAGAGCCGCTCGTCGCGCCGGGCCGGCGTGCCGAGCGTCGCCTGAGACAGCCGGCGCCACGAGTCCTTCTCGCTGCCGCGCAGCTCGTAGGCGCCGTTCCGGTACCGCCATTGCTGCCAGCGGCCGGGCTGCAGCTTGCGTGACGCGGCCACGTCGAAGTCCTCCGGCGGCAGCCACACGTCCGAGTAGGCGGTGCCGTCCTTCAGCAACAGGTACAGCGTCTCGTGGTACTGCAGGCCGCTGATCTCGTAGACCTGGCGCCAATCGTTCAGCACCCCTTCCACCTCGTCGGACCGCAAGCCCTTGCCGGGCGCGGTGCGGATGGCTTCCGCGATGGCGTTGCGCGCCTCGGCGCGGGCCTTCGCCTCCAGGTCCTTCTTCGAGGGCTCGGGCGGCGCGGGCTTGCCGCCCGCCGACGCCTTCCAGGCCTGGGTCTGCGCCTGCATCACCGCCGAGAAGCCGTCCTTGTGCGGCCGCAGCGCCGCCTCGTCGCCCTGCAGTGCCATGCGCATCAGGTGGGCCTGTCCGCCGCGCACCGGCAATTGCACGAAGGTCACGTCGAGCACGCCGTTCGAGCCGCTGCAGCGCTGGGTCACGGCACCGTTCTCCTGCTGCGGGGCGCGGCACTGCAGGGCCTCCGGCGGCATCGCGCGGGCCTTCGCCTGCTCGAACGCGGCGGACGTGGTGGCGTTGCCCACACCCACCGTCACGGCGAACAGGCTGAACTGCATGCCCGCCGGCAGCTGCGCCGGGCTGTAAAGAATGCCGCCGTCCACCTCGCGCGAGGTCCAACCCTCCGGCAAGGATTGCGCGACGGCGAGTGAGGCACCGCAGGCCAGGACCACGCAGGCGGCCCGCATCGGGAACAAGGTCATCTCGAACGCTCCATCGAAGGAGCGTCGAGGCTACACAAGGCCCCTGTCCGGTTCCACCCTCCGCGGGCTTGCAAGTTAGGGATGGCGCCTTGAAGGGTCGGCCGTCACCACCTAGGCTGCTTGCGATGAAACACCCCCACTTCGCACTCGCCCTGCTGCTGCCACTGCCGGCCGCCGCCCTCACGTTCAGCGGCACCTTCAACGGGGTGATGGCGAACGCGCAGTGGATCCCGACCAACCCGGCCACGCCCTACAGCCCCGAGGACTTCATCGGTGCCCCGGTGACCGGCGGCTTCGACGTCGACATCCCCGACGCCTGGCTCGCGATCCACCCCTTCGACACCTACGTGCCCATCGCCGAGGGCCACGCCTCGTTCAACGCCACCGTGCGCGGCCTCGACTTCTCGTACACCGCGGGCCTGCTGATGCCCGGGTCCACCGGCACGCAGCTCACCTTCTGGACCGACTACCGGCCCCGCTTCGAGGGCGGCATCCTGGAGTTCCAGTCGGACGCCGGATCACTGGTGACCGGCACGACACCCGCATCGCTGCGCGTCGACGGCACCACGGTCAGCGGCATGAGCCTCGGCTTCGCCGACCAGCACGTGTCGCTCTCCTTCCACGTGGACATCACGTCGTTCCGCTTCGACCCGGTGGCCGCGCCCGTGCCGGAGCCGCCGCTGGCCGTGCTGATGGCGCTGGGCGTGCTGGGGCTGGGCCTTCACCACAGGCGGTGGCTGCGCACCGCCTCGCGCAAGGTGCCGATCTGCACGGCCACCGTGTCGTCGATCACCCGGCCGTAGCCGCCCCCCATCGTCAGCACCGTGGGAATGCGCCGCTCGCGCGTCGCCGCGAACACGCGGCGGTCGCGTTCGGCCATGCCCGCGGTGGTGAGCTTCAGGCGCCCGAGGCGGTCGCCCTCGTGGGCATCGGCCCCGGCGAGGTAGATCACGAGGCCCGGAAGCCTGGTCTCGTGACGGTGCCACAGTTGCGCGAGTGCGCCCTCGAGGGCCTCGAGGTACGGGTCGTCGGTGCAGCCGTCGGGCAGCGGCACGTCGAGGTCGCCCGGTTCCTTGCGGAACGGGAAGTTGTGTTCGCCGTGCAGCGACAGCGTGAACACCGTGGGGTCGTCTCGGAAGATGGCGGCCGTGCCGTTGCCCTGGTGCACGTCGAGGTCGATCACCGCGACACGCAGCAGCTGCCGGTGGTGCCGGTGCCATTCGGCCTGCATCAGGCGCGAGGCCACCGCGATGTCGTTGAAGACGCAGAAGCCCCCACCCTTCGACGCGCTCGCGTGGTGGGTGCCGCCCGCGAGGTTGGCCGCCACGCCCTGCGTCAGCGCCACGCGGGCCGCCGCGATGGTGGCCCCGACGGAACGGCGCGAGCGCTCCACCATCTCGGGCGACCATGGGAAACCGATCTCGCGCTGGCGCGCGTCGTCGAGCCGGCCCTCGGCCACGTCGGTCACGTAGTCGGGCGTGTGGGCCAGCGCCAGTTCACCGTCGGTGGCCGCGGGCGCCACCTCCAGTTCGATGCCGGGCACCTCGGCGACCACCCGTTCGCGCAGGCGGCGGTACTTCTCCTGGGGAAAGCGGTGGCCCGGGGGCAGCGGAAGGCGGAACTGATCGGTGTGGAAAGCCAGCATCGCCCCATTCTCTGCCAACGCGCCACAATGGAGCCACCATGAAACGCCAACTGGACGCCCTCGCGAAACACGGGCTGGCCGCGGGCGACGCCGTCCGCCCGCAGCGGGCCGACTGGACCATCGACCAGGGGTGGGCCGACTACACCGCGGCCGACCACACCACCTGGCGCACGCTCTTCGAGCGCCAGCGCCGGCTGCTGCCGGGCCGCGCCTGCGACGAATTCCTGCAGGGCATGCGCGACCTGCCCATCGCCGCCGACCGCATCCCCGACTTCCTCGAACTCAGCGACGTGCTCAAGGGCCGCACCGGCTGGCAGGTGGTGGCCGTGCCGGGCCTCGTGCCCGACGAGGTGTTCTTCGACCACCTCGCGAACCGGCGTTTCCCCGCCGGCAACTTCATCCGCCGCCCCGACCAGCTCGACTACCTGGAAGAGCCCGACGTCTTCCACGACGTGTTCGGCCACGTGCCGATGCTGGTGAACCCGGTCATCGCCGACTACCTGCAGGCCTACGGCGAAGGGGGCCTGCGCGCGCAGCGCCTGGGCACCCTCGCGCAGCTGGCCCGCGTGTACTGGTACACCATCGAGTTCGGCCTGCTGCGCCAGGCCGACGGGCTGCGGCTGTACGGCGCGGGCATCGCCTCGTCGTTCAGCGAAACCACCTTCTCGCTCGACGACCCGTCGCCGAACCGCGTGCGCTTCGACCTCGAACGCGTCATGCGCACGCAGTACCGCATCGACGACTTCCAGGAAACCTACTTCGTGATCGACGGGTTCGAGCAGCTGCTGGAACTCGCCCGCATCGACTTCGGCCCGCTGTACGACCACGTGCGCGGCCAGCCCGAGTTCGCCCCCGGCGACGTGCTGCCGGACGACACCGTGCTCCACCGCGGCACCGGCCGCCACCACCAGCCAGGCTGACCATGGACCTCGCCACCTTCGGATTTTTCATCCCCGCCTGCTTCGCACTCAACATGGCGCCGGGCCCGAACAACCTGCTGTCGCTCGGCAACGCCACCCGGCACGGGTTCGGCACCGCGTGCCTCGCCGGCGCCGGCCGCCTGCTCGCGTTCGGCGGGATGATCGCGCTGGCCTCGGCGGGCCTGGCCGCGGTGCTGCACACGTCGGAGCTGCTGTTCCATGCCATCAAGATCGCGGGGGCGCTGTACCTGTTCTGGATCTCGTGGCAGCTGTGGCGCGCGCCCGTCGACACGGCCGAATCGGCCGAACGCCCGCCCGCGAGCCTCGTGGCCCTCGCCCGCCAGGAGTTCCTCGTCGCCGCCGGCAATCCCAAGGCGATCTTGATCTTCACGGCCTTCCTGCCGCAGTTCGTGGACCCGGCGGGTGACGTCGCGGCGCAGTTCACGGTGCTGGGCGCCTCGTTCCTGCTGCTCGAAGTCGTGGCCATCGCGATCTACGCCTGGATGGGTCGCCACCTGCGCCGCTGGTTCGCGTCGCCGCGCGGCAAGCGTGTGTTCAATCGCACGAGTGCGGCGCTGCTGGGCGGCGCGGGCGTGGGGTTGCTCCTCGCCCGCCGCTGAGGGGCCCTCAATTCCGGGCGGCTTCGGCCGAAAACGGGGGTGACGCTCCGTCCGCTCCACCCCCGAAGCCCGTGATCGACCCCTCCAACTCCCTGTCCATCCTCGTGGTGGACGACCAGCCCGACGTGCGCGTCGCCATGGCCGCCCAGCTCGACGCGATGGGCCACCGCGTGTTCGAAGCCGGGGACGCCCACTGGGGCCTGGAACTCTTCCACCGCCACAAGCCCGACCTCGTGCTGCTCGACGTGATGATGCCGGGCCACGATGGCTACTGGCTCGCCCGCGAGATCCGCGCGGCGGAGGCGGGACACTGGACGCCCATCATCTTCCTGTCCGCGATGGACCAGGCGCAGGACCTCTCGCGCGGCATCGAGGCCGGTGGCGACGACTACCTCGTCAAGCCGGTCTCGGTGGTGGTGCTGGCCGCGAAGCTGCGCGCGATGATCCGGCTCAAGGGCATGCAGGCGCGGCTCATGTCGATGTCGTCGGACCTGCGCGAGGCCAACGAACGCCTGCAGCACCTGACCGAACACGACGACCTCACCGGCCTCGTCAACCGCCGCGGCTTCGACCGCCTGCTGCACGACGAGATCGGCTCGGCCCGCCGCGAGCAGGAGCCGCTGACCCTCGTGTTCTGCGACCTCGACCATTTCAAGCGCTACAACGACACGCTGGGCCACGTGGAGGGCGACCAGTGCCTGCGCCGCGTGGGCAAGCTGCTCAACGACGCGTGCCACCGCCCGCGCGACCGCGCCGCCCGCTACGGCGGCGAGGAGTTCGCGCTGATCCTGCCGAACACGCCCAAGTCGGGCGCGATGACCTTCGCACGCGCCTTGCGCCGCATGCTGTCGACCCTGGCCCTGCCCCACCCCGCCTCGCTGGTGGCGCCCTTCGTGACCCTCACGGGCGGCATCACCACCTGCGTGCCCGACGCCACCACCACCGCCGAAGGCATGGTGACCCGGGCCGACGAGGCGCTGTACGCCGCGAAGGCCCGGGGGCGTGACCGCTTCTTCAGCTTCGAGATGCAGCTGGACACGGTCGAACAGCGCGCCCTCTAAGCGTCGTCACCCTTGAACTTGCGCAGCCCCTTGAACACCAGGGGCGCGACCAGCGCGATGACCGCCAGCGCCAGCAGCAGCGCCGAACTCGGGTGCTTGAAGAACACGAGGCCGTCGCCCAGGCTGATCTGCAGCGCGCGGCGGAACTGGTTCTCCGCCATCGGCCCGAGGATCAGGCCCACGATCATCGGCGCCACGGGGTAGTCCCAGCACCGCATCAGGTAGCCCATCGCGCCGAACACCACCAGCATGACGAGCTCGACCGGCGACGGGTTCGCGGCCAGCGTGCCCATCGCGGCGAACAGCAGGATGCCCGCGTAGAGCCACGGCTGCGGCACCTTCAGCAACTGCACCCACAGGCCCACGAGCGGCAGGTTCAGCACCAGCAGCATCAGGTTGCCGATGAAGAAGCTGGCGATCAGGCCCCACACGAGGTCGGCGTTCGACACGAACAGCAGCGGTCCCGGCACAAGGCCGTACTGCTGGAAGCCGGCGAGCAGCATGGCCGCGGTGGCCGACGTGGGCAGACCCAGCGCCAGCAGCGGCACCAGCGTGCCGGTGGCGGCCGCGTTGTTCGCGGCTTCCGGTCCGGCCACGCCCTCGATGGCACCCTCGCCGAACTGGTCGGGCTTCTTCGCGAGCTTGCGTTCGAGCGTGTACGACAGCAGCGTGGGCACCTCGGCGCCCCCCGCCGGCAACGCGCCGATGGGGAAACCGAGGCCGAAGCCGCGCAGCCACGGCTTCCATGAGCGCTTCCAGTCGTCGAGGGTCATCCACAGCGAACCGCGCACGGCCTCGATGCTTTCCTGCACACCCTTGAAGCGCGACGCGGTGTGCAGCGTCTCGCCCATCGCGAAGAGGCCCACGGCGAGTGTCGTGATGGACACGCCGTCCAGCAGCGACGGCACGCCGAAGGCGAGCCGCGACTGGCCGGTGAGCTTGTCGATGCCGACCAGGCCCAGCACCAGCCCGAGCACGAGGCTCGTCATGCCGCGCAGCACCGAGGTGCCGAACGTGGCCGACACGGTGACGAAGGCCAGCACCATCAGCGCGAAGTAGTCCCACGGGCCGAACTGCACGGCCAGGTCGACGAGCCACGGCGCGAGCGCCGCGAGGCCGATGGTGGCGAGCGTGCCCGCGGCGAACGAGCCGATGGCGGCCGTGGCCAGCGCGGGCCCGCCGCGCCCGGCGCGGGCCATCTTGTGGCCCTCGATGGCGGTGGCGATGGACGCGGCCTCGCCCGGCGTGTTCAGCAGGATGGCCGTGGTGGAACTGCCGTACATGCCGCCGAAGTAGATGCCGGCGAACATGATGATCGACCCGGTGGGGTCGAGCTTGAAGGTCAGCGGCAGCAGCAGCGCCACCGTGAGCGACGGGCTGATGCCGGGCAGGATGCCCACGAGCGTGCCGAGGATGACGCCGATGCCGGCGAACAGCAGGTTGCCCGGCTGCAGCGCGACACCGAGGCCCTGGAGGAGCAGCGAGAAGATTTCCATGGGGATGCTCCCGGGATCAGCCGCCGAACAGCGCGCGTTCGAGCGGGCCGGCCGGCAGCGACAGCGTCAGCACCTGCGTGAAGAACGCGTAGACCAGCAGCGCGAGCACGAGCCCGATCAGTGGGGCCTTGATGCGCAAAGGCTGGCCGAACGCGGTGGCGGTGGCCGCGAACAGCCACGTGGCGCCGAGGATGAAGCCCCCACCGACCTGCAGCCACACGATCAGGCCGACGAGCCCCCCGAACACCCACGCGAGCGCGACGCGGTTGGCCTTTTCGCCCGGCGTGAACGGCACGCCGCGCGCCTTCCACGCGGCCACGAAGTGCCCCGCCGACAGGACGATCAGCAGCACCGACACCACGCGCATCGCCGCGGTGGGGCCCACGCCCACCGCTTGCGGCGGCGGCAGGTTCGTCGCGTCGACCAGCAGCGCCACCGCGAGCGCGAGCAGGAAGGCCCCGACGCCGGCCAGCGCGCGCCAGCCGGGGCCGGAGGACACCTCGGCGTTCACTTGACGAGCCCGATCGTGGTCAGCACGTCCTTGACCCGTGCCTGGTCGGCCTTGAGGAACGCCGCGAACTGGTCGGCGTTCAGGTACGCGTCGTCCCAGCCGCGGGCCGTGAGCACCTTGGCCCACTCGGGCGACTTGACCGCCTTCTCGACGGCGGCCGCGAACGCGGTCTTCTGGGCCGGCGTGATGCCGGGGCCCGCGACGATGCCCCGCCAGTTCACCAGTTCCACGTCCATGCCCTGCTCCTTCAGCGTGGGCACGTCCTTGCCCTGCATGCGGGCGGCGGTGGACACGCCCAGCGCGCGCAGCTTGCCGGCCTTGATCTGGCTCTCGAACTCGTTGTAGCCCGACACCCCGGCGGAGACGCGACCGCCCAGCATCTCGGCGAGCGCCTCGCCGCCGCCCGAGAACGGCACGTAGTTCAGCTTCGTGGCGTCGCCGCCCGCGGCCTTCGAGACCAGGCCCGCGAGGATGTGGTCGGCGCCGCCGGCCGAGCCGCCCGCCCACACCACCTTCGACGTGTCGGCCTTCAGCGCGGCCGCGAGGTCCTTCAGGGTCTTGTACGGCGAGCTGGCCGGCACCACCACGACGAGCGGGTCGCCGGTCAGGCGGGCGATGGGGGTCACGGCATCGAGCCCCACCGGCGCCTTGTTGGTGAGCACCGCGCCCACCATCGTGATGCCCATCACCATCAGCGTGTGGCCGTCGCCCTTCGCGGTGTTGACGAACTGGGCCAGGCCCACGGTGCCGCCGGCGCCGGGCACGTTGACCACCTGCACGTTCTTCACGGCGCCGGTGGCCGTGAGCGTCTGCTGGAGCATGCGCGAGGCGCTGTCCCAGCCGCCGCCGGGCGCGGCGGGCGCGATGATCTTCAGGTCGGTGAGCCCCTGCGCGGCGGCGGGGGTGCCCCAGGCGGCGGCGAGGGCCAGCGCGGCAGCGGTGAACGAACGTCGGGCGAGGCGGAAGTCGGTACGGGACATGGCGATCTCTTTCGAAGGTTGTGCCGTTCGTGGCGGTGGGCCATTCTGTCGGACAGCGTGAATTTTTCTCATTGCGGGAACTACGGTCCAGCCGAGAGATGCCCCGATTGCACTTTTCACATGCAAAGTGCAAAATTGCGAAAATGAACACCCCCCTGGACATCGGCGGCCGGTCTTTGCGTTTCGTGGACCTGCCGGGCCTCTTCGGCGATCGCCTCGCCGAACTCCCGGTGGTGCTGCGCCTGCTGCTCGAGAACGCCGTGCGCCACCTCGACGGCCCGGCGCGCGACGAGGCCGTCGCCGCCGTGTTCGGCTGGCTCGCCCACGGCACCAGCGAGGCCGAGATCCCGTTCCAGCCTGGCCGCGTGCTGATGCACGACACCACGAGCACCCCCGCCCTCGTCGACATCGCCGCGATGCGTGACACGCTCGCCGAAGCCGGGTCCGACCCCGAACGCCTGAACCCGCGGCTGCCCGTCGACGTGTCGGTGGACCACTCGCTCGCGGTCGAGGTCTCGGCGCGGCCCGACGCGGCCGTGATCAACATGCAGCACGAGATCCGCCGCAACGCCGAGCGCTACCGCTTCCTCCGCTGGGCCTCGAAGGCGCTCGAAGGCGTGCGCATCCATCCACCGGGCACGGGGATCATGCACACGCTGAACCTCGAGCAGCTCGCCACCGTCTTCACCACGCAGGAGCGCGATGGCGAGACGTGGGCCGTGCCCGACACGATGATCGGCACCGACAGCCACACGCCCATGGTCAACGGCCTCGGCGTGCTGGGCTGGGGCGTGGGCGGACTCGAGGCCCAGATGGTGATGTTCGGGCTGCCCACGCCGCTCCGCGTGCCCGACGTGATCGGTGTGCGCCTGTCGGGCTCGCTGCCTCCCGGCGTGCTGGCCACCGACCTCGCGCTCGTCGTGACCCAGCGGCTGCGCGCCATCGGCGTCTCGGGCGAGTTCGTCGAGTTCTTCGGTCCCGGCGTCAGCACCCTCACGGCCGGCGAACGCGCCGTGGTCGCGAACATGGCCCCCGAGTACGGCGCCACCACCGGTTTCTTCCCGGTCGACCGCCACACCGTGCGCTACCTGGTCGACACCGGCCGCACCCGCGAGCACGCCGACTTCGTCGAGGCCTGCGCCCGGCACATGGGCCTGTGGTTCGACGCGCTGGCCGAGCCCCGCTACACCCGCCGCATCGACATCCACCTCGACACGCTCGGCCTGCAGGTGGCCGGCCCGCGCCGCCCGCAGGACCTGCTGGACCACCGCCAGACGCGGGAGGCGCTGGCCGCGCTGAGGTTCACACCGCGCGTGCCGCCGGCCGGTTTGCCCCGGCACCCCGTCGCCATCGCCGCGATCACGAGCTGCACCAACACCACCGACCCGCGCCTGCTGGTGGCCGCCGGCCTGCTCGCCCGCCGCGCCCGCGCGCTCGGGCTGTCGGTGCCGGCCTGGGTCAAGACGTCGCTCGCGCCGGGCTCGCCCGCCGCCGCGTCGTACCTGCGCCGTGCGGGCCTGCTCGACGACCTCGCCGCGGTGGGCTTCGACATCGTGGGCCAGGGCTGCACCACCTGCATCGGCAACTCCGGCCCGCTGCCGGCGCCCATCCGCGAGGGCCTCGCGAACGGCAGCATCCAGCCGGTGGCCGTGCTGTCGGGCAACCGCAACTTCCCCGGCCGCGTGCACCCCGACCTGGAACTGGGTTTCCTGATGTCGCCCCCGCTCGTGGTGGCCTTCGCGCTGGCGGGGGATGCCGAGCGTGACCTCGGCGTGGAGCCCGTGGCGGGCGACGTGCGCCTGCGCGACCTGTGGCCCACCCGCGAGGAGATCGACACCCACCTGGCCCGGGCCCTCGACCGCGACGACTTCCAGCGCGACTTCGCCGAGGCCGGCCGCAACCCCTTGTGGCACGCGCTCGACGCCCCGGACGGACCGCTGTTCCCGTGGAACCCGACCTCGACCGCGCTGCGCCGACCGCCGTTCGCGGTCGCCGACGAACCCTCGCTGCTGGGCCACTACACCGCCGACCCGCTGCTCGTGGTGGGCGACGACGTCACCACCGACCACATCTCGCCCGCGAGTGCCATCCCGCCGGACAGCCGGGTCGCCGACTTCCTCGTCGAGCGGGGCGACGACCGCCACGACCTCAATGTGTTCGCGTCCCGCCGCGGCAACTGGGAGGTGATGCTGCGCGCGGCGTTCCACAGCAAGACGCTGCGCAACGCCCTCGCGCCGCACGCGCCGGTGGCCCACACGGTGCACGTGCCGAGCGGCGACGTGATGCCGCTGTGGGAGGCCGCCGCGCGCTACCGCGCCGAAGGCCGTTCCGTCGTGCTGGTGGCGGGCGAACGTTACGGCACGGGCTCGTCGCGCGACTGGGCCGCGAAAGGCCAGCGCCTGCTGGGCATCCGGGCGGTGCTGGCGCGCAGCTTCGAGCGCATCCACCGCTCGAACCTGGTCGGCATGGGGATCCTGCCCTTGCGGCTGGACGAGTCGGTGTCCGTCGAGGCGGGCGACCGCATCGAGATCGATGCCCTGCCGGAGAATTTGACCCCTCGGGCCCGCATTCCCGTGCGCATCGTCCGCGCGAGCGGCGACACTGTGCACCTCGACGCCACCGCCGCCGTCGAGACCCGCCTCGACGTGCGCCTGCTTCAGCACGGCGGGGTGATCCCGATGATCCTGCACGAAATGCTGTCCGCTCGATGAAATCGATCAACGCTCCCCTCGCCGCCCAGGTGCTCGAACTCCTCGCCAACGACCGGGTCGCGGTCGGCAGCCACCTCGCGGCCCAGAACCTGGCCGACCGGCTGGGCGTGTCGCGTTCCCCGGTGAACGATGCGCTGCGCCTGCTGCAGGCCAAGGGCCTGCTGACCCGCGAGCCGAACCGGGGCTATTTCCTCGCCCAGCCGGTGGCGCTCGAGGTCTCCCGGCTGCGCGACGAGCTGGCCCGAGACGAACCCGACGTGGTCACGCGCTCGTACTTCCAGCTGGCCGACGACCGCCTGCGCGGCGAGGTGCCCGACGCCTTCTCCGAGGTGTGGCTGAAGAACCGCTACGGCCTCACGCCCGCGCAGGTCACCGCGCTGCTCGGCCGCATGACCCAGGAGGGCTGGGTGCAGAAGAAGGCCGGCTACGGCTGGGCGTTCTCGCCCATGCTGACCACGCCCGACAGCCTGCTGCAGTCGTACCGCCTGCGCCTCGCGCTGGAGCCGGCCGCGCTGCTGGAGCCCGGCTACCGGCTCGACCCCGACCTGCTCGCCCGCTGCCGCACCGCCGAACACCACCTGCTCGACGGCGGCATCGAGACCGACACCCCCGACCAGCTGCACGATCGCGGGGTTCGTTTCCACGAATCGATCGTCGAGGGTTCGGGCAACCCGTTTTTCATCGACACCATCCGCCGCGTGAACCGCGTGCGGCGGCTGCTGTCGTACCGCTCGATGAAGGACCGGGCCCGCTACGAGCAGCACTGCCGGCAGCACCTGCACGTGCTCGACCTGATCGAGCAGCAGCGGCTGCAGGACGCAGCCGAGGCGCTGCGCGAGCACCTGGGCCACACGCTCGACAACCTCGGGCGCATCCGCAACATCCTCACGCCATGAGCCTGCTCGCCGCCTTCTGCCCCACCGGACGGCTGCGCGCCTCCATCAACCTGGGCAACCCGATCCTCGCCGGACGCGACACCGCGGGTGCACCGTGTGGCGTGTCGGTGGACCTCGCCCGTGCCCTCGCGGCCCAGCTCGGCGCCGAACTCGACCTGGTGGTGTTCGACAGCGCCGGCAAGTCGGTCGAGGCCGTCGCGAACGAACAGGCCGACGTGGGCTTCTTCGCGGTGGACCCGAAACGCGGCGAGGCCATCGCGTTCACGAAGCCCTATGTGCTGATCGAGGGCAGCTACCTCGTGCGGGAGGATTCCCCGCTGCGCGACAACGCCGAGGTGGATGCGCCGGGCCACGACGTGGTCGTGGGCCTCGGAAGTGCCTACGACCTGTACCTGACCCGCGAACTGAAGCGGGCCACGATCGTGCGCGCGCCCACGTCACCGGCGGTGGTCGACACCTTCATCTCGGGTGACCATGCCGTGGCGGCGGGCGTGCGCCAGCAGCTGGAGGCCGACGTCCGCCGCGTGGCAGGCCTGCGGCTGCTGCCCGGACGGTTCATGACGATCGGCCAGGCGATGGGACTGCCGAAGGGCCGCCCGGCCGAGGCCGCGGCGTACCTCTCGGCGTTCGTCGAGGCACGCAAGGCCGACGGCTTCGTGGCCGAGGCCCTGCGGCGGCACGGGATCGACGGAGCCTCGGTGGCCCCGCCGGCGGTCACACCAGGCGGTTGAGCGCGTCGTCCAGCTGACGCACCGTGCGATCGACGTTGCGCAGCTTCTCGAGGCCGAAGAGGCCCAGTCGGAACGTGCGGAAGTCCGGACCTTCGTCGCACTGCAGCGGCACGCCCGCGGCGGTCTGCAGGCCGAGGCCGATGAACTTCTTCGCGCTCTGGATCTCCGGGTCCGTGGTGTAGCTCACCACCACACCCGGCGCCTCGAAGCCCGACGCGGCCACCGACTTGAAGCCCTTGCGCGCGAGCAGCGCACGCACCTCGCTGCCCAGGCGCTGCTGGGCCGCGCGCAGCGTGTCGAAGCCGTCGGACTGCGTCTCGCGCATCGTGTCGCGCAGGCGCACGAGCGCGTCGGTGGGCATCGTCGTGTGGTACGCGTGGCCGCCCGATTCGTAGGTTTCCATGATCTGGAGCCACTTGCGCAGGTCGGCGGCGAAGCTCGTGCTGGTGGTGCCGTCGATGCGCTGGCGGGCCAGCTCGCTCAGCACGACCAGCGCGCAGCAGGGCGACGAGCTCCAGCCTTTCTGCGGCGCGCTGATGAGCACGTCGACGCCAGTGGCGCGCAGGTCGACCCACATGGCGCCGGAGGCGATGCAATCGAGCACGAACAGGCCACCCACCTCGTGCACCGCATCGGCCACGGCCTTCAGGTAGCCGTCGGGCAGCAGGATGCCGGACGCGGTCTCGACATGGGGCGCAAACACCACCTCGGGACGTTCGGCGCGGATGGCGGCCACCACCTCGTCGACGGGCGGCGGCGCGAACGGCGCCTGCGGACCTTCGCCCACGCGGCGCGCCTTCAGCACGATGGCTTCGGAGGGGATGTTCCCC
Source organism: Piscinibacter gummiphilus (assembly GCF_002116905.1). Lineage (NCBI taxonomy): Bacteria > Pseudomonadati > Pseudomonadota > Betaproteobacteria > Burkholderiales > Sphaerotilaceae > Rhizobacter > Rhizobacter gummiphilus. Next base: position 3,789,148 of record NZ_CP015118.1, read on the forward strand.
ATCTCGAAGATCTGCGTCCAGCGGTAGCTGAACCAGCCGTTGCGCACCACGAGCACCTTGCGGCCGCTGGCGAACTGGCGGGCCACGGCCTCCATGCCGAACGAACCACTGCCCGGGACCACGAGGGCCGAATGGGCGCCGTACACGGTCTTGAGCATGCTGGAGATGTCGCGCATCACCCCCTGGAAGGACTGCGACATGTGGTTGAGCGCGCGGTCGGTGTAGACCACCGAGAACTCGAGCAGTCCGTCGGGATCGATGTGGGGCAGCAGTCCGGGCATCACGGGCTCCGTGGAGAAAGAGAATCAGGGTCGGACATCCTAACGGTTCGAGGTGACACCGTCGCCCCCGGACTTGCCCACGCCGTGGTCAGGGGGGTGGCGAGCGGCGTAGAGTGGGCCGCCCACGTCGAAGAAGGAGCCCTCCATGGAAAAGCGCATCCGCCGCCTGGAAACGTTCACCGCCCGCGGCAGCGACGGCAACACGTACTCGGTGCACGGCTACGAACACCAGCGCCGGGTCGACGCGTTCGGCACGTCGCCGGACCAGTGGGAACCCACCGGGGTCGCCGAATACAAGCTGCCGGACGGCCGGCATGTGGACCTCGATGCCGACGGCACGCTCGTCGTGGCCGGATCGGACCTGCGCCTGAAGCGCGACAGCACGGTCCATTGACCGCGCCGGCGGCCATTCAGGCCGCCTGCTCGTCCTGCCACACGGCCCGGTTGCGGCCCGAGGCCTTCGCGCGGTAGAGGCCCTCGTCGGCCCGCCGCAGCGCGTCGGTGCCGTCGTCGGCGCCCACCTCGACCGCACTCACGCCGCAGCTGATCGTGATGCGGCCCACGGTGGGCACCGTCATCGCGGCGACGGCCTCGACGAGGTCCTCGGCCACGCCCCGCGCGCGGTCACCCGCCGTGTCGGGCAGCAGCGCGACGAACTCCTCCCCGCCCAGGCGTGCCACCACGTCCGACTCGCGCAGGCGCTGCTTCAGCGCGTTCGCGATCATCGTCAGCGTGAGGTCGCCGGCCTCGTGGCCGTGGGTGTCGTTGACCCGCTTGAAGTGGTCGGCATCCACCACGATCAGGCTGACCGGGGCGTTGCGGCGCAACGCGGAGGACAGCGTGGCCTTCAGGCGTTCATTGAAGCCGCGGCGGTTGAGCAGGCCGGTCAGCGGGTCGTGGCGCGCGAGCCGGTTGAGTTCGAGGTTCGCATGTTCGAGTTCCGAGGTGCGTTCGGCCACCCGCTGCTCGAGTTCGCTGTTGGCTTCGAGCAGCCGGCGGGTCATCGCGGAGAGCGCACCCGCGAGGTCGCGCACCTCCGAGCTGCCTTCCACCTGCGGGATCTCGGCGCCCGGCGTGCCCTGCCCCACGTCGCGCGCGGCACGGGCGATGTCGCGCAGCGGGCGCGCGACGCGGCCGGAGAGCCGCCAGGCCACCGCGGCGGCCAGCAGCGCGAACACGACCCCGATCATCAGGGCCTGGGCCGCGGCACGGTGGGCCTCGGCGAACGCGAGCTCGGTGGGCTCGCGGGTCACCACCGTCCAGCCGAGGTCGCTGATGCGGCTGCGAGGCTGGACCTTCGCGACGGCCGTGAGGTAGTCGGCGCCGTCCTGCCAGGGCAGCACCACCGCGTGCACACCCTTCGGCAGGGTCGCGGGCACGGCGGGCAGGCCCTGGCCGGCGGCCAGGTGGGTGTCGAGGGTGCGGCCGGGGGCGTAGATCATCTTGCCGTCGCGGTCGAAGATGAAGGATTCGAGGTGGCGCTCGGCGGCGTTGGCCGGCGCGAGCTTCTCGATCACCGAATGGGCCCAGCGCCAGGTGCCGTGGGCGACGAGTACGCCGACGGTCTGCCCGCCGACGCGCACGGGCGCGGAGAAATCGACGAAGCGCAGCGGCTCGCCGTTGTCGGTGGGCGGCAGCATGCTCGCGAGCATCTTGGCCGAGTGCACGTCGCCGACATGGAGCCCCTTCAGGCCCGGCGCGAACCAGGGCCGTTCCTTCGCGTTGCGCCCCACCATCAAGCCGCCGGTGGCCGACTGGATGACCCCGTCGGTGTCCGTCACGCCGATCCACGTGTTGTCGGGCTGGATGCCCTTGGCTCGCTCCAGCAGGCGGCCCGCCGGGCCGGAGCCCAGGCCCTGGGCCCAGATGTCCTCGGCGCCGGACAGCACCTCGATCTCCCGGGCACGGTGGAACAGGTTGTCGGCCAGCACCTGGGCGACGTTGCCGGCCAGCGTGCGCAGCTGGTGCCCTTCCTCGCGTTCGATGCGCTGCTTCAGCAACGCCGCGAGGGACAGCGCGAGTGTCACCGCCACCGCGACGACCAGGACACCGAACACCAGGGCGAGTTGGGACCGGAGGCTGCGCGAACGGAAGCTCAAGGGCATGGGCACGGAAGGCGAGTGACGTCCGCCCGGATATCGGCAGGATTCACGGAAAGTTGAGGCGGCCGCGACGGGGCCGGGTAAGCCCGCATCCGGTCGGCCGGACGCCCGTCCGAAACCGGGGGATCACTCCTCATCGGATTTGTCATGCGCCTTCAATACCTGGGCATCCGCTCCAAACTGCTGGCCGGCTTCGGGATCGTGCTGGTGATCGCCGCGCTGCAGAGCCTGCTGTCGCTGCAGCGCCTCTCGGCGGTGGACGCCGAATCGACCACCGTCGTGAACAAGTGGGTGGCCGGCATGAAGGTGCTCGGCGACCTGGAGCAGGACCTCGGCCGATCGCGCGCGGCCCGCCTGCGCCTGCTGCTCACCGACAGCGACGACCAGGTGGTGGCCCTCGAGAAGGAGCTCGCCACCATCGCCCAGCGCGTGGACACGAACCGCGCGGCCTACGCGGCGCTGATCGCGAGCCCCGAGGAGAAGGCGCTCTTCGAGCCGTACGAGAAAGGCTGGGGCGAGTTCCAGGCCGTGCTGCCGGGTGTCATGAAGATGGTCAAGGACGTCGACATGTCGGGCGCGAAGGCCGTGCTCGCCGGCCCCGGCACCCAGACCTTCAACGCGGCCGAGGAGGCCCTCGGCCGCCTGATCGACTACAACACCGCCGGCACGGCCGCCGCCGGTGACCGCGTGAAGTCGCTCTACAGGCAGTCGCTGGGCATGCTGCTCGCCACACTCGGGCTGATGGTGGCCCTCGGCGTCGGCATCGCGCTCTTCAGCGCGCGGCGCCTCGCCGCGGGTGTGCTCGACGCGGTGCGCGACGCCGACCGCATCGCCGACGGCGACCTGAGCGTCCCCATCGTGGCCCGCAGCCGCGACGAGATGGGCCGGCTGAGCGAATCGCTCGCCCGCATGCAGGACCGCCTGCGCACCATCGTCGGCGGCGTGCGCGGCAACGCCGAAGGCGTGGCCACCGCCAGCGCCCAGATCGCCTCGGGCAACAACGACCTGAGCAACCGCACCGAACAGCAGGCCAGCGCGCTCGAAGAGACCGCCGCCTCGATGGAAGAACTGTCGAGCACCGTCAAGCAGAACGCCGACAACGCCCGCCAGGCCAACCAGCTCGCGATGGGCGCGTCCACCGTGGCCGTGCAGGGTGGCGAGGTCGTGAGCCGCGTGGTCGAGACCATGAAGGGCATCAACGACAGCTCGAAGAAGATCGTCGACATCATCAGCGTCATCGACGGCATCGCCTTCCAGACCAACATCCTCGCGCTGAACGCCGCGGTGGAAGCCGCCCGTGCCGGCGAACAGGGCCGCGGTTTCGCGGTGGTGGCCGGCGAAGTGCGTTCGCTCGCGCAGCGCAGCGCCGAAGCGGCGAAGGAGATCAAGACCCTCATCAGCGACAGCGTCGAACGCGTCGAGCAAGGCACCACGCTCGTGGACCAGGCCGGCACCACGATGCAGGAAGTGGTGGGCGCCATCCGCCGCGTGACCGACATCATGGGCGAGATCAGCGCGGCCAGCACCGAGCAGAGCAGCGGTGTCGCGCAGGTCGGCGAAGCCGTCACGCAGATGGACCAGGCGACTCAGCAGAACGCCGCGCTCGTCGAGGAATCGGCGGCCGCCGCCGAAAGCCTCAAGGTGCAGGCGGCGGCGCTGCTGACCGCGGTGTCCGTCTTCAAGCTGGGTCAAGGCGAGGTGCGCCCGGCCGCGCCGGTGCTGGCCACCCCTGCGCCGGTTGCAGCCCCCGTCGCCGCACCGAAGGTCGAGCGCCGGGGCCCGAACCGCGCGACGAACGTCGTGCGCCCGGCCTTCGCGAAGACCGAACCGAAGCCCCTGCCCGCCCCGGCGCCCATCGCACCGAAGCCCGCCGCCGCATCCAGCACCGGCACGGACGACTGGGAATCCTTCTGACGACCGGTCAGGCGTGTGGCGCGTAGGTCAGCGCCAGCACCTGGCCCACGGCCGCGACGGTCAGCACGCCGCACCACAGCACCCATCCCTGGGTGGGGCCCTGGGCGGCCAGCGAGGCGGCGAGGGACACCCCCAAGGCGCCCGTGCCCGTGAGGCGCAGCGCCCAGCGCCGCCGCCGCGGCAGGTCCGCGCCGCGGCCGAAGACCTGCTCGTGATGGCGGTCCATCGCGAGACTCAGCGCCACGAAACCGCCGAACGCGGCGACGAGCGAGACCACGGCCCACACGACCGCGCTCACCGCACGCCCTCCGCCATCTCGCCCACCACGGCCGGCGCCGGGCGCGGCGCGGCCGCCTTCCTGGTGGCACGGCGGCCCACGAACCAGGCGGCCCACAGCAGCGACAGCCCGAGCGCGCACACGACGAGATCGAAGCCCGCGATGGCCCATTGGCCGGCCGGCAACGTCACGCCGAGGTGCGTGGCCGTGGTCGCGGCGTTCAGCAGCGGGATGGTGGCCAGCAGCGTGCCGCCGACCACCAGGAGCAGTTGCCAGAGGCGACGCGTGGGCCACGCGAGGCCCAGGACCGCGGCCACGGCCCAGGCGATGAAGAAGCAGCGGATCTCCACGTCGGCGCGCGCCTCCAGGCCCACCGGCAGCAGCCGGTTCGCCCAGAAGTACGCGGCGAAGGCGATCGGCAGGCCACCGATGGCCGCCACGTTGAGGCCGTCGACGAGGCGCACCCCGAAGCCCACGCGCCCGCCCTTCGCGACCGCCTTCGCGTACTTCTGCCGTTCCTTCACGGCCCACAGCAGCACGCCCGTCGCCACCATCAGGCAGCCGGCGATGCCGGACAGGAAGAACAGGCCGCGCAGGAACGGAGACGAGAAGCGGGCGATGTGCAGCCCGTACAGCACGCCGCGGGTTTCCGATGCCGCACTGGGTTCGTCGCCGATGGTCTTCACCTGGCGGCCGCTCGCGCCGTCGAAGAACACCGTGGGCGTGTTGTAGGACATCGAGGGCGTGGCCTGCCCGATCTGCCGCGTGATGGCGATGTTGGCACGAGCGTCGTTCGGGTGGTTCACCGTGATGCGCCCCACGGGTGCGCCCTCCCAGTGCGCGCGGGTCGCCGTCACCAGGGGTTCGATGGCCGCGAGCGGCGCGGCCACGCCCGACGGCTTGGCGTTGCGCTCACCGCCCGACGGGAACGCCTCGGCGAAGAACGTGTCCTGGTCGCCCTTGTAGACGGCCTGCACGCCGGCCGGGAAGTACATGAACATCAGCGTCACGAGGCCCGTGTACGTGATCATCAGGTGGAACGGCAGCGCGAGCACCGCGGTGGCGTTGTGCGCGTCGAGCCACGAGCGCTGGCCCTTCTTCGGGCGGAAGGTGAAGAAGTCCTTGAAGATGCGGCGGTGGGTGACGATGCCGGAGAGGATCGCGATGAGCATGAACATCGCGCACACGCCCACGATCCAGCGCGCCCAGAACGCCGGCATGTAGTGCAGGTCGAAATGAAGCCGGTAGAAGAATTCGCCACCGCGCGTGGCGCGGGCCTCGCTGATCTCCTCGCCCGTGGCCGGGTCCACCATGGCCGACGAGAAGCGCCCGCGCCCGCCCGGCGACTTGGATGCGCCCGGCGGGTTGGCCCACGACACGCGCACGCCGGGTTCACGCTCGGTGGGCAGGGTGATGAACCAGCGGGGGCTGTCGGCTGCGCGTTTCTGCAGCAGGGCCACGGCGTGCGCGGCGGCCACGTCCTGCGGCACCTCCTGGTGTTGCGCCTGGTGCAGCTCCGGCTTCATCCAGAGCGTGATCTCGTCGCGGAAGTAGCTGGCGGTGCCGGCCACGAACACGAGGAACAGCACCCATCCGACCAGCAGGCCCGACCAGGTGTGCAGCCAGGCCATCGATTGGCGGAAGCCTTCCTTCATGCCGCGAACCACTGGAACGCGAACACCGCGCCGAGCACGAAGATGGGCACGGCCAGCCCGGCCCAGGCCCGCGCGGCCGAACGCGCCGCGAACGACCACATCACCGCGCACGGGAACACCAGGAGCGCGACCATCGTGCCGGTCATCACGGCGTCCACCCGTTCCATCGGCAGCATCGTTCCGAGCAGCGCGGCGGCCAGCGACGCGAGCACGTAGCCGCCGATCACGGCCGCGAGGGTGCGCATCGCCACGCCGACCCGCATGCGCGACGGTTCGTTGCGGGGCCGGAAACGGCCCGTGGGAAGGAAAACGGCTCGGCTCATGGGGGACGGTTCGCCGGTGCAACCGGGCGGTGGATTTTGCAAATGAGAATGTTTCGCATTGTAGACGAGGCCCTGTCCACCCGGCGGGAACATCCCTTGCCACCTCCAGGGCGTGGGCACACCCGCCCCGAAGGAGCCGACATGCAAGACGTCCACGCCCGCAAGAAGGAATCCCGCCGCCTCGAAGGCAAGGGGGAACACCCCGCCGAAAAGGTGCCCACCTACCAGGAGCTGCTCGACGAATCGCTCGACGAGACCTTCCCGGCCAGCGACCCCATCTCGCCCAGCGCGGCGATGCACGCCGACCGCGAGATCTCCACCGGCAAGGACCGCAAGGACTGGACGCTGAAGCCGGGCCAGTGCGGCCCGGCGAAGTCGCGGTCGGCGACCGACCGCCAGCCGAGCGGCATCGACATGGAAAGCGAATCGGCGGCCGGCGAGGAAGACCCGGGCGCCGCAATCGAGGACATGCCGCGCCGCCGGTGAGGCACGGCCGGGGCCCTATCATCGCGATCACGCCCCGCGACCCGGACCCCTCTTGAGCGACACCGCCCCGACCAGCCCGCCCGCCGTCAAGCCCGCCGGCCGCTACCACCATGGCAGCCTGCGCGACTCGCTCGTCGAATGGGGCACGCACCTGCTCGACACCGAGGGCATCGACGCGATGAGCCTGCGCGCGGCCGCCAAGGCGGCCGGCGTGTCTCCCGCCGCGCCCTCGCGCCACTTCGGCGACAAGAACGGGCTGCTCGCGGCCATCGCCGCCCAGGGCTTCCGCGACCTCGTCGCGCTCCGCCAGCAGCGGCTCGACGCCGTGCCGCCGCACGACACCCAGGCCCGCCTGCGCGCGGTGATGAGCGGCTACCTCGACTTCGCGGTGGCCCACCCCGCGCGCTTCCAGCTGATGTTCGGCCCGCAGGTCCCCCGCCAGGACCATCCCGAACTGCAGCAGGCCGCCGAAGTGTCGTTCGACCTGCTGCGCCAGTGCGTTCGTCCCCTCGTCGGCGACGCCCGCGCCGATGGCCTGAGCGCCGACGACCTCGCCTTCCTCGTCTGGGCCAGCACCCACGGCCTCGCGATGCTCCGCGTGAACCGCCAGCGCCTGCCCGTGCCCACCCGTGACAAGGACGGCGACAGGCTCACCGAGCTGATGGTCACGTTCGTCACCACCGCGCTGCAGGCTTCTTCTCGGTAGTAACCCTGGTTGCGGCGCCCGCCGAAGCCTTCAGAATCGCATCGAAGTTAACGCTGTTCACATGAACGGAGGAACACCGGTGTATCCGAACCTTCACTTCCAGGGCCGCCTGTACCCGGCCGACCACGTCGCCGCCGAAACCGCCCGCGTGTGCGCGGGCCTCGCCGCACTCGGCGTGACCGACGGCATGAGCGTCGCGGTCATGCTGCGCAACTCGCCGGCCTGCGTCACGGCCGTGCTGGCCTGCCGCCAGTCGGGGCTCTACGTCGTGCCGCTCAACTGGCACTTCAAGGCCGCCGAGGCGGGCCACGTGCTCGCCGACAGCGGCGCCCACGTGCTGTTCGTGCACCACGACCTGCTGCCGCAGATCGCGGCGGGCATCCCGGCCAACGTGAAGGTCATCCCCGTGGACGAGTCGGGCGACACCTCGCCCTGGTCCAGCTTCGGCGTGGGCGCCCCGCCCGCCCCTGCCTACACGGGCCCGCCGCGCGGCATGGTGCCGTACACATCGGGCACCACCGGCAAGCCCAAGGGCGTGCGCCGCCTGCCCGCCAAGCCCGAGCAGCGCCCGCTGGCCGAGGCGCTGATGGCCACCGTGTTCGGCGTCACGCCCGCGTCGCGCGTGCTGCTGAGCGCCCCGGTCTACCACAGCGCCCCGATGTCGTACCTGATGAACGCGTGCGCCCACGGTGCCGAACTGGTGCTCGAGTCGTCGTTCGATGCGAAGCGCACGCTGCAGCTGATCGAGCAGCACCGCATCACGCACGCCTACCTCGTGCCCACGATGTACCAGCGCCTGCTGCGCCACCGTGCCGAGGGCGGCGAGCTGTTCGACACCTCGTCCATCGTGCAGGTGGGCTCCACCGGCTCGCCCTGCGCACCCGACATCAAGCGCGCGATGATCGAATGGTGGGGGCCGGTGATCACCGAGGCCTACGCGTCCAGCGAGACCGGCTACATCACCTTCGTCGACTCGAAGACCTGGCTCGAACGCCCCGGCACCGCGGGCCGCCCCGTCAACGGCGCGGGCCTGCGCATCCTCGACGACGACGGCCGCGAACTGCCCACGGGCCAGACCGGCCTCATCTACGGCCGCCAGCCCGCGTACCCCGACTTCACGTACATCAACAACGACGGCGCGCGGAAGTCGCTCGAGCGCGACGGCCTCTTCACGCTCGGCGACATGGGCTACGTGGACGCCGAGGGCTACCTGTTCATCAACGACCGCAAGTCCGACATGGTGATCTCCGGCGGCGTGAACATCTACCCTGCGGAGATCGAGTCGGTGCTGCAGACCATGCCCGGCGTGACCGACTGCGCCGTGTTCGGCATCCCCGACGCCGAGTTCGGCGAGGCCCTCGGCGCGGCCGTGCAGCCGGCACCGGGCGTGTCGCTCGACGCCGACGCGGTCAAGGCCTTCCTGCGCGAGCGCATCGCCAACTACAAGGTGCCGCGTTCGATCGAGTTCCACGCCGCCCTGCCCCGCGAGGACACCGGCAAGATCTTCAAGCGCCTGCTGCGCGAACCGCATTGGCGCGACCAGCGCCGTTCGATCTGACGATTCCCTCGGAGACAAGAAAATGACCCTGCCCCGCATCCTGCAAGACCGCCTGCGCCTGCCCGTCGTCGCCTCGCCGCTGTTCATCATCTCGGGCCCCGACCTCGTGATCGCGCAGTGCAAGGCCGGCATCGTCGGTTCGTTCCCGGCGCTCAACGCACGGCCGGCCGCCGAACTGGAGGTCTGGCTCGAACGCATCACCCGCGAACTCGCCGAACACGACCGCCTCCATCCGGACCGTCCCTCCGCCCCGTTCGCGGTGAACCAGATCGTGCACCGCTCGAACGACCGCCTGCAGCACGACCTCGACCTGTGCGTGAAGTACAAGGTGCCCATCGTGATCACCTCGCTGGGCGCACGACCCGAGGTCAACGAGGCGGTGCACAGCTACGGCGGCATCGTGCTGCACGACGTGATCGACAACGCGTTCGCGAAGAAAGCCATCGAAAAAGGCGCCGACGGCCTGATCGCCGTCGCGGCCGGTGCGGGCGGCCACGCGGGCAAGCAGTCGCCGTTCGCCCTCATCCAGGAGATCCGCGAGTGGTTCGACGGCCCGCTGCTGCTGTCGGGGTCCATCGCCTCGGGCCGATCGATCCTGGGCGCGCTCGCGATGGGCGCCGACCTCGCCTACATCGGCTCGGCCTTCATCGCCACGCAGGAAGCGAACGCGGTGCCCGGCTACAAGGAGATGATCACGCAGTCCGCCGCGAAGGACATCGTGCACACCAACCTCTTCACCGGCGTGCACGGCAACTACCTGAAGCCCTCGATCGTCGCGGCCGGCATGGACCCCGACAACCTGCCCGAGGGCGACGTGTCCACGATGAACTTCGGCTCCGACCGCCAGAAGCCCAAGGCGTGGAAGGAGATCTGGGGCTGCGGCCAGGGCATCGGCGTGTTGAAGGACGTGCCGCCGGCCGGCGAACTCGTGGCCCGCCTCGCGTCCGAGTACGAGACGGCGCGCCGCGCCCTCGTCGACCGCGTGGCCGCCTGACATGGGCGCCTGGTTCGACGGCTTCGACGCCGGCTTCCACCCGGCCAACGGCCAGCACCTGTTCGTGCGCACCGGTGGCCGCCGCGACGGCCCGCCGCTGCTGCTGTTGCACGGCTTCCCGCAGACCCACGCGATCTGGCACCGGGTGGCGGTGCAGCTGGCCGACCGCTTCTTCCTCGTGATGCCCGACCTGCGCGGCTACGGCGCCTCGTCGAAGCCCGCGGGCGGCGGCGACCATGCGGACTACTCGAAGCGGGCGATGGCCCGCGACGTCGTCGAACTCATGCGCCAGCTCGGCCACACCACCTTCGCGGTGTGCGGCCACGACCGCGGCGGCCGCGTGGCGCACCGCCTCGCGATCGACCACCCCGGCGCCGTCACGCAGCTGTGCCTGCTGGACATCGCCCCCACGCTCGACATGTACGCCGCCACCGACATGGCCTTCGCGAAGGCGTACTACCACTGGTTCCACCTGATCCAGCCCGAGCCGCTGCCCGAACGCATGATCGGCGGCGACCCGCTCGGCTACCTGCGCGCCAAGCTCGGCGGCTGGGGCTCCGCGGGCGCGGCATTCATGGAACCCGAAGCCGTGGCCGCGTACGAGGCCGCCTTCGTGCCCGCCACCATCCATGCGATGTGCGAGGACTACCGCGCCGCCGCCGGCATCGACCTGGACCACGACCGTGCATCCCGCAGTGCCGGTGAAAAGATCCGCTGCGACCTGCACCTGCTGTGGGGCGAACGCGGCGTGGTGCACAAGCTGTTCGACCCGATGGCGCTGTGGCAGGCGCAGTGCGCCGGCACGGTCAGCGGCCGGGCCGTGCCGTCCGGGCACTACATCCCGGAAGAGCGACCCGACGACGTGGCCGCGGTGCTGCGGGCCTTCGGCTGATCAGAAGATCTGCCGCAGCGTCAGCTCGAAGCCGCTGCCGGTGCGGTCCGACTTCGTCGACCCGTCCGCGTTGAACGTCTCGTACTGCTCGCGCACGAGCGACAGGTTGAGCGACGTGAGCTTGCTCAGCAGGTACTGGTAGCCGAGGCCCACACGGTCCGACGACACGTCGGCCGTCCGGTCCACACCGTTGAGGCGGTCGTCACGCAGGCGGCGCAGCGACACGCGGATCTCGCCCGGCCCCGCCGGAACGCGCGCCCCCACGGTCAGCACACGCTCGCGCCCCTCATCGCTGGCCCCGGTGTCGTCGCTCTGGCCGTACGTGAACATCGGCTTGACCACGCCGAAGTCGTAGTACCCCGCGAGCGTGCCCGTGCGAACCGCGTTGCCCACGGGGGCGCCGGCCAGCGGATCCTGTTCGACGGCGTAGGTCATCGCCAGCAGCAGCGGGCCGCGGGCGTACTCGAGCATCCCGCCCTCGGCGCGGCGGCGCAGACCTTCGCCCGCGGCGGCAGCGAGGTGGACGGTGAATCCCCCCCGCTTCGGCGAGATGTAGAACAGGCTGTTGTCCCACTTCGCCGCGGCCTTCGCGCCCCGCGTCACGCTGGCCGCGTAGGTGTCGCCGTCGAAGGCCTCGAAGCGGCCGCTGACGCCCAGGTAGTCCTGCGGAGACATCATCCGGCCCACGAACAGCGTGCCGTACGCCTTGCTCGTCAGGCCCACGGTGGCCACCTGCTTCCAGAACGGCGAGCCGTCGACCTGGCCCGTGTCCGCCTTGAAGCGGTGCTCGAAGCGGAAGTTGGCGGAGAGGTCGGCACTCAGCGGCTCCTCGCCGCGGAAGCCGATGCGGGCGGTGGACCCGCTGGAGACGGTGCGGTCGCGCTCGTCGGACACGGCGAGGTTCTCGGGAGCGTAGCGGACGCCCAGGTCCATGCGGCCGTACACGACCGACCGGGACTGGGCGCACGCGCCTGCGGACAGTGTCAGCAGGGACAGCGCGAACGGGAGACAGAAGGTTTTCATCGGGCGACGAAGGAAGTGGCAAGGGATGTGGAAGACATCCGACGCCCTCTGCAGCGAGTCATCATATGTCGTCAGACATCATATGATTCACTGTGCGCCACCGATGTACAGTGGAAACCCTCTAACCCTTCCCGCCGAAACCGCTGTGGCTCAGCGAACGGCCGGCGACCCGACCAGGCGCCGCAGCCGCTCCCGGCTGTTGTTCAGGTGCATGAACATGGCCGCACGGGCGGCGGCGGCATCGCCCCGCCGGATGGCCTCGACGATGGCCAGGTGCTCCTGGTGCGCGAGCTCCTTGCGCTGCCCGGCGCTCGCGGGCTGGGACTCGCCCGCATCGGCCTTCGGCCGCGAGATGGTGGCCTTGCCCAGGCCCCGCAGCACGTCACCGAAGTAGCGGTTGCCCGACGCCTCGGCGATCTGCAGGTGGAACCGGTAGTCGTCCTCGACGGTGCTGGCACCCGCCTTCCAGTGCGACTCGAAGTCGTCGAGCGCCTGCTGCATGCCGGCGAGGTGCTCGTCGGTGCGGCGCGACGCGGCGAGCGCCGCCCCCTCCGACTCGACCGTGATGCGCAACTCCAGCATCTCGAGCAGCTCGGCGAAGCTGACCTCCTTGCCGCCGAGCGCGAGCAGCGTGACCGCCGCCGACGGCGCGAGCACGAACGTGCCCACGCCGTGCTGCGTTTCCACGAGCCCGGCGGCCTGCAGGCGCTGCATGGCCTCGCGGACCACGGTGCGGCTGACGCTGAACTCGCGCACCAGCTCAGGCTCGGGCGGCACGCGGTCGCCCGCGCGCAGGACACCCTGCCGGATGCGCGCCGACAGGTCGTCGACCAGGCGCTGGGTCAGGCTCTTGGCCCGGACGGGCCGCTCATCCGTGGAGGCAGGTTGCATGACGTCGATTCTACAGGTATGACGACTGATGGCCGATTCGGTTCATCATCGCAGAAATCACGAAATCCAAGGGTAAATACCAACGCAGACATCACACCTCAAGCCTAGGATGAGCCATCTCATATGATGACTGACAACGGGCTCTCATGAAAATCGAACACATTCGCGGCACCGAGTTCACGTTCCCGACCCGCCGGTCGGTCGATGCCGCCGGCCACTCCCACCCCGGCCCCGAAACCCTCGGACGCATGGCCATGATCACCGTCACGACCGACGACGGCCACCAGGGCCATGCCTTCGGCGCCCCCGAGGTGGTCCGCAAGTACGTGCTGGACGCCTACGCACGCAAGGTGCTCGTCGGCCGCGACCCGCTGCAGCGCGAACAGCTGTGGCACGACCTCGAGCACTGGCAGCGCGGCAGTGCCGGCCAGCTCACCGACCGCGCGCTCGCCGTGTTCGAGCAGGCCCTCTGGGACCTCGCCGGCCGCGCGCTGAACACCCCGGTGTACAAGCTGATCGGCGGCTACCGCGACAAGGTGCCCGCCTACGGCAGCACGATGTGCGGCGACGAACTGAAGGGAGGCCTCTCCACCCCCGACGAGTACGCCACCTTCGCCCGCAAGCTCGTGGACCGCGGCTACAAGGCCATCAAGCTGCACACCTGGATGCCGCCCGTGTCGTTCGCGCCGGACCCCGGCATGGACATCAAGGCCTGCGCCGCGGTGCGCGAGGCCGTGGGTCCGGACATCGAGCTGATGCTCGACGGCTATCACAACTACAGCCGCACCGACGCCTTGCGCATCGGCCGCGCCCTCGAGAAACTGGGCTTCTCGTGGTTCGAGGAAATGATGAACGAGCAGAGCATGGCCTCGTACACCTGGCTGTCCGGCCAGCTCGACATCCCCGTGATCGGACCGGAAAGCCTCTCGGGCAAGCACCACAGCCGCGCCGACTGGGTCCAGGCCGGCGCCTGCGACATCCTGCGCGCCGGCGTCGCCGGTTCGGGCGGCATCGGCCCCACGCTGAAGGTGGCGCACCTCGCCGAATCCTTCGGCATGAACTGCGAGGTGCACGGCAACGGCGCCGCCAACCTCGCGGTGTGCGCCGCCATCAAGAACTGCCGCTGGTACGAACGCGGCCTGCTCCACCCGTTCCTCGAGTACGACGACGTGCCGGCCTACCTCCGCAGCCTGCCGGACCCGATGGACAGCGACGGCTACGTCCACCTGTCGCAGCAGCCCGGCCTGGGCGAGGACATCGACTTCGACTACATCGCCGCCCACACGGTGTCGTCGTACTGACCGGAGGCCGCGCATGAACCCGTCCCGCACGCTGCGCGCCTGCGCGCTCGCCACCGCCCTCGCGGCCGCCCTGGTGTCCCTCGGCGCCCAGGCCCGAACGCCGAACGACCAGCTCGTCATCGGCGTCAGCATGAACAACCTGCTCTCGCTCGACCCCGCCGGCGCCACCGGCAACGACGTGGTCGAGATCGCCTGCAACGTCTACGACTACCTGGTCGAGCTGGATCCGCTCCAGACCACCACCGTGAAGCCCGGCCTCGCCGAGAGCTGGGCCATCGCGCCCGATGGCCGCCGCATCACGTTCACGCTGCGCCAGGGCGCCAAGTTCCACTCCGGCAACCCGGTGACGGCGGAGGACGCGGCCTGGTCGCTGCAGCGCGTGCTCAAGCTGAACCTCGCGCTGGCCTCGCCGTGGAAGAGCTACGGCTTCACGGCCCAGAACGTGGTCGGGCTCGTGCGGGCCACCGACGCGCGCACGCTCGTGATCGACCTGCCGGTCGCCACCGATCCGAAGATGGTGCTCTACACCCTCGGCACGTCGGTGAGCGCCGTGGTGCTCGACCGCAAGACGGTGCTGGCCAACGAGAAGAACGGCGACCTCGGCGCGGCCTGGCTCACCACCCACGCCGCGGGTTCCGGCCCGTTCAAGCTCGACGAATGGCGCGCGAAGGAAGTGCTCTTCATGAGCCGCTTCGACGGCCACTGGCGCGGCCCGGCCAAGCTGCGCCGCGTGGTGATGCGGCACATGACCGAATCGCAGTCGCTGCGCCTGATGCTCGGCCGCGGCGACATCGACATCGCGACGGGCATGTCGGTGCCCGACATCGAGGCGATGAAGGCCACGCCCGACACCGAGGTGCACTCGGTGAACCGCGGCACGCTGTACTACGTCGCCGTCAGCGCGAAGGACCCGAAATTCGCCGACAAGCGCGTGCGCGCGGCGGTGCTGCGCCACCTCGTCGACTACGACGGCATCAACAAGACCGTCATGCCGTACTACGGCGTCTACCACCAGCGCCCCGTGCCGCTGGGCCTGCCGGCCACGCTGCCCGAACCCGGCTACAAGCTCGACGTGGCCGGCGCGCGCAAGCTGCTGGCCGAGGCGGGGTATGCCGACGGTTTCAAGACCACGATCCGCGTGGTGGCCGAATCGCCGTTCACCAACATCGCCACCAACCTGCAGGCCACGCTGGCGCAGGCCGGCATCGTCGCGAGCATCCTGCCCGGCACCGGCAACCAGGTGTACGGCGCGATGCGCGAGCGCAACTTCGAGATCATCGTGGGCCGCGGCGGCGGCGGTGCCGAGCCGCACCCGCATTCGAGCCTGCGCGCCCTGGTCTACAACCCGGACAACAGCGACCAGGCCCGCCTCACCAACTTCCAGGGCTGGCGCACCTCGTTCGCCGATCCGAAGGTGAACCAGTTGATTGAGGGCGCCCTGCTCCTCACCGACCCGGCGAAGCAGACCGCCGCCTACCAGGAGGTGCAGCGCCGCTTCGACAGCGAGGTGCCGGCCATCCAGCCCATCTCGCAGATGGTCGACACCGTGGTGATGCGCAAGGATGTGCGCGACTATGTGGGCCACCCGTCGGTCACCACGCGCCTGCGCGACGTCCACAAGCAACGCTGATCAGTCGAGGAGCCTCCCGTGTCCACCGCCTCCGTCCCTGTTCCACCCGCCCCCACCGCGTCCGGCCAGACCGCGCGGCGGCTGCGCCACGCGGGGCAGCGCCTCGCCACGGTGCTGCTGACGCTGCTGGGCCTGCTGTTCCTCACCTTCGTGATCGGCCGGGTCATGCCGCTCGATCCGGTGCTGTCCATCGTCGGCCCGGACGCCGACCGGTCCACGTACGAGCAGGTGCGGCAGCAGCTGGGCCTCGACCGGCCCCTGGCCGTGCAGTTCGGCTACTACCTGCGCGACCTCTCGCACGGCGACCTGGGCAAGGCGCTGCTGACCGGCCACCCGGTGCGCGACGACCTGGCCCGCGTGCTGCCGGCCACCGTCGAACTCGCCACGCTCGCGATCCTGATCGGCACGCTGGTGGGGGTGCCGCTGGGCGTGTACGCGGCCACGCGGCGCGGCCGGCTCGGCGACCACGTGGTGCGCCTGATCAGCCTGTTCGGCCACTCCACCCCGATCTTCTGGTTCGGGATGATGGGCCTGCTCGTGTTCTACGCGTGGCTCGGCTGGGCGGGGGGCGGTGGCCGCATCGACCTCGCCTACGACGGCCTCGTCCAGTCCCGCACCGGCCTGCTGCTGGTCGACTCGGCCATGGCCGGCGAGTGGGAGGTGTTCCAGAGCGCCCTCCGCTTCATCGCGCTGCCCGCCGGCATCCTCGGGCTGCACGCGGTCGCGTACATCAGCCGCATGACCCGCAGCTTCATGCTCGCGCAGCTCTCGCAGGAGTACATCCTCACCGCCCGGGTGAAGGGCCTCTCCGAGACCGCCGTGGTGTGGCGCCACGCGTTCCGCAACATCCTCGTGCAGCTGCTGACCATCGTCGCCCTCGCCTACGGCGGCCTGCTGGAAGGCGCCGTGCTGATCGAGACCGTCTTCGGCTGGCCCGGCTTCGGCCAGTACCTCACCAGCAGCCTGCTGCTCGGCGACATGAACGCGGTGATGGGTTCGGTGCTCGTGGTGGGCATCGTGTTCGTCGCGCTGAACCTGCTCTCCGACGCGCTCTACCAAGTCTTCGACCCCCGGACCCGCTCATGACCCCGATGGCCTCCACCCTGCCCCCGCCCGCCCGCGCCGGCCGCGACCGGCACACCCACGAACCCCGCTCGGCGTTCCGCGCGCTGCTGCAGGACAGCCGCCGCGGCCTCGCGAAGCTGCTCGCGAACCCGCTGACCTTCGGCGGCGTGATGGTGATCGGCTTCCTGCTGCTCGTCGCGCTGTTCGCGCCGTGGATCGCGACCCACGACCCGTTCGCCCAGAACCTCGCCGAGACGCTGAGGGCGCCGAGCGCCGCGCACTGGTTCGGCACCGACGAGTTCGGCCGCGACATCTTCAGCCGGCTGGTGCACGGCTCGCGCATCACGCTCTACATCGTGGCGCTCGTCACCGTCGTGGTCGGGCCCATCGGCCTGGCCGTGGGCGTGACCTCCGGCTACTTCGGCGGCTGGGTCGACACCGCCTTCATGCGCATCACCGACATCTTCATCTCGTTCCCGAGCCTGGTCCTCGCGCTGGCCTTCGTCGCCGCGCTGGGCCCGGGCCTCGACCACGCGGTGATCGCCATCGCCCTCACCGCGTGGCCGCCCATCGCCCGCCTGGCGCGGGCCGAGACACTGTCGCTGCGCAAGGCCGACTTCATCGTCGTGGCCCGGCTGCAGGGCGCCTCGGCGCTGCGCATCATCGTTCGCCACATCGTGCCGCTGTGCCTGTCATCGGTGGTCGTGCGGCTGACGATGAACATGGCCTCCATCATCCTGACCGCCGCCGGCCTCGGTTTCCTGGGCCTCGGCGCGCAGGCCCCGCTGCCCGAATGGGGCGCGATGATCTCCGAAGGCCGCCGCTACATGATGGACAGCTGGTGGATGGTGGCGATCCCCGGCGGCGCCATCCTGCTCGTGAGCCTCGCGTTCAACCTGCTCGGCGACGGCCTGCACGACGTGCTGGACCCCCGCAGCGAATGATGAAGGAGCCCACCATGACCTCCCCCACCCCGCCGAAGCTCGACGTGCGCAACCTCGACGTGGGCTTCCCCGCCGGCGCGACGGTGATCCCCGCGGTGCGCGGCGTCTCGTTCCAGCTGACCCGCGAGAAGCTCGCCATCGTCGGTGAGTCCGGCTCGGGCAAGTCCACCGTGGGCCGCTCGCTGCTCAAGCTGCACCCGCGCAGCGCGCGCATCGCCGCCGACACGCTGTCGTTCGGCGGCATCGACCTGCTGACCGCCGACGAACGCACGATGCGCGGCATCCGCGGCCGCCGCATGTCGATGATCATGCAGGACCCCAAGTACTCGCTGAACCCGGTGATGCGCCTGGGCGACCAGATCGCCGAGGCCTACCTCGCCCACCACAAGGCGTCCCGCGCCGAGGCACGCGACCGCGTGCTGGCGATGCTGGAGTCGGTGCGCATCCGCGACCCGCAGCGGGTGTTCCGCCAGTACCCGCACGAGGTCTCGGGCGGCATGGGCCAGCGCATCATGATCGCGATGATGCTGATCCAGGAGCCCGAGATCGTCATCGCCGACGAACCCACCTCGGCCCTCGACATCTCGGTGCGCCTGCAGGTGCTGTCGGTGCTCGACGAACTGGTCAACGAACGCGGCCTCGGCCTGCTGTTCATCAGCCACGACCTGAACCTCGTGCGCCACTTCTGCGACCGCGTGCTCGTGATGTACGCCGGCCGGGTCGTCGAGTCCATCGCCGCCGCGGACCTGCACCGCGCCGAACACCCCTACACCCGCGGCCTGCTGGACGCACTCCCGAGCCTCGACCAGCGCCGCCGCACGCTCCCGGTGCTGCAGCGCGATGCGGCCTGGCTCACGGCCTGAACCCAAGGAAACGCCATGTCCCACATCGAAGTGAACTCCCTGTCGCTGTCCTTCGGCCACGGTCCGGCCGCGAACCAGGTGCTCGACCGCGTGTCGTTCGACGTCGCCGCGGGCGAGTCGTTCGGCCTCGTCGGCGAGTCCGGCTCGGGCAAGACCACGGTGCTGCGGTGCCTCGCCGGCCAGTACCACCACTGGCGCGGCCAGCTGCACATCGGCGGCAAGCCGCTCACCGGCAAGCTCGACCGCGAACGCTGCCGCCAGGTGCAGATGGTGTTCCAGGACCCGTACGGCTCGCTGCACCCGCGGCAGACGGTCTACACGGCGCTGGCCGAGCCGCTGCGCATCCACGGCATCGACCACGAGCCCGAACGCATCGACGCCATCCTCGACAAGGTGGGCCTCAACACCGACTTCCGCTTCCGCTACCCGCACCAACTGTCGGGCGGCCAGCGGCAACGCGTGGCCATCGCCCGGGCGCTGATCCTGCAGCCCCGCATCCTGCTGCTCGACGAACCCACGTCGGCGCTCGACGTGTCGGTGCAGGCCGAGATCCTGAACCTGCTGCAGTCGCTGCGCGAACGCGACGGCCTCACCTACCTGATGGTGAGCCACGACCTCGGCGTGGTCGCCCACCTGTGCGACCGGCTGGCGGTGATGCAGCAGGGGCGCATCGTGGAGTGCCTCACCGTGGACGCGCTGTGCAACGACGGCGCGCGCGACCCGTACACGCGCATGCTGGTGGCGTCGAGCCGGTCGCACACGC
Organism: Piscinibacter gummiphilus; assembly: GCF_002116905.1. Classification (NCBI taxonomy): domain Bacteria; kingdom Pseudomonadati; phylum Pseudomonadota; class Betaproteobacteria; order Burkholderiales; family Sphaerotilaceae; genus Rhizobacter; species Rhizobacter gummiphilus. Next base: position 3,808,816 of record NZ_CP015118.1, read on the forward strand.
CGGACGGTGCGGTGGCCGAACCCGCCTGAGCGCTACGGCGCTACCATCGATCGTTCCGCGGCCACGGCGCCGCACCTGGAGACGGATGGATGGGTTCGGGTGATTTCGAAACGGAGAAGGCCGCGTTCCGCAAGTTCCACGGCCGCAACCTGCGACAGCTGGAAGAAGCGAAGGACGCGTTCTCCGCGCTCGTGCGCGCGCTGGTGATGCACGACGGCCAGATCGCCGTCTCGAAGGTCGAGGGGCGCATCAAGGACCCCGAGGAGTGCATCAACAAGTTCGACCTCAAGTACCGCGCCGAGCTGGAACGCAACGGCACGGCGTACGCGATCCGGGACCACGTCACCGACCTGATCGGCCTGCGCATCGTGTGCCTGTACGAGGACGACATCGAGAAGCTGCGCGACCAGCTCGCGAGCCACTTCGAGGTGATCGAGGTCACCGACAAGATCGCCTCGCTCGAGAACACCGAGAGTTCGTTCGGCTACAAGGGCCTGCACCTCGACCTTCGCCTCGGCGCCGACCGCCGCGCCCTGCCCGAGCACCGCGCCTACGCGGACCTGCAGTTCGAGGTGCAGATCCGCACGATCATCCAGGACTCCTGGAGCGTGCTGGACCACAAGATCAAGTACAAGAAGTCCATCCCGAACCACCTCAAGCGCCGCATCAACACCCTCGCCGCGCTGTTCGAACTCGCCGACCGCGAGTTCCGCGAGATCCGCGACGCCACCGACGAGGAACTCGCGCGCGTGGAGTCGGAAGTGGCCGCCGAGATCGCGGGCGAGGACCAGGCCGAGGCCACCGACGTGAAGACCGCCACGGGCAGCGGCCGCAAGAACGTGGCGCTCGACGCCTTCGCCTTCCTGCGCATCGCCCGGCACTTCTTCCGCAACGAGGAGTTCGAACCGCAGAAGGTCGACCAGTTCACCGAACGCATCGTCTCGCTCGACCCCGGCATCACGCGCAGCCGCTTCAACACGCTGCTCAAGTCCACGCTGTCACGCGTGCGCCGCTACCAGGCCCACTTCGAATCGCAGGACCGTGCCGGCCGGCTCAGCCCCTTCACGCTGATCCGCCACTGCCTGTTCCTGGGCGACCCGACGCACTTCGTCGGGCTGCTGACCAACTCGGCGCGCACCAACTTCGAGGCGTGGCTGGCGGCGAATCCGGTGGGAGAGACCAACACCTGACGGGCGCCGCCTCGGGGCGGTGAAAGCGCGGCAGGGGGCGTGAGTCCATGACCCCGGGCTCGTGGGGACTTTGCTCAAATAGTTTCCCATACGGAGAACTATCGCCCTATAGTTCGCCACATGGAGAACCATTCCCTCGCGCTCAACAACGTGTTCCATGCCCTCGCCGACCCCACGAGGCGATCCGTGATCGCACGACTCGGCCGGGGCTCCGCGTCCATCAAGGACCTGGCCGAACCCTTCGGCCTGGGCCTGCCCTCGTTCCTGAAGCACATCAAGGTGCTCGAGCTCAGCGGCCTCATCGCCTCGGAGAAGGTGGGCCGGGTGCGCACCTGCACGCTGAAACGCGAGAACCTGGCCGCGGCCGAGACGTGGTTCGAACAACAACGTCTGGCCTGGCAAAGCCGCTACGACAACCTCGATGACCTGTTGACCAACCTGAAAGGTGAAGAAAGTGAAAACTGACGCGCTGTTCGATTTCCTTGTCGACAAGGAAAAAAGCACCATCACGATCCAGAGGAAGTTCGCGGCCAGACGGCAGCTGGTCTGGGACTGCTACACGAAGAGCGAGCTCCTCGACCGCTGGTTCGCACCGAAACCCCTGACCACGAAAACCAGGTCCATGGACTTCCGGGAGGGTGGCCACTGGCTGTACGCGATGGTCGAGCCCAGCGGGCAGGAATACTGGGGCCGCATGGACTACCAGACGATCCGGCCCATCGACCACTACACCGCGCTGGACGGCTTCTGCGACAACACCGGCGCGCTGAACCCCGCGCTGCCCCGATCCACCTGGAATGTCACCTTCCTGGACGTCGGGACGCAAACCCGCGTGGAGACGGTCGTGTCCTATGCGTCGGCCGAAGCCCTCGAGCAGGTCATCCAGATGGGCCTGCAGGACGGCCTGACGTCGACGCTGGAGCGCCTCGACGAACTGCTCGCGACCTTGAACTGAGCGGCCGCATCAGGCGAACAGCGGGCTTTGCGTTTCCCCGCGGGGCCCCTGCGCAGGGGCTGCCGCCTCCGGCGCGTGCGGGGGCACCACGTCCGCCTGCAGGTCCTCCAGGGTGCGGAACAGCGTGCGTCCGTTGCGCTGCGCCTGGTCCTCGGCGTTGTTGTTCAACACGACGTGGATCTCGAGGGCCGGGCGATCGAGCGCCATCAGCTGGTGAGCGATGCCTTCGAGTTCCGCGTCGTCGTAGTCGTAGTTGAACCGGCCACCCGAGTGCCCCGAGCGGTCGTTCCACGTTGCGGCGTTGCGGCCGTGCAGACGGACGAGCGCGCGTTGCGCGTGCGTGGTCTCCCACAGGGCCGGCACGCTGTTGCTGAAGCCCTGGGGTTCGTCGACGACGGTGTGAACCACGCCCAGCTCCCGTTCGAAGGCCAGCGTCTCGTCCGCATGGCCACCCTCGAACCAATGGGCGTTCCGGAACTCGACACTCACCGTGTGGCCGGCCATGCGCTCGGCGCAATGGGCCACGTGGGCACGACCCGCGCGGTTGCGCACCAGCCACGGGGGGAACTGGAAGTGCACGAGGCCGAGGCGGCCCGCCTCGCGCAAGGGCCGCAGCGACGCGGTGAATCGCGCCCACAGTTCGGTGCGCAGTTCTTCCGGCACGTCGCGGTGGTACAGCACGGCCTTGCGCTTCAGCTCATCGGGCAGCGCGTCGCGCACGTCGGCCGGCAGCGCGCCCGGCGCCGTCTGGTGACCCGTGAACAGCCGGAATGCCTTCACGTTGACCGCGAAGCCCTGGGGCGTGCGGCGCGCCCACTGCTCCGCCGTGGCGGGCGATGGCAGCGCGTAGTAGCTCGAATCGACCTCCACGAGCGGGAAGCAGGAAGCGTAGAAACGCAGCCGCGCCTCGGGCGTGGTGACGTGCGGCGGGTAGAAGCGCCCGGTGTCGATCAGGTTCTTGTCGGCCCAGGACGCCGTTCCGATCCAGATGCTCATGAGCCGAGGTCATCCTCTACAATGGCTGTTGATTCATACAGTATATTGGCCACGGCGGCTCGTGTCAGCGAGCATTTCAATGGATGAGCCCGACACCCCTGAATCCCCCGCGCGCGGCACCACCCCGCCCTTCGCGGACCTGAACGACCGCCAGCGCGAGGCGGTCGAACACGGCCTCGCCACGGGCGGCGCAGGCCCGCTGCTGGTCATCGCGGGCGCGGGCTCCGGCAAGACCAAGACCCTGGCCAGCCGGGTCGCCCGGCTCGTCCAGGCGGGCGCCGACCCGAATCGCATCCTCCTGCTGACCTTCTCGCGGCGGGCCGCCGGCGAGATGGCGCAGCGCGTGGGCCGCGTGCTGCACCGCGTCCTGGGCCAGGCCACCACGCAGGCCCCGCCCACCTTCCCCTGGGCCGGCACGTTCCACGGCGTGGGCGCGCGGCTGCTGCGCGACTACGCCGACCGCATCGGCCTCGCCCCCAACTTCACCATCCTCGACCGCGCCGACGCGGAGGACCTGATGGGCATGCAGCGCCAGGCGCTCGGCCTGGCCGACAAGGTCGAGCGCTTCCCGCTGAAGGGCAGCTGCCTGGCCATCTACTCCCGCGTCGTCAACTCGCAGCAGCGGCTCGACCAGGTGCTGCAGCAGTCCTACCCCTGGTGCTTCGGTGCACTGCTGGAGCTGAAACAGCTCTTCAAGGCCTATGCCGAGGCCAAGCACCAGCAGCACGTGCTCGACTACGACGACCTGCTGCTCTTCTGGTCGCACATGGCCGCCGACGCCGCCATCGCCGCCGACCTCGGCCAGCGTTTCGACCACGTCCTCGTCGACGAGTACCAGGACACCAACAAGCTGCAGGCCGCCATCCTCCGGGCCCTCAAGCCGACGGGGCGGAACCTCACCGTGGTGGGTGACGACGCGCAGGCCATCTACTCGTTCCGCGCGGCCGAGGTGCGCAACATCCTCGACTTCCCCGCGCAGTTCGATCCGCCCGCCCGCATCGTCACGCTGGAGCAGAACTACCGCTCGACGCAGCCCATCCTCGCGGTCTCCAACGCCGTCATCGCGCTCGCGAAGGACCGCCACGCGAAGGACCTCTGGTCCGACAAGGCCTCCAGCGAACGGCCCCGCCTCGTCGCGTTGAAGGACGAAGCCGCCCAGGCGAACTGGGTCGCCGACGACGTGCTGCGCAAGCGCGAGGAAGGCATCAAGCTCACGCGCCAGGCCGTGCTTTTCCGCACTGCCAGCCACAGCGCTCCGCTGGAACTCGAACTGACCCGCCGCAACATCCCATTCAAGAAGTTCGGCGGGTTGAAGTTCCTCGAGAGCACCCACGTGAAGGACGTGCTCAGCGTGCTGCGCTGGGCGCAGAACCCGCGCGGCCGCCTGGCCGGCTTCCGGGTGTCACAGCTGCTGCCCGGCTTCGGTCCGGCCAGCGCCCGGCGGCTGCTCGATGCCATCGAGGCGCAGCCCGACCCACTGGCCGCGCTGAAGGCATTCAAGGCCCCGCCCGCCGCGGCCGGCGAGTGGTCGACCCTCTGCGCCCTGCTCATGGACCTGGCCGCGAACAGCGAATGGCCGTCGGACCTCGAACGTGTGGTCGAGTGGTACCAGCCGCACCTCGAACGGCTGCACGACGACGCGCCGGTGCGCCTGGCCGACCTGGACCAGATCTGCCGCATCGCCCAGGGCTACGGCAACCGCGAGCGTTTCCTGACGGAACTCACGCTCGACCCGCCGAACGCGAGCAGCGACGAATCCGGCGTGCCCTCGCTCGACGACGACTACCTCATCCTCTCCACCATCCACTCGGCCAAGGGACAGGAGTGGCAGTCGGTGCACGTGCTGAACGTCGTCGACGGGTGCATCCCGTCGGACATGAGCACCGGCACGTCCGAGCAGATCGAGGAAGAGCGCCGGCTGCTCTACGTGGCGATGACCCGCGCGAAGCAGCACCTCGCGCTGCTCACGCCGCAGCGCTACTACATCCGCCAGCAGCACCGCACGGGCGACGCGCACGTGTACGCCACACCCAGCCGCTTCATTCCCGGCCGCGTGGCGCGGATGTTCGAGCAGGTGGTGCCGGCCATGGCGGCGAGCCACGGCCTCCCCGCGTCCACGGAACCGCAAATCGACGTGGGCGCGAAGGTTCGCGGCATGTGGGACTGATCCCGGGCCTAGAACAAGCCCTTCAACGCACCTCGTTTCGGCTGACGCGCCGCGGCGATTTTCCGCGCGGCGTCGGTCAGCATCGTGGTGGCCGTGGTGTTCAATCCGTGGATGAAGGTGCCCTTCTGGATGTCGGCGAAGTCGACCATCACGATGTTGGGCATGAACGCCTTCAGCACCGCACCGTTGGCATGCGCCGTGGGTGACATGTGGGCGGGCAGCCGCTCCTCGATGGCGTCCCCGAAGCCGTCCGCCCAGAGCTGGGCCAGCAGCGACGGCTGCTTGTTCACGCCCCACATGGTCTGGTCCCGGGCGTGGATGCTTCGCTTCAGGCCCGTGGTGGTCCAGTACAGCATCCCCATCACCTCCGGGTCCGTCCCCCTGGCGCCGATGCGCATCAGCTTGCTCTGCTTGGCGATGTTGGCCGCGATCTTGCCCATGTCGCTCTTGCCGTCCAGCGGGTTGGTGCCCCCCTTGCCGATGTACTGCAGGCCGTCGTAGGTGCTGCTGTAGCTGCCGCCCTTGGTCAGGCTCTTGCAGCCCCAGATGCCCGTGGCCGCCGTGTAGCCTTGGCTCGAGACGGCATCGAGGCCGGCCTGGGTGAACAGGACCACGACCTTCTGCTTGAGGTCGTCGAGCGTCTTTTCGTTCAGGCTGCCCATGCCGGTGTAGAGGTAGCCCCCCAGCCTGCTCACGCAGATCTCGGCGATCAGCGGCCAGTTCTTGCACTTGTCGAACTTCAGGATCAGGAATTCGGTCGTGTTGTACTTGAGGAAGTCGCACGCCTGGTCGAGCATGTCCGGCAGGCCCATGCCGAAGGTGCCCCCGAGCGGCAGCTTGGTGGTCGTCACGTTGCCCTGGCGGCCATTCAAGTCGGCGAGGGTCTTGCCCGTCTTGTCCCGGTTGAACATCAGCTTCGGATCGGCATGGAAGGCCTTGAGGTGCACCGGAGCCGACGAACTGCTGGACGCCTTCGTGGCGGCGATCCGCAGGTCGAAGACCCGGACACCCGCCCGGGCCTGATCGAAGATGTCGAGGTTCTGCGTCTGCTCGTTGGCACCGCCGCTGGTGATGCCGGCGTCGTGGCTGCCGGCGACGACGATGTCGCAGAGCCGCTTGTTCCCGCCCAACTGGTAGTAGTTGATCATCGCGCGCGAATCTCCCTGGGCATGTGGGCCGTGAGCCGGCCGGCCCGGTGCGACCGTCCTCGCCCGGGACGGTCCTGGCGCGACATTCTGGCGCAGTCCTCGCCGGAAACAAAGCGGTCGCCGGTCAGGCCGTGCGCACCACCACCCGCCCCCGCACCTGCCCCGCCATCAGCCGCTGCGCCTCGCCGATCGCGTCGTCCAGGCCCACTTCGGTGGTGATGGACTCCAGCAACCGCGGATCGAGGTCGGTGGCCAGGCGCGCCCACGCGGCCTCGCGCGCCGCCTTCGGCGCCATCACGCTGTCGACACCCAGCAGCGCGACGCCGCGCAGGATGAACGGCATCACGGTGGCCGGCAGGTCGAAGCCCTGGGCCAGGCCGCACGCGGCCACGGCGCCGCCGTAGCGCACCTGCGCGCAGGCGTTGACCAGGGTGTGGCTGCCCACGGCGTCGATGACCGCGGACCAGCGCTCCTTCTGCAGCGGCTTGCCCGATGCGGACAGTTCCGCGCGGTCGATCACGGTCGTGGCACCGAGCGATTTCAGGTAGTCGGCCTCGGACGCCTTGCCGGTGGCGGCCGTCACGACGTGCCCGAGTTTCGCGAGCAGCGCGACGGCGACGGAGCCCACGCCGCCGGTGGCCCCGGTGACGAGCACCTCGCCACCGCGAGACAGGGCGCCATGGCGCTCCAGCGCCAGCACGCACAGCATCGCGGTGTAGCCGGCCGTGCCGATGGCCATGGCCTGCCGCGTGGAGAACGCCTCGGGCAGCCGCACGAGCCAGTCGCCATGCAGCCGCGCGCGACCGGCGAGGCACCCCTTGTGCGTCTCGCCGACACCCCAGCCGTTGTTCACCACGCGGTCACCCGGCTTCCATGCGGGATGGTCGCTGGCGACGACCACCCCCGCGCCGTCGACACCGGCCACCATGGGCCACGCGCGCACGACCGGCGAGCGGTTGGTGATGGCGAGGCCGTCCTTGTAGTTGAGCGTGGAGTGCGCGATGTCGATCGTCACGCCGCCACCGTCCGGCAGCGTGGGCAGGAACGTGTCGTCGACCTCGCGGACCGCGGCGGTAAAGTCGGGTGACTTCTCGAGCACCAGTGCCTTGAACATGTCGTGATCCCTAGAAGAAGGCCCTGACGAGGCCGAGGCTCAGCACCGGGAAGAACAGCAGCGCGATCACGCGCAGCACGTCGCTCGCGAGGAACGGGAACACGCCCTTGTAGGTCTCGTTCATCGACACGTCCTTCGCCAGGCTGTTGACCACGTACACGTTGAGGCCCACGGGTGGCGCGATGAGCCCGATGCCCACCGTCATCAGCACGAGGATACCGAACCAGATGGCCTTGTGCTCGGGCGTGAGGCCCCACAGGTCGAGCGCCATGATGGTGGGGAAGATCACGGGGATGGTCAGCAGCAGCATCGACAGCTCGTCCATCACGCAGCCGAGCACCACGTACGACACCAGCACCGCCACCACGATCCACAGCGGCCCCACCTGCAGGTGGCCCACCCAGTCGGCGAGCGCCGTGGGCATCTGCGTGAGCGCGAGGGCCGCGTTCATCATGTCCGCGCCGATGAAGATCATGAACACCATGGCCGTGGTCTCGGCGGTGCCCAGGAAGCTGCGTTTGAGGCCGTCGAGCTTCAGTTCGCCGCGGACCGCGCCCGCCACGAAGGTGCCGAGCGCCCCCACCGCGGCACCTTCCGTGGGCGAGAACCAGCCGCCGTAGATGCCGCCGAACACCACGACGAAGATCGCCGCGATGGGCCACACGCCCACCAGCGCACGCCAGCGGGCAGACCAGGGCAAGGGCGCCGACGGCGTCGCCAGCTGCGGGCGCAGCTTGCAGGTGATGGCGACCACGATGACGTAGCCGAGGGTGGCGATGATGCCGGGCACGAGGGCCGCGGCGAACAGCTTCGCGATGTTCTGCTCCGTGAGGATCGCGTAGACCACGAGCGGCACCGACGGAGGGATCAGGATGCCCAACGTGCCGCCGGTGGCCAGCGCCGCGGTGGACAGGCGCCCGTGGTAGCCGTGCGCGCGCATCTCCGGGTATGCCACCTGGGTGATGGTGGCCGACGTGGCCACCGACGAACCGCACACCGCGCCGAACGCCGCGGCCGACAGGATCGCGGCCATCGCGAGGCCGCCGCGCACGTGCCCGACGAAGGCGGCGGCCGCACGGAACAGGTCACGGCTCAGGCCGCCCTGCGTGGCGAACTGCCCCATCAGCAGGAACAGCGGGATCACGCTCAGGTCGTACACGGTGAGCCGCGCGACCGCGCTGCCCTTGAGCGAGTTCAGCAGCGCGAGGTCGTTCGTCATGGCCCAGTAGCCGATGGCCCCGGGCACGAACATCGCCGCGGTGATGGGCACGCGCAGCGCCATCATCAGCAGCATGCCGCCGAACATCAGCAAACCGATCGTGGTGCCGGTCATGCGGACACCTCCGGCACCGCCGCACGGCCGGTCGCATGGCACCACGCCTGCATCGCCGCCACCACCGCGGTGAGCGCGAGACCCGGCACCAGCACCGCGTAGCTCCACCACATCGGCAGGTCGAGGATCATCGTGGTTTCCATCGCCTCGCGCACCGAGACCGCGCCCACGCCCGTGCGCCACGCGAGCACCGCGGTGAACAACGCCACCAGCGCCGCGCCCGCGGCGTCGAGCCGGCGCAGCGTTCCGGCCGAGGCGTTCTGGGTGAAGAAGTCCACGATGATGTTGCCGCCGCGCATCTGGCACCACGGCAGGCACAGCGAGATGCACAGCGCGATGCCGAACTGGGTCAGTTCGACGTCGCCGGACACCGGCCGCGACAGGGCATTGCGCCCGATGATGCTGACGACGACCATCAGCGCCACCACACAGGCCGCGACACAACCGGCCACGGCGAACAGCGCCGCGAGGCGGCGCAGGAAAACTGGCATCAGGGGCTCCCCGGAATCCGCGCCCGTCCCGCGGGCGCGGACGTTGTCGTCACTTCTTGTTCTGGTCCAGCAGGTCTCGGGCGTCCTGCAGCATCTTCTTGCCGGGCAGGCCGCGCTTGTCCATGTCGGCGACCCATTCGTCGTACAGCGGGTGGCTGGCCTTGATCCACTGGTCCACCTCGGCGGCCGGCAGCGTGTAGAACGTGTTGCCGCGGTCCATGGCGGGCTTGCGGCCCACGGCCTGGCTCTCGTCCCAGATGCGGCCGGCGTTGGCCGACAGCGCGGCGCCGCTGTTCTTGTCGATCACGGCCTTGAGGTCGGCGGGCAGGCTGTCGTACCTGGCCTGGTTCATCGCGATGACGAACAGCGCCGAGTACAGCGACGGCCGCGACGGGTCGGTCTCGGTGTGGTACTTCACCATCTCCTGGAGCTTCACCGACGGGATCACTTCCCACGGCAGCAGGAAGCCGTCGATGGTGCCCTTCGTGATGGCGTCGGCCACGGCGGGCAGCGGCAGGCCCACCGGCGTGGCGCCGAGCGAGGCGAGCAGCTTGTTCGTCTGCCGTGTGGGGGCGCGCATCTTCAGGCCCTTGAGGTCGGCGAGCGTCTTGACCTGCTTGTCGCGGGTGTGCACGTAGCCCTCGTCGTGCACGCTCAGCATCAGCGGCTTCAGGCCCGGGAATTCCTTCGTGCCGTACTTCTGGTAGTACGCCCACGCGGCCTTCGCGCCGGCCTCGGCCGAGTTCGTCATGAACGGCAGCTCGAACACTTCCATGATGGGGAAGCGGCCGGCGGTGTAGCCGGGCAGCGTGAACACCATGTCGACGACGCCGTCGCGGGCCTGGTCGATCAGCTGCGGCGGCGTGCCGCCGAGCTGCATCGACGGGAAGATCTGGCACTTGATGCGGTTGTTGGAGTCGGCCGCGAGCTTGTCGCAGAACGGGGCCAGGATGCGCGTGGGCGGCATCGCACCCGGGGCCCAGAAGTGATGCACCTTGAGCGTGACTTCCTGGGCGCCGGCCTGGAAGGCGCAGGCGGCCAGGGCCGCGGCGAGGAGGGATGGCAACCTGAACTTCATTCGGCTCACTCCATGGGATGGGGGAAAAGTTGACACAAGTCTGCGTTGCGTCAACCGCGACGTCATCAGGGTTGTGCCCGAAGCGGCGCGGTTCTGGTCCGCAGATCGCCCGGATGATCCGCCCGCCGCACGGAACGGCGCCGTTCCTGCTCCGGCACGGTCGCGGGAGGCGTGGCGGGACCTCCCCGTGTCGCCGCCGCTCAGGGCCCCTTGGCGAGCCCTGAACGCCGCCGCGGATCGTTGGCGCCGTAGAAGCGCACGGGCCCGTCGCCGCCGAGGCGCGGCGAGGGGCCGATCAGGATCGCGGCGACGTGGTTCGCCTCGTGCGGCTTGCCGAGCTGGTGGCCCATGCCGGCCAGCAGCCGCTGGGTGTCGGGACTGATCGCGTACGGCTCCACGCTCGTCACGTCGGGCAGCCACTGCTGGTGGAAGCGCGGCGCGTCCACGGCCTCCTGCACGTCCATGCCGTAGTCGACGACGTTGAGGATTGTGTGGACCACCGTGGTGATGATGCGGCTGCCGCCCGGCGTGCCCAGCACCATCACCGGCTTGCCGTCCTTCGACACGACGGTGGGGCTCATCGAGCTGAGCGGCCGCTTGCCAGGCGCGATGGCGTTGGCCTCGCCCTGCACGAGGCCGTACGCGTTGGGCACGCCGCGCTTCGACGTGAAGTCGTCCATCTCGTTGTTGAGCAGCACGCCGGTGCCGGCCGCGGTCACCTTCGCGCCGAACCACTCGTTGAGCGTGTAGGTGACCCCCACCGCGTTGCCGAAGCGGTCGGCGATGGAGTAGTGCGTGGTGTTGACGCCCTCGTGCGGCGGCACGCCGGGGCGCAGGTCCTTCGACACCCCGGCCTTCGCCGGATCGATGGCCTCGCGCACCTTCGCCGCATAGCCCTTGTCGAGCAGGCGCGCCACAGGGTTCGTGACGAAGTCGGGGTCCCCGAGGTAGCTGTTGCGGTCGACGTACGCGTGGCGCATCGCCTCGATCTGGTAGTGCACCGACTGCGCCGAGCGGTAGCCCAGGTCCTTCAGCGGGTAGCCCTCGAGCACGTTGAGGATCTCGCAGACGATCACCCCGCCGGAACTGGGCGGCGGCGCGGAGACGATGCGGTAGCCGCGGTAGTCGCACGCCACCGGCTCCCGCTCCACCGCTCTGTAGGCCACGAGGTCGGCATGGCGGATCAGCCCGCCGCCGGCCTGGCTCGACGCCACCAGCAGATCGGCCGTGCGGCCGCGGTAGAAGCCGTCGTTGCCGTGGGCGGCGATGCGCTTGAGCGTCGCCGCGAGGTCCTTCTGCACGAGGCGTTCGCCGGCCTTCGGCACACGGCCGTCCTTCAGGAAGGCGGCCGCGGTGGCGTCATCGGCCTTCAGCGCGTCGCCCACCACCTCGAACATGCGGGCGTCGCCCGCGTCGAGCACGAAGCCGCGTTCGGCGAGCCCGATGGCCGGGGCCACGAGGGCCCGGCGCGGCATCGTGCCGAACTTCGCGCGAGCGAGTTCCAGCCCCGCCACCGTGCCCGGCACGCCCACCGCGAGGTGGCCCACCGTGCTGCGGCCCTTGACCACGTTGCCGTCGGCGCCCAGGTACATGTCGGCGGTGGCGGCGAGCGGGGCCTTCTCGCGGAAGTCGATGAAGGTCTCGCGGCCGTCGGCGAGGTGCAGCGTCATGAAGCCGCCGCCGCCGAGGTTGCCCGCGGCGGGATACACCACGGCCAGCGCATAGCCCACCGCCACGGCCGCGTCCACCGCGTTGCCGCCACGCCGCAGCACGTCGGCGCCCACCTCGGTCGCGAGGTGCTGGGCGGTGACGACCATGCCGCGGTCGGACACCACCGGGGCCACCGAGGCCGACCAGGAGACGGTCGACTGGAACGACAGGACGGCCGCGGTGAGGCACCAGCGGCGAACGGAACGGAGGGACATGCGGGGCTCCTGCGGCGCGTGAACGGTGCCGCGCATCTTAGGCCCCGGGGTCGCGCCTCCGGGTCAGAGCCCCTGCTCCACCATGTCGAGCAGGCGTTGCCCCAATTGCGCGGTGAACGGCGCGGGCACATGGCGCAGCGGACCGTCGATGGCGAGCAGCGCGAGGCCGTGCACCGCGGACCACGCGAGGAACTCGGCGCCTGGCCGGCGCTCGGCGGGCAGCACACCCGCCGCCACGAGCCGGTCGAGGGCCAGGCCCAGCAGCTGGAACGGGTTCAGGCCACCCGGGCCGGCCTTGGCAGGGTCGGCCTCGCCACGCGGGTCGTTCGGAAACGGGAAGGTGACCTGGAAGAGGCCGGTCTGCTCGCGGGCGAACCGGAGGTAGCCCGCCCCCACCGCACGCAGCCCGGCGCGCGCGGCCTCGGCCGGCACCGATCCGGCGGGCACGGCGGCCATCTCGGCCTCCATCGCCTGCGCCAGTTCGGCGAGCGCGGCCGCGCGCACCGCGTCGATCAGGTCCTGGCGGCTCGCGAAGTGGCGGTACGCGGCGTTGGGCACCACCCCGGCGCGGCGGGTGGCCTCGCGCAGCACGATGGCGTCGCGGCCCCCCTCGCGCGCGAGCGCGATGCCGGCCTGCAACAGCGCATTGCGCAGGTCGCCATGCCGGTAGGTCTCACGCTCCCGCCCCGCCTTCGCTGCCATCGTGCCTCCATGTGGACGCTGTCCATTATGAACGGCCGCGAAGTTCTGCTTCATTTCCAGCCGGACCGGCCGATAACCCGTCGAAACCCATTCCAAGGAGGCGCGTGTGTCAGGTTCCCAGAAGCCCAACGGCACGGTGACAACCGGCTTCCGTGCCCCCGCCGACGACCAGCGCTGGGACCGGCAGCCGATCTACCGGATCGTGGAGGTGTCGCGCGACGCCGAGGGGCGCCTGCGCCGCGAAGGCCGGGTCTGGCACAACGACCTCGAGATGCTGCGCAAGTTCGGCCGCGCCGTCGCCGCCAACACGTCGTCGCACCGGGTCATGATCACCGACTCCCTCGGCGAGGTCATCGAGGAACTGCCGGTCGCACCTCCCGACGCGCGCCACTCGGCCTGGGACACCTGGGGTGGACTCGACGTGCCGCCCGCGCCGCGCCGCAAGCCGAAGGTGGCCAGCACACCGAAGCCCGCGCCCGCGATGCACGGCTGGGCCGACCCGCCCGCCTCCACCCCGGCGCCCGCCGCGGCTGCGGCCACGCCGCCGCGCGACATTCCCAAGCTGCCGATCGACCAGGCCGCCCCGTCCTCGCCCGACGAACCGTTCAACCCGCTGCCCGAACACGAGCAGACGCTGCCCTGACCTTCACGCGCGGCTCACGCGTGCCGCGTGGGTGCCCGCGGCGTCGATGTCGACGTCGCAGCCCCCGGACGTCCCCGGGTGCGGCAGCCGCCGCCCCGCCTGCTGCAGGCGCACGAACAGCGCCCGGTGCGCCACGGCGTCCACCGGCAAGGGGTCGTGGGCCGCGGCGTACGACACCGTCGTGCTGAAGCAACCGCCGTCCCACGCGAACCGCACCGTGGCCCGCCGCCACGCTGGCGCGATCGCCTGCATCGCGACCCGCACCAGCAGCGCCACCTCCTCGGCCAGCGCGTCCTCCCGCTCCGTCATCCGCGTCCCCTCTTGCACTTCGATGGAATTCAGCTTAAAACCTCAAGCAAACTTGAGGTCAAGGCAATCCCCCATGGGCAAACTGGATCCGGCGGACATCGGCAAGACCCTCACCGTGGGGCAACTCGCCGAGCGCAGCGGCGTCGCGGTGTCGGCGCTGCATTTCTACGAATCGAAGGGGCTGATCCACAGCCACCGCAACGCGGGCAACCAGCGGCGCTACGCGCGCGAGGTGCTGCGCCGGGTCGCGATCATCAAGGTGGCCCAGCGCGTGGGCGTGCCGCTGGCCGCCATCGGCGAGGCACTGAAGGCGCTGCCCGAAAGCCGCACGCCCACCGTGGCGGACTGGTCGCGCCTGTCGGCCCGCTGGCACGCCGACCTCACCGAACGCATCGAACAGCTGACCCGGCTGCGCGACCAACTCGACGGGTGCATCGGGTGCGGGTGCCTCTCGGTCAGCGCGTGTCCGCTGCGCAATCCGCTGGACGAGCTGTCGGAGCGCGGGCCGGGGCCGCAATTGCTCGACCGCGGCGGCTGCGGCTGATCCGTCAAACGCCGGCTCACACGCCGGCTGCGCACCATGGGGCTCCCTTCACCCGAAACCACTGACAGGAGTTCACCATGCCCAAGTACGTCATCGAACGCAACATCCCGCGCCTCGGCGCCCTCAGCCCGGCCGAACTGCAGGCCGCCTCCCGCCGCTCGAACGGCGTGCTGCGCGACCTGGGACCGCAGGTCCAGTGGGTCCAGAGCTTCGTGACCGGCGACAAGATGTACTGCGTCTACAACGCCGCCGATGAAGAGGTCGTGCGCGAGCACGCCCGCCGCGGCGGCTTCCCGGCCGACAGCGTGGCGCGGGTCGTCACGATGATCGACCCCACCACGGCCGAGGCCTGAGGCCCCTCCCCCGGGGGCATCGTCCTCCGGGGACTCCCATGCCACACTCGCGCCCATGAGCGTTTCGCTGCACCTGCTGGGTCCTCCACGCATCGAACGCGGCGACGGACAACCGGTCGCGCTGCGCGGCCGCAAGGCCTGGGCGCTGCTCGCCTACCTGGCCCTGCGCCCGGCCGGCGCCAGCCGCAGCCACCTCGCGGGCCTGCTCTTCGCCGACGCCGAGGATCCGCTCGCGGCACTCCGCTGGAACCTGCGCGAGCTGCGCCGCGGCCTCGGCGACGAGGTGCTGCGCGGCGATCCCCTCACCCTGCCTCGCGACGTGCTCGCACTCGTGGACGTCGACGTGGTCGCGCACGGCCACTGGCGCGAGGCGCTCGACCTGCCCGGCCTCGGCGGCGAACTGCTCGAAGGCCTGGCGTTCAGCGGGAGCCCGTCGTTCGAAGTCTGGCTCGATGGACAACGCCGTCATGCCGCGTCGCTGACGACGGCCCTGCTGCGCGAAGCCGCGCTCGCACGGCTGGCGGAAGGCGCCGCGGCCGACGCCGCGACCCTCGCGCGCCGCCTCGTCGCCCTCGAACCGCTCGACGAGAACTTCCAGGTGCTGCTCGTGCGCTGCCTGGGCGCCGCCGGCGACGGCATCGCTGCCGCCCGCCAGGCGGCGGCCTGCCGCGCCCTCTTCGACCGCGAACTCGGCATCGCCCCCGGCCCCGCGCTGGACGACGCGCTCGCGACGGCGACGTCGCGGCCCACACAGGCACCGGCCGTCGGCCGTGGCGCCGTGCTCGCGCAACTCGAAGCCGGCGAGGCCGCGCTGCGTGCCGGGGTGCTCGAACCCGGCCTGCAATGCCTGCGCCGCGCCATGGCCGATGCCGATGCCCTCGGCGACGTGCCCCTGCGCAAGCGCACCCGCGTGGCGCTGGGCGGCGCCCTCGTGCACGCCGCACGCGGACGCGACGAGGAAGGCGCGGCCGCGTTGCACGAGGCGCTGGGCATCGGCAATGGAGACGCGCCCGCAACGGACGCCGCCGCCTGCCGCGAGCTGGGCTACGTCGAGTTCCTGGCCGGGCGCTACGAACGTGCATCGACCTGGCTGATGCGCGCGGAGCCGCTCGCCGAAGGCGAGCCCGCCGAACTGGCGCGCATCGCCACCGTCCATGGCGCCGTGCTGTCCGACCAGGCGCGCTACGGCGATTCCCTCGTGCAACTGCGCCTCGCTGCCGACCTCGCCCGCCAGGCCGGCGAACGCCGCCAGACCCTGTACGCCGAATCCATGACCGGCCGCGTCCTGCTCCTCACCGGCGACCACGGCGCCGCCGAGCCCCTGCTCGAACGCACGGTGACCCAGGCGAGGCAATCGTGGACGGCCTTCCTACCGTGGCCCCAGGCCCTCGCGGCGGAACTCCAGCTGCAACGCGGGTGCACGGACGAAGCCGCCGCCCAGTTCGAAGAGGCCTTCGCACTCGGCTGCCACCTTGGTGATCCGTGCTGGGAAGGTCTGGCCGGCCGCGGCCTCGGACTGGTGGCGGCCACCCGGGGCGAACCCGAGCGGGCCCGCACCCTGCTGCTCGATGCGATCCGGCGCTGCATGCGCTTCCCGGACACCTACCTCTGGGCCCGCGTCCACGCCCTCGAATCCCTCTGCGGGTTGGCGGTCGCCCAGGCCTGGCCGGAGGCCCACGCATGGGTGGACGAGCTGCTCGTGCTGTCACAGCGCAGCGGCATGCAGGAACTGGCTGCCAGGGCGCACCTGCACAGCGGGCACCTGGGCCGGCGTGCGGCACTGGCCGTGGCCGCCGAGCTGGCGCGCGGCATCGACAATCCGTCGCTGGCACGTTTCGTCGACACGGCGTGGGCGGAGTTCACGCAAGGTCCCGGTGCGAGTCCGACGCCGGACTGAGCCCGCCCTCCTCCCTGGGACTGCGGGTGCTGGCTCAACGACAGGGAATCCCCGCCAGCGTCAGCCGGATGCGCAGCGGCCGGCTCGACGCGTCACGGGACGTCCAGTCCAGCGCGCCGCGCAGGTCGTCGATCACACGGCCGTACGATGCGCCCCACTCGCTGGCGGGCCGCTGTACCCACTCCGACTTCGCGTGCTCCAGCACGGCGCAGATGTGCTCGGCGTGCCGCCGCCGCACCGTGGCATGGTCGCCACTTTCCATGAGCCATTCGAGGCAATAGCTGCGGGTCGTGTTCATGAGGCGGTAGATGACGCGTTCACCATCGATCTCGGCGGAGATCAGCGACTTGTCCACCAGCAGGGCCAGGTTGGCCATGGCCTCGGTGCGCGTCGTGGCGCTCACGGCCCGCGCACCCTCGGCGTCGAAGGCCCCGGGGAATACGGCCAGGGCTCGCAGGAACGCCGCCTCCGCGGGCGACAACAGGCCGAAGCTCCACGCGATGGCCGCCGCCAGGGTTCGGTGACGCTCCGGCCCCGCCCGCCGTTCGGCAAGGATGGAGAACCGGTCGTTCAACGCGGCGAGCAGTCCGGCCACCCCGAACACGTCGACGCGGGTCGCGGCCAGCTCGATCGCGAGCACCATGCCGTCGAGGCGGCGGCAGATGTCGCCCACGAGGCGCGCGTCGGCATCGGACAACCGGAAGTTCTCGACGCGCTCGCTGGCGCGCTCGACGAACACCTGGATGGCCGGATACTGCAGCGCCGCCTCGGCATCCAGCGTGGCCCCTTCCGGCGGGGACGACAGCCCCAGCAGCCGCCGGACACGCTCGCGATGAACCATGAGCGGCTCGCGGCTGGTGGCGAGGATGTGCACGCCGGGAGCGCACGCCATCAACACCTGGACGCAGTCCGCGATGGCATCGATCAAGTGCTCGCAGCTGTCGAGCACCAGCAGCGCCCGGCGGTCGCGCAGTTGCCGCCACATCGATCCGGTCCCCTCGGAGGGTGTGCCGCCCGGGCCGATGGCCGCCGCGATGGCACCGGGAACACCGCCGGGCTCGGTCAACGTGGAGAGGTCGACCAGCCACACGCCGTCGGGGAACCTGTCGAAGCACCGCTCGGCGACCGCCAATGCGACGGTCGTCTTGCCGATTCCGCCGGGGCCGACGATCGTCACCATGCGCGCGGCATCCACCTCGTCGGTGAGCGATTCGATCACTTCGGTCCGACCGAAGATGCGGATCGTGCCGATGGGCAGGTTGTGGGGGACGCGGGGCCGCCGCGACCGCGAGGCGGTCACCGCGGACAGCCCGACCGACTCGACGGCCGCGACGAACCGGTACCCACGCCCCGTCACGGTGGCGATGCACGACGCGGCGGCGTCTCCGGCGCCATCGCCCAGCGCCCGTCGCAGCGCTGCCATGTTCACCTTGAGGTTGCTCTCGTCGACGACGACGTCGGGCCACACACGGGCCATCAGCTCACGTTTTCCGATCAACTCGCCCGGGCGCTCCACCAGCATCGTCAGGAGGTCCAGGGCTCGGGCGCCGATGCGGACCGCCCCGCCCTCCCGCAGCAGCAACTGCCGCTCCGGCATGAGCACGAAAGGACCGAATCGGTAGGAGCGGGTTGGTTGGCAGTCGTCGGTCACCTCGGAATCCTTGGCAGCGGGCATGCCGCACGGGATGTGCGGGCGGTGGGAACGCCGATCTTATGAGGTACCGCAGCCGGTGCAAGGTGCGAGCCTGGCCGGTGCCGCCTTGCACACCTCCGGTTAACCGCAATTAACTGAACACGGCCTGGGAGGCTGCGCCGGGACTCAGGACGGAATGCCTGGGCAGAGACAGCAGGACACTAGAATTGTTCGATCACCCCGAGGTCAGCAACGCGTTCCCATGCCCCCCACCCACGACGACCGATCAGTGCCCACCGCGCAGGACCTGCGGTCCGCCGTCGCAACGGGCCTGACCCTGGCCGGCCAGGCGCCACGCGTGGCCAGCACGTGTGCCGCGTCGTCCCATGGTGACGTCGACGACTCTCTGGCCGCGTTCAACACCTTCTCGACCCTGCTGGCAACGGAGGGCATCCGCGCCGCGCTGTACTCCGTGCTGCGCAAGTCCGACTACCGTTTCATCGGCATCTTCCGGTTCCGCAACGGCAAGGCCACGTCCACCGTGCATGTCGACCGGATGGACCTGAACGACCTGCAGGCCGCCACGGTGGACGAAGCGGCGACCTACTGCACCCTGGTGCGCGACGGCAAGGCGCCGTTCGTCACGGCCGATGCCACGCTCGACCCCCGCACGGCGCTGCACGAGGCCCGCGACGTGGTGCGCGCCTACGCCGGCATCCCCATCGTGGCCCGCGACGGCGAATTCATCGGCACGCTGTGCCACTACGACCTGGAGCCGCGCAGCCCCGAGCAGCTCGACCTGTCGCTGCTGCTGAGGGTGGCCACGGCCCTCGGCCAATCGGGCCAGGTGCCGCCCTATCCGGGCGCGGGGAGCTGCACGGGGTGACGAAGGCCGCGGCGACGGCCCGGGTCCTGGAACCCGACCCCATTTACCGAAATTAACTGGCACCGAAGCCGCCCAGGCGGTACACCTGCGCCATCGCACATTTCCCGGATGGAGTTCGCTTGAAGGCCCTGATTTCCGAAGCGCCGAAGGCGTTCGCATTCGGACCGTTCCAGTTGATCCCCGACCAGCAGTCGCTGCTGGACGGGGACCAGCCGGTTCGCATCGGCGGAAGGGCCTTCGACCTGCTCACCGTGCTGGTCGAGCGCCATGGCGAGGTGGTCTCCCGATCCGAGCTGATGTCCCGGGTGTGGCCGGGCCTGGTCGTGGAAGAGACGAACCTCAAGGTCAACATCGCGGCCATCCGCCGCCTTCTCGGCGATGGCCCCGGCCCGCCGCGCTACATCGCGACCGTGGTCGGCACGGGCTACCAGTTCATCGGGGACGTTCGCGCCACGACCGCCTCCGCTCAGCCGCTTCGTGGCGCGAAGCTCCCGCGCCTGGGCAACCTGCCTCCGCTGAACCGGCGCATCTTCGGCCGGGACGACACCATCGAAGCGATCCTCCGCGACCTGGCGCAGGCCCGGCTGGTCACCCTCGTCGGGCCCGGAGGCGTGGGCAAGACGACCGTGGCCCTCGCCATCGCGGACCAGGCGGCCGCCGCGTTCCCCGGCGGCGCCTGGTTCGTCGACCTGGCCGTGCTGCGGGACCCGTCCGACGTCTCCGGGGCCATCGCCAGCATGTTGCGATCCAGCCGGGGCAACGGCGACAAGCCGCACTGGCCCGACGCCTCCCCGCAGGACCACGGCGTGCTGCTCGTCCTCGACAACTGCGAGCACCTCATCGACGCGGTCGCCTTGTGCGCGGAACAGTGGCTCAGGAACACGGCGAAGGTGACGCTGCTCGCCACCAGCCGGGAGCCGCTCTGCATCCGGGGCGAACGCGTGCGGCGCCTGCCCGGTCTGGGCCTGCCGCCCGACCCGGAGCGACTCGGTGCCGCGGCTGCGCTCGCCTTCCCGGCCGTGCAACTGTTCGCGGCGCGGGCGGCTGAACACTCGACGGACTTCCGGCTGGACGACACGAACGCGCCCCACGTCGCCGCCATCTGCCACCGGCTCGACGGCCATGCCCTGGCGATCGAGCGTGTGGCCGGGCGCGTGGGGCCCCTGGGCGTCGCGGGCACGCTGGACCACCTCGACCGGCGCTTCCACATGTTCGACGGTTGCCACGAGGGCCCCGCCCGTCACCGGACCCTCACCGCTTCCGTCGAGTCGAGCTACAGCATCCTGTCGCCGGGCGAGCAAGCGGTGATGCGCCGGCTGTCGACGTTCCCCGGGGCCTTCAGCCTGGCGTCGGCGTGCGCGGTCAGTGGCGCCTGCGGCATGGATCCCGCGGCCGTGGTCGACCATCTCGCCAGGCTGATCGCGAAGTCACTCGTGCTGGCCGAGATGCGGGATCACGAGATGCGGTACCGCCTGACCCACGTCGCGCGCGCCTTCGCGGCTGAAAAACTGATCGAGCATGGAGAGCAGGACCCGCATGAGTCATGAGCATGAGGCCGGGCGCCCCCCCTCCGTGTCGGCGAAGTTGCTGGACTTTCCCTCCGTTCCGAGACGCCGGCACAACCTGCCGGCGATGACGACGCGGGTGGTCGGTCGCGGCGACACGATCGAGCAGTTGCGGCAGGCGGTGCAACGACATCGGCTCGTGTCCATCGTGGGCGCCGGCGGCATCGGCAAGACCACGGTCGCCGTCTCCGTGGCGGAGCGGGCGACCGATGCGTTCCCGGATGGCGTCTGGCTCGTCGACTTCGCGACCCTGCGCGACAGCGCCCTGGTGCCTCATTCGATCGCGGGTGCGACGGGCCTCGCCGTGCATTCGGCGAACATCATGCCGGCCCTCTGCAGGTTCCTCCGCGACCGCCGGATGCTGCTCGTGCTCGACAACTGCGAACACATGGCCGCGGCCATCGGCGACTGCGTGCGGCAGCTGCTGCAGGAAGCGCCCGACGTCCACGTCATGGCGACCAGCCGCGCGGCCCTGCACGTGGGCGGAGAGCACGAACACCGCCTTCCGGGCCTGGCCGTCCCGGTGGCGTCGACCGGGCTGAACGCCGAGGCCGCGCTGGGCTACCCGGCCATCGAGTTGTTCGTCGACCGCGCCACGGATCGCCTGGAGACCTTCGTGTTCGACGACGCCGCGGCCCCCACCGTGGCCGACATCTGCCGGAGCCTCGACGGCATCGCCCTCGCGATCGAACTGGCCGCCATGCGCGTCGACGTGTTCGACGTGAAGGGCCTGCAGAAGCAACTCAGCGATCGATTCCGGTTGCTCTCGGGAACGCGTGCCGGCCTCGAACGACACCGCACCCTCGCGGCCACGCTCGACTGGAGCTACGGCCTGCTCCCGCCGGACGAGGCCCGCCTGCTGCGCACGATCTCGGTCTTTGCCGGGGCCTTCCGGGCGGAGGGCGCCGCCACCGTGGGCGACACCGCCACGGGTCCAGCCCGGCGCATGGTGGCCGAGCTGGCATCGAAATCACTGCTGTCCGTCGAGACGGATGCGAGCGGGATGTCCTACCGCCTGCTCGAGACGACCCGGGCCTATGGCCTCGAGCGACTCGCGGAGGCCGGCGAGGACGCGCCGGTGCGCCGGCGTCATGCGGAACATGTGTGCGGCGTGCTGGAGCGGGCCGCCAGCGAATGGGGGCAGCAGCCGTCACGCGACTGGGGCGCCACCTACGGGTCCCAACTCGGCGACCTGCGGGCGGCCCTCGCCTGGGCGGGCGCGGAGCCGGAACAGCAGTCCCTGATGATCCGGCTGACGTCGGTCGGCGTCCTGCTGTGGAACCACTTCTCCCTCACCGACGAGAGCCGTGCGCATCTCACGCGCGCCATCGCCGCCCTGCGCGAGGCCGGCCGGGAAGGCTCGGCGGTCGAGATGAACCTGCAGTTCGCACTGGCCGGCGCCATCCTCTACACACGCGGGGTGACCTCCGACGCACGGCTGGCCATCGCCCACGCGCTGCGTCTTTCCATGACGCTGGACGACACCGATTTCCACCTGCGTTGCCTGCGGCTGATCGGCACCATGGAACTCTTCTTCGGCCACCACGACGCCGCCATCCGCACGCTGGAGTCGTTCCTGGCCATCGCCACCGCCGAAGACCCGTCGGCCCTGGCCGAGGGCGAGAGCCACCTCGGCGTCGGAGAGACTTTCGTGGGCCGGATCGAGGACGCCCGGCTTCGCATGGCCCGCCTCCACGCGAAACACGCCCAGGACTTCAACGACACCCGCTTCGCCCGCTTCCAGTACAGCAACAGCGTCAACACCCTGGTGGTGATGTGCCACGCCGAGTGGTTGACGGGGCGCCCGGATGCCGCCGCGCGCACCGCGGAGACGATCCTCGTGTACGGACACCAGGCGGCGCATGAACTGTCGTTGAGCATCGCGCTCGCGTGGAACAGCCTCGTCTACCTGTGGCTGGGCAACGTGGAGGAGAGCCGCCGCCATGCGGCCATGCTCGACGAACTCGTCGAACGGCACGGCATCGTCACCTGGACGCCCATCGTCACGTTCTGCCGCGGCGCGGTCGCGGCCATGGAACAACCGGGGCGGCCCGAAGCGATCACCCTGCTCACGCGCGCGGTCGCGCAGTTCCGGACCCACGGGCACATGGCGAGGTTGCCCTGGTACTCCGCCGTGCTGGCGGAAGTGCTCGGCCAGGCCGGACGATTCGAGGAAGCGGAAGCGGTGGTCGGCGAGGCGAGGTCGCTGGCCACGAGCCAGAACGAGAAGTGGTGCGAGCCGGAAGTCCTGCGCATCCAGGCGTCCATCGCCACGGCCCGGGGGCGGCCGGAGGAGGCCGAACCCCTGCTCCATGCGGCCATCCACCTGTCGCAGGAGATCGGCGCGCTGTCCTGGCAGTTGCGGGCCACGCACGACCTCGCCCGGTTGTGGAGAGCACGGTCCCGCCCCGTGGAGGCGGCGGATCTGTTGACGTCCGTCCTCGCCCGCTTCAGCGAGGGTTTCGGCACACCCGACCTTCGCGCCGCCACCGGGCTGCTGGCCGAACTGCAGCGCTGAGCCGCAGTGCGGCCGCGACGACTCAACCGCCCGTCCCGCCGAACATCGCCTTGGCGTACTGGATGCCCAGACCGTAGCCCCCAGCCGTCCGCTCGGCGATGCCCGTGGTGAGGCCATAGGTCTCGCCGCGCCCCCAGTCGCGCTGGAGTTCGAGCAGGTACTGCAGCGCGGTCATGGGCTGCGCGCCCGCCTGCACCATGCGCGCGACGGCACGCTCGTGGGCCTCGGTCGACACGTCGCCGCAGGCGTCCGTCAGCACGAACACCTCGGCCCCCTGCTCCAGCGCCGACAACGCCGGCCCCACGATGCACACCGAGGTCCACAGGCCCGCCAGGACGAATCGCCGCTTGCCGATGGCGTTGACGACACGGACGACGTTCTCGTCCTCCCAGAAGTTCATCGTGGTCCGGTCGAGCAGTTCCTGGCCCGGGAAGGCCCCGGTGACTTCCTCGAACATCGGGCCCGAGAAACTGCGGGCCGCCACCGTGGTGAGGATCGTGGCCACCTCGAACCCCGCCGCCGCCTGCGCCGCAATGGCGGCATTGTTGCGCAGGCTCACGCCGTCGATGGAGTGGGTGGCGAAGGCCATCTGCGCCTGGAAGTCGATCAGCACCAGGGTGTGGTCGGACGGGGTGAGCAGCCGCGAGGCGGGTCGTGCGGTGAAGGTCATGGGATCTCCTTGGGGAAACGTTGGGGGACGAGCGAGACCCATTCTTCGAACGCCGGCGCACGCCCACCACCCGCTTGCGACCTACGGGTCCTCTCCCCTTCGAACAAGCGCACCCGTCGCAAACGTCGCTGGTGCGCCGGTGCCGGAAGGCCCTCGAAAGCGGGGCGGCGAGAACACCCTGCGCCGAAGCGGGTACGCCGTCTCTCCCGCCCGGGAGAAGTCCCCTCCAGGCTTCACCACGTTTAACCCGCGAGCCCTGTTGCCGCCGGCGCGGTCGAACTACCTTGAGGACCTGGCCGCATGTCGCGTGCCGTGACCTCGAGGAGATCTTCATGCGCGTGTTCCTTCAACGGCTGCTCGGCCTCGTGCCACTGCTGCCGATCCTGTGGCTGCTGTCCGGACCGGCCGCCGCCTCACCGCGCGCGAACGACACGACCACGGTGCGACACGCGTTCGTGGACGTCGACGGCCACCGCGTCTTCTACCGCGAGGCCGGTCCGGCGAACGCGCCGGCAATCCTGCTGCTGCACGGCTTTCCCACGTCCTCGCACCTGTTCCGAGACCTGATCCCGAAGCTCGCCACGCGCTACCACGTGGTCGCGCCCGACCTGCCCGGCTTCGGCCTGACCGAGCTGAAGGCCGGCACGTCGTTCGGCTACACCTTCGACGAGTTGACCGCCGTGGTCGACGGGTTCACCGCCGCGAAACACCTCACACGCTACGCGATGTACGTGTTCGACATCGGCGCCCCCATCGGCTGGCGGCTCGCGGTGGCGCACCCGGAGCGGATCACCGCGATCGTGTCCCAGAACGGCAACGGCTACGAAGAGGGGCTGAGCCCGGGCTGGGCCCCGATGCGCGCGTTCTGGGCCGACCCGTCGCCCGCGAACCGCGACGGCCTGCGCAAGCTGTTCACGCTCGAGACGACGACGTGGCAGTACCTCGCCGGCGTGAAGGAACCCGCCCGCATCGCGCCCGACCGCTGGCTGCTCGACCAGTTTTTCCTCGACCGGCCGGGACAGCAGGACATCCAGCTCGCGATCCTGCTCGACTACCGGACCAACCTCGCGCAGTACGACGCGCTGCACGCGTACTTCCGCCGGCATCGTCCGCCGTTGCTGGCCGTGTGGGGCGCCAACGATCCCTTCTTCGTGCCCGCCGGTGCACGGGCCTTCCAGCGCGACATGCCCCGCGCCGAAGTGCACCTGATCGACGGTGCGGGCCACTTCGCCCTCGCCTCCCATGGCGACGAGATCGCTGCACGGATGCTCGATTTCCTCGGTCGCCACCTCCGGCCGCCAGCCTCGCGCTGACGGTCGGCCCTCCCTCGTTCCCCCCGTGGTCCCGGGCCGAAGGTCCGGGGCCGTGTCCGCCCGCGCGTCGGGCATTTCCGTTCGTCCCTCCACAGGAGTTCTTCATGTTCAAGCTCTGCCAGGCCACCCTCTGGGCGGCCGCCACCGTCCTCTCGCTCGCCCCCCACGTGTCCCACGCGCAGGCCGCGGCGGCCACCCACGTCGCGAGCACCGCGGCCGTCGAGTACCGCTCCGTCAAGGTCGACGGCCTGAACATCTTCTACCGCGAGGCGGGCCCGAAGAACGCACCGACGGTGCTGCTGCTCCACGGCTTCCCCACCTCGTCGCAGATGTTCCGCAACCTGATCCCGCGCCTGGCCGACCGCTACCGC
The DNA here is from genome assembly GCF_002116905.1 of Piscinibacter gummiphilus. Taxonomy (NCBI): domain Bacteria; kingdom Pseudomonadati; phylum Pseudomonadota; class Betaproteobacteria; order Burkholderiales; family Sphaerotilaceae; genus Rhizobacter; species Rhizobacter gummiphilus. The sequence goes on from NZ_CP015118.1 coordinate 3,834,617, forward strand.
GTGATCGCGCCCGACTACCCGGGCTACGGCCAGAGCGACATGCCGCCGATGGACCAGTTCAAGTACAGCTTCGACAACCTCGCGAACGTGATCGACAAGTTCACGGTGGCGGTGGGCGCCACGCGCTTCGCGATGTACGTGCAGGACTACGGCGCACCGATCGGCTACCGCATCGCGGCCGCGCATCCGGAGCGCATCAGTGCCATCGTCGTGCAGAACGGCAACGCGTACGACGAAGGCCTCGACAACCCGTTCTGGGTGCCGGCCAAGGCGTACTGGGCGGACAAGTCGCAGGCGAACGGCGACAAGCTGCGGCCGCTGTTCGAGCTCACCGCGACGAAGTGGCAGTACAGCGAGGGCTACCGCGACCTGAAGCACATCAGTCCCGATGCGCCGTACCTCGACCAGGCCTACATGGACCGCCCGGGCAACAAGGACATCCAGCTCGAGATGTTCTACAGCTACGGCACGAATCCGCCGCTGTACCCGAGCTGGCAGGCGTACTTCCGCAAGCACCAGCCGCCGATGCTGATCGTCTGGGGCAAGAACGACAAGATCTTCCCGCCCGCCGGCGCCCACCCGTACCTGCGCGACCTGCCGAAGGCCGAGCTGCACCTGCTCGACACCGGCCACTTCGCCCTCGAGGAGGACGGCGCGCGCATCGCCGACCTGATGCGCGGTTTCCTCGGGCGCCACCTGAAGTAGGCGGCAGCGCCCGTGCCGGGCCCGCCTCAGTAGTCGAGGCGGAGCCCGGTTCCCTCGGCACGCGACACGCAGATGCACATGAGGTGCTGCACCTGGCGCTGTTCCGCGGTCAGCACCGCGTCGCGGTGCAGCGGGTCGCCGCCCACCACGCGCATCGCGCAGGTGCCGCAGGTGCCGATGCGGCACGAGGCGGGGGGACGGAAGCCCCGGGCTTCGAGGGCCTCCAGGATCGAACAGCCCGGCGGCACCACCACGTCCACTTCGCTGCGCACCAGGCGCACCGTGAACCCTTGCGCATCGGTGTCGTCACGCGGTGCGACGAATCGCTCGAAGTGCACGCGCCGGGGGTCGATGCCGGCTTCGTCGGCCCCGGTCCGGACGGCATCGATCAGGCCGGACGGACCGCAGACGTACACGTGCGCCGAGAAGCCGATCGAACGCAGCAGCGCGGGCACGTCGAGCCGCTGGCCCTCGTCCGTGGCATGCACCCGCACGCGGGCGCCGAACTGCTCGACCAGCTGCCCGAGGAACGGCGCCTGCGCCCGTGACCGGCACGCGAAGTGGAGCTCGAACTCGCGACCGGCCGCGGCCAGCGCATGCGCCATCGCCTTGATCGGCGTGATGCCGATGCCACCCGCAACCAGCACCGCGTGATGCGGTGCGGCTTCGAGCGCGAAGGCATTCACCGGCGGCGCGCAGTTCAGGCGCAGGCCGATCGCGAAGGCCTCGTGCACGGCGGCCGATCCGCCGCGGCCCTCCGGCTCGCGAAGCACCGCGATCTCGTAGGCATCGGTGCGCAGCGGGCTCGAGGCGATCGAGTACGACCGCGTGGAAACGGTGCCGTCGCCCAGCCGCACGGGCACGTCGAGGTGCGCCCCGGCCTGCACCGTCGGCAGCGGCGTGCCGTCGGCCGCGACCAGTTCGTACGCACGCACCGTCGCGGTCAGCTGCCGCACGCCGGCGACGCGCAGCGCGAGCGGTCCGTCCCCGAGGTTCTCCGCGATCCGCGGCGCGGCGGCCTTCGCGGCGGCGAGCTGGGTGCGCATCTTCTGCACCTGCGCCCTCAGCGGCGAGACAATCGTGCCCACCTCGGCCTCGGTCAGCCGCGTGGTGATGTGCTGCGGGCAATTCCAGTCCCAGCCCTCGAGATGGATGACGAAGGCGCGTTCGACGGTCGCGCCGTAGGCCTCGTCGCGCACGGCGGCGAGCAGCACCGGATCATCCTCGGCGTTCACCAGCGTGACCCGCCCCAGCAGCTTGAGCCTGCGGCGGTTGAGGTAGTCCATGACGATCAGAGAAATGCGATCGTCCTGGCGGAGGTTGCCCACGCTCAGGTACTGCACGTTGCCGCGGAAGTCGGCGAACGCGAGCGTCCTCGGGTCCAGCACCTTGAGGAAGCCCTTGGGCCCGCCGCGGTGCTGCACGTACGGCCAGCCCGTCTCGCCGACGGTGGCCTGGAAGAAATGATCGGCCTCGGCGACGAACTCCGCCTCCCGCGGCGTCAGCGTGTCTCCGCGATCGGGGTGGGCGTCCAGGAAGGCGTATTGCTCCCGGCTGCCCAGTTCGGTCTGGACCTCGCGGACGGTGGGCGTGAAGGTGATGTCTGAGTAGGCGCGTCCCATGGGGATCTCCGGCGGATGCAAGGGGCGCCCGCCGGAGACGGCGTCGAACCGCCGCGGCGGACGGAAGGGTTCGGAAAGTCAGGCGAGTTCGAGCTTCACGCTCGGGAAGTCGATCTCGACGAGGCTGGCCTTGCCGAGGATGTTCGTCAGGAAGTTCATCCCGACATGGGTGATCACCTCGACGATCTGCGCCTCGTCGACCCCCGCGCTGCGGACCTCGGTCAGTTCCAGCGCCGAGACCTCGCCGTGGCGGGCCATCAGGCTGCGCGCGAACTTCAGGATCGCGGCCGAGGTCGGGTCGTCGCTCGTGCCCTCGCGCGCCGCGGCCATCTCCTCGTCGGAGAGGCCGGTCTTGCGTCCGATCGCCGTGTGCGCCGAGACGCAGTACTGGCACCCGTTCTGCTGCGCGAGCGTGAGCGCGATGCGCTCACGGTCGAGGGGGTCCAGGCTGCCGGCGCCGGCGACGCCGTGCAGCCCGAGGAAGGCCTGCAGCGCCACAGGCGAGTTGGCGAAGACCTTGAGGAAATTGGGCACCATGCCCAGCTGCTTCTGGATGGCTTCCAGCAGCACCTTCTGCTCGGGCGTGGCGGTGGAAAGTTCGACGACGTGGATGCGACTCATGGGATGTTTCTCCGTGATGGAAGAAGCTCTTGCCTTGGTCGCCAAGGGAAGCGGGCGGCCCGGACACCGCCGGTGAAATCCGGTCAGGACAGGGCAAGGGCCTCGCGCGGCGCGACGCCGGGAATCGCGATGATTCCCAGCTCGGTCGCGATGCTGGCGGCCTCGGTGCGGGAAGACGCTTCGAGCTTCCCGAAGATGGACTTGACGTGGGCCTTGACGGTGCCCACCGCGATGCCCAACCGGCCCGCGATGGACTTGTTGCACAGGCCACGGGCGAGCAGTTGCAGCACGTCCTCCTCGCGGGTCGTCAGCGGCTCGCGGGCGAAGTCGGCGGCGATGCGTTGCGCCACCTCGGCACAGATGTAGCCGTGGCCGCCAGCGAGCGCATGCACCGCGGCCACCAGTTCGGACTCGTTGCACGAGGCCAGCACCAGCCCCCCCAGCCCGCGGCGCATCGCCGACACCAGCGGCTGCTGCCGCACCTGTGCGGCGATGACCAGCACGCACGGCGCGCAGGACCACGGGCCGCGCGGGGCGAGCAGCAGCCGCTCGGCCTGCGCCCAGTCCGTGACGACGACGTGCACGCGCTCTCCGGGTCGTGCGCCGCCGGCCTCCACGATCTGGATGCCCGGCGCGCCGGTCAGGGCGGAATGCACCCCGCGGGCCAGCAGCGGCTCGAGGTGCTGGATCGCGACGTTCACGTGCTGGGGCTTGATCTGGACCATGGCGGCCTCCTCGACATCGACGGATGTCACTGGTCCGAATGCTCGGTGCGCGCCCCGCCGCAGTCGAGTTAGGCGCGGTTAAATGTGGGGAGGCGCGGGGTCCCCGCCCTTGCTCGGCTGGCACCGCGCGGGCCTAATTCCGGTCACCCGCCCGCCTCTTCCCGCCACCTTTTCCTGAACGGACCTCGAGGTGAATGACCTCAGCGCCCCCCTCCTCCGGTCGTTTCTCTTCGGCCCTTTCGTCCTGGTGCCGGAGCAGCAGTCGCTCGTCCGGGACGGCGAGCCCGTGCGCCTCGGCACACGGGCGCTCGCGCTGCTCTCGGTGCTGGTCGAACAGGCTGGCGAGCTGGTCGGCAAGCAGGCGCTGATCGCCCGGGTGTGGCCCGGCGCGGAGGTCGACGAGAGCAACCTGAAGGTCAACATGGCCGCGCTGCGGCGCGCGCTCGGCGACGCGGACCGGTACATCGCCACCGTGACGGGCCGGGGCTACCGGTTCGTCGCGCCCGTCCGGGCCGGAACCTCGCCTCGCCGCCCCACGCGCGACGCGCCTCGCGCCGCGCACAATCTCCCGATCGGGAGCACCCGCGTCTTCGGCCGCGCCGACGCCATCGCGTCGATCGCGGACGCCCTGGAGACGGCTCGCCTGGTCTCGGTCGTCGGCCCGGGCGGGATCGGCAAGACGACGGTCGCCCTCGCCGCTGCCGAACGCATCGTGGGCCGGTTCACCGACGGGGTGTGGCTCATCGACCTCGCCCCGCTGAAGGACCCGCTGCTCGTGCCCCACGCGATCGCGGCGGCCATCGGGGTGGGGGTCACCTCCGCCGACCTGCTCGCGACGACCTGCGAGTTCCTGCTGGACCGTCGCATGCTCCTCGTCCTCGACAGCTGCGAGCACGTGCTCGAGGCCGCCACCCGCTGCGCCGAGCGAATCCTCGCGGGCGCCGTGGACGTGCGGATCCTCGCAACCAGCCGCGAGCCGCTGATGGCGGACCAAGAGCAGGTGCAGCGACTGCCCGGCCTGGCGTCACCACCCGAGGGTTCGGGCCTGAACGCCGGCGATGCGTTGCGCTGGCCGGCCGTCGAGTTGTTCGCCGAACGCGCGAGCGAACGGCTGGAGCACTACCGGCTGTCGGATGCCGATGCGCCGCTCGTGGCGGACATCTGCCGCCGGCTCGACGGCATGGCACTCGCGATCGAGCTCGCGGCCACCCGCGTCGACGTCTTCGGCGTGGCAGGACTCTTCGCGCAGCTGTCCGACCGCGTCGCGGTGCCCGCCGGGCGGCGCGCGGGCCCCGAGCGGCACCGCACGCTGGCGGCCACCATCGACTGGAGCATCGGCCTGCTGTCGCCGGAGGACGCGAGGTTCCTTCGGGCCCTCGCCGTGTTTTCCGGGCCCTTCGACGCCGCCGGCGCAGGCGCCGTCGCGGCCGCGTCGACCGCCGAGGCCCTGGCCATCCTCACGTTGCTCGCGGACAAGTCGCTCGTCGCGACGGACATCGACGACGTCCACATCACCTACCGGCTGCTCGAGACCACCCGCAGCCACTGCCTGGATCAGCTGCTCGCCCACGGCGAAACGCCCATGGCCCGACAGCGCCACGCCGAGCACGTCTGCCTCGTGCTGGAACGCGCCGCGGCGGAGCTGGCACGCCGGCCGGCGAGCGACTGGGGTGCCGCGTACGGCCGGATGATCGACGACCTGCGCGGCGCGCTCGACTGGACCGGCGGGCACGCCCGGAACCGCACGCTGCGCATCCGGCTGACACTGGCCGGCATCTCGCTCTGGAACCATTTCTCGTTGATGGAGGAGTGCCGCGTGCGGGTGTCTCAGGTGGCCGGAGAACTCGAGTCCGCCGGACTCGCGGGCACCGGCTTCGACATGAAACTCAAGCTCTGGCTGGCCGGCACGACGATGTTCACCGAAGGCCTGAAGCCGGTCGCGATGGACACGCTGCAGCAGGCGCTCCGCATCGCCGAACAGACCGGCGACACCGACTGCCGGCTCCGTTGCCTGATGATGATCGGCGTCTACGAGTTCTTCACCGGGGAACACGAGGCCGGCCTGCGCACGATCGAGGCCTTCTCGGCGCTGGCCTGTGCCGAGGACCCGACGATCCTGCCGGAGGGCGAAGTCCACCTGGGCATCGGCGAGCTGTTCCTGGGACGGCTTCCGAACGCACGCCAGCGGCTGGAAGCCCTCCGCCGCCGTGACCTCCGGTACTTCGCCAGCCACGGCGTGCGCTACCACTCCGACCCGAAGATCAGCCTCGCGTCGGTCCTCACCCAGGTGCAATGGTTGACCGGGTCGCCCGACGAAGCCCGCCGGACCGCCGAGGAGGCGATCGACGCGGCGAGGCGCGGCGGGCATCACCTCTCGCTGAACAACATCCTCTCGTATGCCTGTCCGGTGTACTACTGGTCCGGTGATTTCGATGCGTGCGCGCAGGTGGTGGCGCAACTCGAGGAGCACGTCGTCCGGCACGGCATCGCATCGCGCCGGCCGCTCGCGACCTTCTACCGGGCCGCGCTCGACGGCGCCCGCCAGGGACCGTCGGCGGGCGTGCTGGACCGGCTGCGGGCGTCCATCGACGACTTCACGCGCACCAACCACCTCGCGCGCCTGCCCTACTACCTGAGCGTCCTCGCCGAGACACGCCTGCGCGCCGGCCTCGTGGGCGAAGCGGACGCGGCCATCCAGCGTGCACTGGCCGTGGCCCATGAACACAACGAAGGGTGGGCACTGCCGGAGGTGCTGCGCGTCCACGCAGCCATCCTGCTGGCTCAGGACCGGCGGCACGAGGCCGGCCAGCGGCTGCTGAAGTCGATGGCCAAGGCCCAGGGGGCGGGCACGCTGTCGTGGCGCCTGCGGGCCGCCATCGACCTGGCGACGCTCTGGCGTTGCGGCGACAAGGAAACGGTCGCCACCGCCATCCTGCAGGCGGTGGTCGACCAGTTCACCGAAGGTTCCGGCACGCGTGACCTCCGCACCGCCACCACGCTGCTGGACACCCTCGCGGCGACCGCGCGGCCCGGCTGAGCCGTTCAGCGCCCGGCGATCAACGCCGCGATGGCCGGGTCGTACTCCCCGTCGATCTGCACGTACAGCATGCGGCAGCGCTTGCCGGAGCGGTTCGCCCAGGCATGGTTGGTGCCCCGCTGCACCACGACGCTGCCCGGGCGGAGCACCACCTCGGAATCGTCCAGCACGAGCACCAGCTCGCCCTCGATCAACACGCCGTAGTCGAACGACTCGGTGCGGTGCATCATCGGGTGCGGGGAATCGTCGCGGGTGGTGAAGCCCTTGGCCTCGTCCATCTCGTCGAACAGCTTCTTCATCTGCTGCGAGTTGGTGAACGCCGCGGAATCCGGCGGGAAGTCGACGAAGCGGATGCGCGTGCCATGTTTCGGGGCGTTGTGCATGAACGGCCCGAGGGTCGGGTCGGGACCGTTGCCCACGCGGGGCGGCGTGCCCTGGGTTTCCCACACTTCGTGGAACACCATCCCCGGCATCTCCTGGAAATCCCGGACGGTGGGCAGCGGGCCGTTCTCGACGGCAATGGCCTTGCCTTGCGCATCGTGGCCGGTGACGACACGGTGGATCGGGGGAAGGGACATGGTCGCTGGCGCTCTGGTGGAAGGGTCGGGGGAACACGGCCCGAAGGGCCACGGGCCCCCATGCTCCAGCCGCGCGCGTCGGAGGTCCAGTTAAATCCGGTAAAGCAGCGCGGCGACCGGTCGCGTGGGCGCTTGCAAATCGCGGCATCGGGAGTGCCTAATCCGAAAGGCCGCCGAGCCCCCTTCCCCCACTTCGCTTCCGAGGATCTCGAGGTGACCAACCTCCCCCACGTCCAACCGCGGTCCTATCGCTTCGGGCCGTTCGTCCTGGTGCCGGAACGGCAGCAGCTGCTGCTGGAGGGCTCGCCCGTCCGCATCGGCGGCCGCGCGCTCGACATCCTGACGGCGCTGGTCGAGCGTCCCGGCGAGGTGGTGGGCAAGCGGGCGCTGATGGACCGGGTGTGGCCCGACGTGGTGGTCGACGAAGGCAACCTCAAGGTGAACATGGCGGCGCTGCGCCGCGCGCTCGGCGACGGCTCGGGCACACCCACCGACGCCTACATCGCCACGGTGACCGGCCGGGGCTACCGGTTCGTCGCGCCGGTCGAGTCGCTCGGCGAGTCCGCGCCGCATTCGCCCGCGGCGCCCCGGCCCGGCCACAACCTTCCGATCGGCACCACGCGCATCTTCGGCCGCACCGACGTGATCGAGTCGCTCTCGGCGGAACTGGAGACGGGCCGGCTGGTCTCGATCGTCGGTCCGGGAGGCATCGGCAAGACGACCGTGGCCCTCGCCGTGGCCGAGCGGTCGCTCGACGAGTTTCCCGAGGGCGTGTGGCTGATCGACCTCGCCACCCTGACGGACCCCGAACTGGTGCCGAACGCCATCGCGGCGGCCATCGGCGTGGGAGTGACCTCCGCCGACATGCTCGGGTCCACCTGCGACTTCCTGCAGGGCCGCCGCACGCTCCTGCTGCTCGACAGTTGCGAACACGTCATCGACGCCGTGGCCGGCTGCGCCGAGCGCATCCTCGCGCGAGCCCCGGGCGTGCGCATCCTCGCGACCAGCCGCGAGCCGCTGATGGTGAACCGCGAGCGCGTGCGCCGGCTGCTGGGCCTCAGTTCTCCACCCGAGGGCGCGACGGTGGATGCGGGGGACGCCCTCCGGTATCCCGCGATCCAGCTGTTCGTCGAGCGCGCGCGCGAGCGGGTCGACTCGTACAACCTGTCGGACGCAGACGCACCCGTGGTGGCCGACATCTGCCGGCGTCTCGACGGCATGGCCCTCGCGATCGAGCTGGCCGCCACGCGCGTCGACGTCTTCGGCGTCGCCGGACTGCTGTCCCAGCTCAACGACCGTTTCTCGGTGCTGACCGGCCGCCGTGCCGGGCCGGAGCGGCATCGCACGCTGGCGGCCACGCTCGAATGGAGCTTCGGACTGCTGTCGCCGGACGAGGCTGCGTTCCTGCAGGCCATGGCCGTCTTCTCGGGATCGTTCGACCCGGAGGGCGCCCTGGCCGTATCCGCCACGGCGCGCCCGGAAGCAATGGCCCGTCTGGCGCTCCTCGCCGACAAGTCGCTCATCTCGACGGACATCGACGGCGACCGCATCGCCTACCGGCTGATGGACACGACCCGCAGCCATTGCCGGGAGCGCATGCAGTCGAACGGCGACCTCGCCGCGGTGCAGCAGCGGCACGCCGAACACATCTGCGCCGTCCTCGAACGCGCCACGGTGGAATGGGAACAGCGCCCCGCCAACGAATGGGGCGCCTCGTATGGCCGGTTCATCGACGATCTTCGCGGCGCGCTCGAATGGACGTCCCGGGACGACACGAACCGGGTGCTGCGCATCCGGCTGACCCTCGCCGGCATCCTCCTGTGGAACCACTTCTCGCTCACGGAGGAATGCCGCGTCCAGGTGTCGAGGGCGGTCCGCGAGCTGGACGCGACCGGCCTCTCCGGCACCGAACTCGAGATGAAGCTCAAGCTCTGGCTGGGGGGCTCGTCGATGTTCACCGAAGGCCTGAAGCCCGTCTCGATGGACACGCTGCGCCGGGCGCTCGAGATCGCCGAGCGGACCGGCAACGGCGACTACCGCATGCGCTGCCTGATCATGATCGGGATCTACCAGCTGTTCACCGGGGAACACGAGGCCGGGGTGCACACGGTCGAGGCCTTCGCCATCCAGGCCTCGGCGGAGGACCCGTCGGTGCTGCCGGAGGGCGAAGTGCACTTCGGCATCGGCGAGCTGTTCCTCGGTCGGCTCCGCAACGCCCGACACCGCCTCGAGACGCTGCAACGCCGCGACCTCCGGGACGGTGTGCGCTACCTGTCCGACCCGAAGGTCATGGTAGGCAGCGTGCTCACGCAGGTCCAGTGGCTGACCGGGTCACCCGACACGGCGATGCGCACGGCGGCCCAGGTGGTGGAGGTCGCGCAGCGCACACGGCACCACCTGTCGCTGAACAACATCCTCTCGTACGCCTGCCCCGTGTACTACTGGAGCGGCTGCTTCGACGCGTGCGACCGCACCGTGGGCCTGCTCGAGGAGCACGTGATGCGCCACGGCATCGTGGCCCGGCGCCCGCTCGCGCTGTTCTACCGGGCAGCGCTCGACCTGGCCGCCCAGGGGGCGTCGGCCGGCGTGGTCGAGCGGCTGCGCCTGTCGATCGAGGACTTCCGCCGCACCAACCACCTCGCGCGGATGCCGTACTACCTGGGTGTCCTCGCCGACGCGCAGCGCGCCGCGGGCGACCTGGACGACGCCGACGCGACGATCCGCCAGGCCCTCGACGTCGCACACGAGCAGAACGAGGGCTGGATCCTGCCGGAGGTGCTTCGGCTGCAGGCCGCGATCCTCCAGGACCGGGGCCACCCGCGGGACGCAGAGCAACGGCTGCTGGAATCGATGACGAAGGCCCAGATGGTCAATGCGCTGTCGTGGCGGCTGCGGGCGGCGACGGACCTTGCCACGCTGTGGCGCCACGGCCCGAAGGCCGGGAGCGCGCGGCCCATGCTCCAGGCCGTGGTCGACGAGTTCACCGAAGGGTTCGCGACACGGGACCTGGCCCGCGCGGTCCGCCTGCTGGACGACTTGCCCGCACCGCCGTCGCCCTGACCCTTCACGCCCCGGTGGGCACGCGGTGCGCCAGCACGGCGCCCTGCTCGAACGCCTTGATGCTCTCGATGGTGGTCGCCACGATCTGCCCGATGGCCTCCAACCTGGAACCGGAACTCGACGAGCTCCCTCACTCGAGTTGGGCAACGTGTTTCCACTCGAACTCGATGACGTCTCCAGGTGAGAGTGCTCCGATGAACTGCGGCTCGTTGGTCAGGTGTCCGAGGAAGGCGCCCGGTTCCATGGCGCAGATTTCGACCCACATGCGCTCCGCCCTGGGGTTCTCGGACTGCGAAGTCATCTGCGGATCGGCGAGGAGGAAATGGAGCCTCACCAGATCCCCGACGGCGAGCTTCGGAGCGCGGGACGCGGCCGGGCGCTTGAACGTCTTCGGATGGGCCCGAGCCGCCGCCTCGCAGTCTTCCAGCAGCCATCCCGGACCGGCAAAGCCTCGCCACACCGGGAAATCGTCAAATCGTTCGTCGGACTGGTTGCTCATGGGGAGGCCGCTGCGGACAAGTGTTGCTGTTCAAGCGGCTTCTGGAACCGCCGGGACGCTCGCCCGGAACACGGCCGCCCACCGCGGCATCACGCCCGTCCGAGGATGAAGTCGACGATGTGCCGCTGCGTCAGCCGGTCATTGTCGAACCCGCCATGGCTCGTGCTCGCGGTCTCCGGCCCGGGTGCGACCCGCACCGTGGTGTTCGGCAGCGACGGCCCGTAGGCCTCGAAGAACTTCTGCATCCCGAGGATCGGCGTGGTGGTGCCGCCTTCGAACGACTGGCTCACGAGGTACAGCAGCGAGCGACGGTACGGGCCGCAGGTGTGGTCGTCCTCCTCCGCGCGGTCGGTGAGGTGGAACTGCTGGTAGCGCTTCACCGTGCCGTCGGCCAGGTGGGGCCGGACCTGCTCGTCGAACGCCTTCACCGTCACGGCCGGCGCCATGAAGCTCACCGACTCGAAGCGCAGGCCGTCCTGCGCGAGCCGGTCGATCATCGCGCTGGCGACGATGGAGCCGGCCGAGTGGCCCACGAAGTGCAGGCGGATCTTCTTGTTGGCCACGCCGTGCTTGAAGTGGCGGTACAGCAGCACGCCGCCGGCCTGTTCGTCGTCGGACGCATCGGGGCGGTAGGCGCTCAGCAGGTCGGCGTTTTCCTTCATCTCGCCCCAGATCAGCGTGCCCGGGCGCGCCAGCAGCCGCTCGAGGCGTTCGTTCCACCAGCGCTCGAACGAGAAACCGCCGCCCACGGTGCGCGGGATGCCCTTGATCGCGTCCTCGATGCAGTTGAGCGCGGTGGTGAAGAAGTCGGTCTCCCACATCAGGAAGACGGGGAAGATGCGCGCGTCGTAGAGCAGCGGGATCCACTGCGCGGCGATGTCGGCCGCGGCCTCCTCGCCCACCAGGCCGCCGTGCGCGAAGATGCAGACGTCGACGGTGTCGTCGTCCTTCAAGCCCCATCGCTTGCGGGCCTCGGCCAGGTGCACGTCGACGATGGCGCGCACGTCGTCGGGCTTCGTGCGGAACACGCCGCTGTTGCTCAGCGCGCCGTTGTTGCCCATGTTGACGATGAAGGGCGAGATCTCGCGGTTGCGCAGCACCTTGTCGGCGGCGAGCGCCACCTTGCCGGTCGCGCCCGTGCGCAACGTGATCGCCTGGGAGATCGCCGTGTGCTCGTGGGTCACCACGCCCAGCTGCGCCACCCAGCAGTCCATCGCGTTGTGCAGCCAGTCGTCGTAGGTGAGCAGCGCGTAGCCGTACGAGCCCCAGTCGGTGCCCCAGGAGTTCTGGATCAGGAAGCCGCGCTCGTTGTAGCCGACGATCGCGAAGGCGTGTCCCGCGTGGGCCGCCTCGCCGGGCAGCACGGGAATCTCCCAGATGTCCTTGAACGACGTGGGGCGCTTGCGGCGCGTCGGGGCGTTGATGCCCTCGTCCCAGCCCGAGTGGCAACCGGCGCTCACGAACAGGATGCCCACCTCGTTGAGTGCCGCGTGCAGGTCGGTGATGGCCTGCGGGTCGAGGCGGTAGTACGCGCCGAGCGGACGGCGCACGGCGTCGGCCCACCAGTCGTCCTTCAGCGAGCTGCTGGCCGCGGGCATGTCGAGGCCGGGGAACAGCACGTCACGGCAGGCGCCGTGCTTGAACCAGCCCTTGAGCGCGCCGCGCGTGCTGGAGCCCTCGTCCTCGGTGGACCCCGGGAACTCGTCGTACCGCCGCGCCATCGAGTACAGCATGAACGGCGAGATCGACGGCTTGGCCTCGCGGCCGGCCGAGCGCAGCAGGTGCTCGACCACGAGCGACAGGCCGAAACCGGTGCAGGCGTTGGTGCTGCCCTGGTGACGGACGGGCAGGCCGTCCTTCGGGAACAGCGTGGGCGCCGGCGCGCGGCCGACCGACGGGCGGAACCAGCGGTCGCGGTAATCGAGCGCATCGGGGCGCGCCATGCGCAGGAAACGCGTGTCGGCCACGGGGTCCGCGGTGGGTGCGGCCACCTTCTTCGGCGCAGCCGCCTTGCGGGCGGGGGACTTTGCAGCCGCCTTCCTGGCGGACGGGGTCGAGCGCTTGGACGAACGGGAGGCGGTGGCCATGCGGGGTCCTCGGAAGACGAAGGCCGCATCGTCGGTGCCCCGCCCGGGGCCCGTCAATCCACCCGGATGAGGAGGGGTGCGCAACATCTCACGATGCGCGCACCTCCGCACCTCGGTCCGGGGCTTACTTCAGTGCCTTGTAGCGCAGGCGCTTCGGCTTGGCACCCTCTTCGCCCAGGCGCTTCTTCTTGTCGGCCTCGTACTCCTGGTAGTTGCCGTCGAAGAACACCCACTTCGAATCGCCTTCGGCGGCGAGGATGTGCGTGGCGATGCGGTCGAGGAACCAGCGGTCGTGGGAGATCACGAGCAGCGAGCCGGCGAACTCGAGCAGCGCGTCTTCCAGCGCGCGCAGGGTTTCGACGTCCAGGTCGTTCGACGGTTCGTCGAGCAGCAGCACGTTGCCGCCGGCGATCAGCGTCTTGGCCAGGTGCAGGCGGCCGCGTTCACCACCGGACAGGCTGCCGACGAGCTTCTGCTGGTCGTTGCCCTTGAAGTTGAAGCGGCCGAGGTAGGCCCGCGACGGCATCACGAACTTGCCGACGACGAGGTTGTCGAGGCCGCCGGAGACGTCCTGCCACACGGTCTTGTCGCCTTCGAGCGATTCGCGGCTCTGGTCGACGAAGGCCATCTTGACGGTCGGGCCGATCTTCACGGTGCCGCTGTCGGGCTGCTCCTTGCCGGAGATCATGCGGAACAGCGTCGACTTGCCGGCGCCGTTCGGGCCGATGATGCCGACGATGGCGCCCGCGGGGATCTTGAAGCTCAGGTCGTCGATGAGCACGCGGTCGCCGAAGCTCTTGCTGACGTTCTCGAACTCGATGACTTCATGGCCCAGGCGGTCGGCCACGGGAATGAAGATTTCCTGGGTCTCGTTGCGCTTCTGGTATTCGAAGTCGCTCAGTTCCTCGAAGCGTGCGATGCGCGCCTTGCTCTTGGCCTGGCGGCCCTTGGGGTTCTGGCGCACCCACTCCAGTTCCTTCTTCATCGCCTTCATGCGGGCGTCTTCGGTGCGCTGTTCCTGCTCGAGGCGCGCTTCCTTCTGCTCCAGCCAGGTGCTGTAGTTGCCCTTGTACGGGATGCCGTGGCCGCGGTCGAGTTCGAGGATCCACTCGGCCGCGTTGTCGAGGAAGTAGCGATCGTGGGTGATGGCCACCACGGTGCCCGGGAAACGCTGCAGGTACTGCTCCAGCCAGTCGACCGATTCGGCGTCCAGGTGGTTGGTGGGTTCGTCGAGCAGCAGCATGTCGGGCTTGGACAGCAGCATGCGGCACAGCGCGACGCGGCGCTTCTCGCCGCCCGACAGCTTGCCGATCACGGCGTCCCACGGCGGCAGGCGCAGCGCGTCGGCGGCGATCTCGAGCTGCAGGTCGGCGTTTTCACTGCCGGCGGCCGCGATGATGGCTTCGAGCTCGGCCTGTTCGGCGGCCAGCTTGTCGAAGTCGGCATCGGGTTCGGCGTACTCGGCGTACACCTCGTCGAGGCGCTTCTTCGCGGCCAGCGCGCCGCCGATGCCTTCCTCGACCGCCTCGCGGACGGTCTGCTCGGGCGTCATCACCGGCTCCTGCGGCAGGTAGCCGATCTTCAGGTCGGGCATCGGGACGGCTTCGCCCTCGATGTCCTTGTCGATGCCGGCCATGATCTTGAGCAGCGTGCTCTTGCCCGAGCCGTTCAGGCCCAGCACGCCGATCTTGGCGCCCGGGAAGAAGCTCAGCGAGATGTCCTTGAGGATCTGACGCTTCGGCGGGACGATCTTGCCGACGCGGTTCATCGTGAAAACGTATTGCGCCATGGTTTACCGTGAGAGAAGTTGGGGGGTGCCGGGAGGGCGATCCCCCGGGCGGCGCGGGCCGCTGGCGCGCGCGTGGGGATCTGGGTCGGGACCGGAAACCCGCCATTATCCCGGACAAATGCCACGATCCGGCGGCCGGACCCCATTCACCTGCACCGTTTCGCCTGTGACACGGGGCGAACAAATGGCGATATCCCATGCATTCGAAGGGGCGGGTCACTAACTCTGCCCTGTAGAATGTTCATCAGCGCAAACCCTAATGCCGTCCGGACGTTTGCAACCTTTTGGCCCGAGCCTCGCTCAATCCAGCCCCTCGACGCGTCGGATCCCCAGGGATTTCCCTCGCCACGGCAGCCGGATTTCTTGATCGCCCTTCATGTCCTTTGCTTCCCTCGGCTTGGCCGAGCCCCTGCTGCGCGCCGTTGAAGAGTACGGCTACACGACCCCCACCCCGATCCAGACGCAGGCCATTCCCGTCGTGATGTCCGGGGCCGACCTGCTGGGCGGCGCCCAGACCGGCACGGGCAAGACGGCCGGGTTCACGCTGCCCACGCTGCACCGCCTGATGGAAAAGCCCGCCGTGCGCGACGCCCGCGGCCGCCTCCCCATCCGCGCCCTGATCCTCACGCCCACCCGCGAACTGGCCGCCCAGGTCGAGGAAAGCGTGCGCACGTACGGCAAGCACACCAAGCTCACCTCCATGGTGATGTTCGGCGGCGTCGGCATGCAGCCCCAGATCGACAAGCTCCGCAAGGGCGTCGACATCCTGGTGGCCACCCCCGGCCGCCTGCTCGACCACCACCAGCAGGGCACGCTCGACCTGAGCCACGTCGAGATCTTCGTGCTCGACGAAGCCGACCGCATGCTCGACATGGGCTTCATCCACGACATCAAGAAGGTGCTCGCGGTGCTGCCGGCCAAGAAGCAGAGCCTGCTGTTCTCGGCCACCTTCAGCGACGAGATCAAGGCGCTCGCCGACCGCCTGCTCAACAAGCCGGCCCTGATCGAGGTCGCCCGCCGCAACACCACGGCCGAAACCATCGCGCAGAAGGTCCACCCGGTGGGCCGCGAGATGAAGAAGGACCTGCTGTGCCACCTCATCAAGGAGAACGACTGGCACCAGGTGCTCGTGTTCACCCGCATGAAACACGGCGCCAACCGCCTCGTCGAACACCTCGAGAAGCAGGGCATCAGTGCCATGGCCATCCATGGCAACAAGAGCCAGAGCGCCCGCACCAAGGCCCTCGCCGAGTTCAAGACCGGTGAACTGCAGGTGCTGGTCGCGACGGACATCGCCGCCCGCGGCATCGACATCGACCAGCTCCCGCACGTCGTGAACTACGAGCTGCCGAACGTGCCGGAAGACTACGTGCACCGCATCGGCCGCACGGGCCGCGCCGGCGCGCAGGGCGAGGCGGTTTCGCTCGTCTGCGTCGACGAGAACGGCTTCCTGCGCGACATCGAGAAGCTCATCAAGCGCGAGATCCCGAAGGAAATCATCCCCGGCTTCGCGCCCCCGGCCGGTGAAAAGCCGGAACCCATCGTGCTCGGCCGCATGACCATCGGCGAAGGCGCTGGCCGCGGTGGCAACCGTGGCAGCCGCCACGGCGGCGGCGGCGGCGGCGGTGGTGGTGGACGCGGCGGCAACAACGGCGGCCGCTCCGGCAACGGTGGCGGTGGTGGTGGCGCCCGCCCGCCCCGCCAAGGTGGCGGCCCGGCCCGGCCGGCCGGTGCTGCGCCGCGGCAGGATGGCCGCCGTCCGGCCCCGCCCAAGCGCTGACCCTCTCCGCACGAGGCGCCCAACCGGGCGCCTTTTTTTTGGCCCGACACCATCGCACCGGTCTCGTGCGCGAGCCTCTCGCACGTTCGTGCGACACATGATTGCTGGATTGTTAACGTGCACATCGCCGCATCTCGGGCGACATCTTGCCGAACGAACAGCGATGTAGGCGGAAGTTGAAGTCGACTTGAGCAACGAAGTTCAAGTTTCGATGATTCCGAAGCCCAACCATGCGACTGCCCGTTCGGACACGACTTTTCATGTTGTCATACGTCTTAACAGGCCAAATCCAGCCAAGGTTCGGTCACGGGAATTCGTGATTTATTCACGAACGACCCCCTAACCTAGGGGATAAGAGCCCCAAAACTGCCCAAACTTGCTCAAAACAGGGCGTTCATGGCCGATTGTGTCGAACCGAAACAATGTTTCCGGCCTGCGCCTTGAAAACGTTGTCAAGAAACCCCTCTGTGACAGAGGTCGTACAACGATCCTCAACCCGTCCCGAGCCACAAAACCCGGATACGTTCAGACACGGCACGATCGTGCGTGCTGCCGATGATCCGCCCCCATCAATCACGGCTCGGGGAAATCGAACATGGGTGTCAGGCTCGGATGGGGAGCGCTGGTGCTTGCGCTCGCGTTGCAAGGATGCAATTCGGACGACAAGCCCGGTGGTGGCGGAACGTCGGGGACGAATGCGGGCGGAGGGAACCGTGCGCCGGATGCGGCGCCGACCTTGTCGCTGCCGGTGGATCCGCATGCGCAGGGTCCGGGGGTCACCGCCCTGGCCGCGGACTCGGGCACGAACCCGGGCTGTTTCACCGCGGTGCTGCCGCGGCGGTTGACCCGCACGCAGTTCATCAACGCGCTCACCGACTGGTCGGCGACGCTCGTCACCGACGCCGGGCTTCCGGCGCGCATCCGCACGCTGGTGATCGACACCGCCCAGTTCCCCCAGGACGCGTCGATCAACCCCGAGACCACGCGCCACCAGGGGTACTGGCGCCTGGACCCCACGGTGACCACGCGCCAGGTGGGTGGCATCAACACGGTGGCGCAGGCTCTCGCCGCCGATCTCGCCAGTTCCGACACCCGCGCCGCGAGCATCCTCGGCAACTGCTCGGGTGACGCCTGCCTCACCGCGTTCATCCGCAAGGCCGGCCGCACCCTGTTCCGCCAGCCGCTGACGGACGCCGAGGTCGCGGTGTACCGCAAGGTGGCGAACGGCGCCACCGACCGCGCCGCGCTCGTGAAGGTGCTGGCCACGATGATCGCGTCGCCGCAGACCTACTTCATCGTCGAGCGTGGCAACGGCAGCGGCTCGGGCGCCTGCGTGCCGCTCTCGGCCCACGAACTCGCGGCCCGGCTGTCGCTGCACCTGTGGGACACCCTGCCCGACGCCACGCTCGCCGCGCGGGCCGACGACGGCACGCTGATGCAGCCGGCCGTCTACCAGGCCCAGGTCACGCGCCTGATGGGTGACGCCCGCGCCGACCTCGCGCTGCGCAGCTTCTTCCGGCAGTGGTTCCGCCTCGACGACCTCGTCGCCATGAACGGCAAGGTGGGCAACGCCCGCTTCGACAAGTTCGCCGGCGACTACAAGCCGCTCGCGACCACCCGCGACGCGGCCATCGACGAAGTGCTCGACATGGTCTCGTACGTGGCCTCGAACAACGGCTCGCTGCAGCAGGTGCTGACCGACCGCCATTCGTTCGCCCGCACCGCGGACATCGCCTCGCTCTACAAGACCCCGGTGTGGAACGGCAGCAACACCCCCCCCGTGTTCACCGAAGCCGACCGGGTCGGCCTGCTGACCCGCATCGCCGTGGTCGCGAACGGCTCGTCCGACACCACGCTCCCGATCTCGCGCGGCGCGAAGGTCCTCAGCGCCCTCACCTGCCAGGCGCTGCCCCCGCCGGCCATGAACCAGACGAACGCGGGCGCGGACCTGTCCGGCGTGCTCACCACCCGCGAGCGCACCACACGCGTGACCGAGATGGAAGGCACGGCCTGCGTGGCCTGCCACAAGACCGTGCTCAACCCGTGGGGCTTCGTGCACGAGCGCTTCGACGCGCTGGGCCGCGTGCGTGCCTCCGAGGTAGTGCGCAACGATGCGGGCGACGTGCTCGGCGACAAGCCGCTCGACACCGCCGTGGTCGCCAAGCTCGACGGCATCGCGAGCCGGGCCATCTCGACTCCTGCGCAGGCGCAGCAGTACGTGCTCGACAGCGGCGCCTTCGAGGCGTGTTTCGCCCGCAACTACTTCCGCTACGCGTTCGGCCGCGCCGACGGCGCCGCCGACGCGCCGGTGGTCGAGGAAGTGCGGCAGCAGGCCGCCAACGGCGCCAACCTGCGCAGCCTGTTCGCATCCATCGTGACGCGCGACGAGTTCAAGACGATCCAGAGGCCGCAATGAAACCCAAATTCGATCCGGTCTCGCGCCGGCAATTCCTCGTCGGCGCCGGTGGCGTCGCCCTGTCCCTGCCCCTGCTGCCGTCGCTGCTGCCGCGTGAGGCGGAGGCGCAGACCGTGGCCGCCGCGTCGGCCGAGCGCTACTTCGCCCACATGACGACGTGGCACGGCGTGCTGCAGGCCCAGTTCTACGGCACGCTGCTCGACCTGCCGGCCACGGCCACCACCACCCACGCCGGCGTCGGCGTGCGCAGCGCGCCGCTGCCCACCGCGGTGACCAACGGCCGTGTCGTGCTCAGCGAGATCCTGAACGCCTCGTCGGCGAACCTGACGCCGCGGATGCTGTCGATGATGAACGTCATCAACGGCATCGACATCCCCGCGGGCCCGGGCCACAACCGCGGCGGCCCGCTCGGCGGCGACGCCGCGAACCCGAGCATCGACCAGGTGCTCGCGGGATCGGCGAAGTTCTACCCGAACGGTGCGCTGCAGCCGGCCATCGTGCGCAACCTGGTGTCGCTCTCGAAGACCTCGTCGGGCATCGTGCAGACCCAGGAAACGGCGGACAGCAACGTCAAGCTCTTCGACCGCCTGTTCAAGACCACGACGACGCCCGACACCGGTGCGCCCGCGCAGCCCGTGCTGGTCGACAGCGTGCGCGAACACGCGGCGCTGGTGAAGTCGGACCCGCGCTGCTCGGCGGACTGCCGCACGCGCCTCGACGAGTACCTGACGATGCTGTCGGAGGTGCAGGGCAAGGTGCAGCAGGGTGCGAACAGCAACTTCCCCCGCCCCACCGTCGACACCCGCGCGGTCGAGAACACGGCCGGCTTCTATGGCGAGCCCCAGAACCACGCGAAGTGCGAGCAGCTGTGGAACGACATCGTCGTGGCCGCGTTCACCGCCGGCATCACCCGCGTGTACGTGTGCGGTCCCACCTCGTACACCTTCGGCCCCGAGCCCGAGCACGCGTGGCACAACAACTACGCCCACAACATCGAGGCCGAGGCCTCGAAGCGCGCGGGCTTCAGCGCCGCGGTGCAACTGCAGTTCGAGTCGGCCCAGTTGGACCTCGCCCGCAAGATGGACGCGGTGCGCACGGCCGACGGCAGCACGCTGCTCGACAAGGGCTTCGTCTTCAGCGGCCATGAACTCGGCTCGGGTGGCAGCCCCGGCAACCACCACAACCGCTGCATCCCGATCGTGTCCTTCGGCAGCGCGGGCGGCTTCTTCAAGACCGGCCTGTCGCTCGACTACCGCGACATGAACTCGTTC
Organism: Piscinibacter gummiphilus; assembly: GCF_002116905.1. Lineage (NCBI taxonomy): Bacteria > Pseudomonadati > Pseudomonadota > Betaproteobacteria > Burkholderiales > Sphaerotilaceae > Rhizobacter > Rhizobacter gummiphilus. Next base: position 3,854,807 of record NZ_CP015118.1, read on the forward strand.
CTGTGGTCCATCAGCCCGACCTCGCCGCGCTGGTTCTCCGGCCTCACCAACAACCAGCTGATGGGCATGGTGCTGCGCGCGATGGGCCTCTCGCCGGCCGACTACGGCGGCGGCACGTACGGCTATCCGAACGTGAAGGGCTCGAACAGCTACACCGACGCCATCTGGGCGGCCGGCGCCGAAAACCTGCCGTGGCTCAAGGCATGAACGCACTCCTCCGACGGGCCTTCGCCCGCTTCGCCGCGCTGGCCCTCGCCGGCACGGCCCTCGCCCCCGCGTTCGCGCAGGACGCCGCGACCGGCAAGGCGCTCTACAACAAGACCTTCGTCACCGGGGTCAAGAGCTGCCAGGCCTGCCACTTCGCACCGCGCAACGCGGCCGTGATGATCCGCGGCGCGGATGCCGCGCGCATCAAGGGCGCCTCGACGACGCAGTCCGACATGGCCCCGCTGCGCGGTGTCATCACCGACGCCGAGTACAACCACATGGCCAAGTACATCGCCGACGAGTACGGCGTGACACCGACCTACCTGTCGGCGTCCGCGGCCCCGTCGGTGTCGGTGTCGGCCACCTCGCTCTCGTTCGCGAGCCAGCGCGTGGGCACCACCGGCACGGCACAGACCCTGACCGTGACCAACGCGGCCGGCGCCACCGCCACGCTCGCCCTCAGCGCGATCGGCACCGGCAACGGGTCCGACTTCGTCGTGACCGGCGGCACCTGCGCCGTCGGGATGGCCGTCGCCGCGGGCAGCAGCTGCACCGTGAGCGTCGCCTTCAAGCCGGTGGCCACCGGCGCACGCACCGGCACCCTGACGCTGGCGCACAACGGCCCCACCGGGAAGGTGGACGTGGCGCTGTCCGGCACCGCGGTGGACACCACCCCCGTGGCCGCGCTGTCGCCCACCACGCTCTCGTTCTCGAGCGTCGTGGGGGTCGACTCGACCGTGATGCGCACGACGCTCAGCAACACCGGCAACGCCCCGCTCGTGCTGTCGTCCCTCGCCGTGGCCGGCACCCATGCGAGCGACTTCCGCGTCGCCTCCAGCACCACCTGCGCCACCAGCGCCAGCGTGGCCGGCGGGAGCAGCTGCGTGGTCGACGTGGTGTTCAAGCCGACGGCCGCCGGCGCCCGCAGCGCGTCGCTCGCGATCGCACACAACGCGACTGGCGGCCCCACCTCCGTCACCCTCGGCGGCACCGGCACCCTCACGCCGGAGCCGGGCATCGCCTTCGACGCCGTCGACGTGGACCTGGGCGCGGTGCCCGTCGCCACCACAGGCACCGCGCGCACCGTGACACTGACGAACACAGGCGCCGCCGCCCTCGTGCTGTCGGACCTCACCGTCACCGGCACGGACGCCGACGACTTCGTGCGCGGGGGCACCTGCGCCAAGGGCGGCTCGGTGGCCTCGCGCGCCACCTGCACGATCACCTTCGCGCTCAAGCCCGTGACCCTCGGCGCCAAGACGGCCACGCTGACCGTCGCCAGCAACGCGCCCGGCAGCGCGGCCACGCTCGCGCTGCGCGGCACCGCGGTGCGCACGCCGGCACCCCTCGTCAGCCTGTCGCAGGCGTCCCTCGGGTTCGGCACCGTGACGTTCGGCACCACCTCGGTGGTCCGCAGCGTCGTGCTGACGAACGACGGCACCGCGCCGCTGACCGTGAGCAAGGTCGCGAGCAGTTCCACCGAATACGTCGCCTCCCACGACTGCCCGGCCACGCTCGCCACCGGCGCCTCGTGCCTGATCTCGGTCTCGTACAAGCCGACCGAGGCGGTGTCCGCCGAAGCGGTCGTGATCACGACGAACGCGCTCAGTTCGCCGAACTCGATCGTGGTGACGGGCGAAGGCTCCAGCCAGGCGCTGTCGGTGGTGGTGTGGCAAGGCAACAGCACGGCGCTGAACTTCGCCTCGACCATCGTGGGCGAGACCACCGCGTCGCAGACGCTCACGCTCGTCAACCAGGGGCCGTCCGCGGTCACGCTGACGACCCTCGGCATCGCCGGCGCGTCGGCCTCGTCGTACGCCATCGCGGGCACGTCGACCTGCAAGCTCGGGCTGTCGCTGGCCGTCAACGGCACGTGCACCACCATCGTGAACTTCGTGCCCGGCCAAGCCGGCAAACACGTCGCCAGCCTGCAGGTGGCCGGCACCGGCACCCTGCCGGGCGACATCACGCTGACCGGTGTCGCAACCGCCAAGAGCACCCCGAACGGCGCGCTGTCCGCCAGCAGCCTCGCGCTGGACTTCAGCGGCACCGTCGTCGCGCCGGGCAGCTCGTCGGCCGCGCAGGTCGTGACGGTGACGAACACCGGCACGGGCGCGGCCGCCCTCACCGGCGTGCAGGTCGCGGCGCCGTTCGCCATCGCGTCCGGCACCTCCGGAGCCTGCCCGGCCGGTGCCTCGTCGCTGGCCGCGGGCGCTTCGTGCAAGGTCGCGGTGGTCTACTCGCCCACCGTGGCCGGCACCCACACGGGGTCGCTCACCATCGGCAGCACGGCCTCGAGCCTGACGGTGACACTCAAGGGCCTGTCGCTGCCCTCCTCGGCCGGCGTGCTCACCGCCAGCACGGCCCAGCTGGACTTCACGTCGCCGATCACGCCGCCGGGCCAGGTGTCGGAAGCGAAGTCGGTCACGCTGTCGAACGGCGCCGTGGCGCCCATCTCGATCACGAAGACCGAGGCCAGCCTCCCGTTCAAGGTGACGGCCACCACCTGCGGCACCACGCTCGCGGTCAACAGCAGCTGCACGGTGTCCGTGGCCTTCGCGCCCACCGCCGCCGGCGCATCGTCGGGTTCGCTGTCGGTGACCACCGGTGCCGGCCAGGTGCTGCAGGTGAACCTCGCCGGTGCGTCGTCCACCGGTGGCGACACACCCGGCACGCCGCCCGACGGCAACAGCAGCGTGCTTGCGGCCGACATGAAGTCGCAAGGCTTCATCGGCGCGCTGGGCGTGCTGTCGGAAGCCAAGGCCACGACGTTCAGCAACACGGGCAGCACCGCCCTCGTGATCCGCGACGTCAACACCTCCGGCCCGTTCGAGGTCGTCAACGGCGCGGCCGACGCGTGCCGAACCGCGCAGACGCTGGCCGCGGGCGCCTCGTGCTCCGTCGCCGTGGCCTTCCGCGCACCGATGAGCACCGGCGACACGAGCGGCGCGCTCACCGTCACCGCCGCGGCCAGCGGCAGCAGCACGGTCGAGTCCCGCACCGTGCGCCTCGACGGCCGCGCCATGGCCACCAACGCGGGTGGCCGCAGCGACGACCCGCAAACCGGCGGCGGCGCCGCCGGCCTCGACACCCTCCTGCTGCTCGCACTGGCGGTGCTGCTTGCCACCGTCGCCCGTGCGCGCCGCGCCTCCGACTTCCACTGACTCCAAGGACATCCCGATGAAGTTCCGCTCCCTCCTCCTCGCCGCCCTCGTGGCGTTCACCGGTTCCGCCATGGCCCTCGAGGCCGGCCAGGCCGCGCCCGCGCTCGACGTGGCCGGTGCCAAGGACCCGGTCAGCCTCTCCGCCCTGAAGGGCAAGGTCGTGTACGTCGACTTCTGGGCGTCGTGGTGCGCGCCCTGCAAGCAGTCGTTCCCGTGGATGAACGAGATGCAGGCGAAGTACGGCAACCGCGGCTTGCAGATCGTGGCCGTCAACGTCGACGCGAAGCGCGAGGACGCCGACCGCTTCCTCGCCGAAGTGCCCGCGAATTTCGTGATCGGCTACGACGCCAAGGGCGACAGCCCGAAGCGCTTCCAGATCAAGGGCATGCCCAGCTCGGTGCTCGTGGGTCCCGACGGCCAGGTCATCAAGGTCCACGCCGGCTTCCGTCCGGACGAACGCAAGGCGCAGGAAGACGCGATCGTCGCGGCCCTCGCCCAGATCAAGTGACCCGCGGAGAACCCCTCGTGAGAATCCACCTCCTGATCGCCGGCCTCGCGGTGTCGGCCGGCCTGGCCGGCTGCGGCACCTTCGCGCTGCCGCAGCCCTGGGAAAAGGGCAACCTCGCCCGGCCCGAGATGACCCTCGGCGGCGACCCGCTCGAACAGCGCTACCAGCAGCACATCTACACCAGCAAGGAAGCGGCCAGCGGCGGCTACGGCGTCGGAGGAGGTGGCTGTGGCTGCAACTGACCGCAATGGCGCCGTCGCGTACGGCAACGTCGTGATGGCCGCGCTGGCCCTCCACACCGGGCTCGCGCCCGCGACGGCCCAGGCCGAGACCGCGCCCGAACACGGCGTGATCGCCCTGCGCTACCTGCACTACAAGGACCAGCAGGACGTCAAGGTCCAGTACCCCAACTACAGCGGCACCGAAGGCTCGTCGTTCAAGCGCATCACCGCCAAGTCGCCGTCGGTGTACGTGATGGCGCCCATCGGGTCCGACTGGACGATCGAGGCCTCGGCCGTGATCGACGAGGTGTCGGGCGCCACGCCGCGCAACTACTCGGACGTGTCCGGCGCGACGCCCAAGCCCGGCATGAACGACTACCGCAAGGCCGGCGACGTGCGGGTCTCTCGGCACTTCTCGCGCGGCGGCGTCAGCATCGGCGCGAGCCATTCGGAGGAGCACGACTACCGCTCCACGGCGGTGTCGGTCGAGGGGCGGGTCTCCACCCCCGACAACAACACGACGCTGACGGTCGGCCTGGCGCACGCGGAGGACGCGATCAACCCGGTCAACCAGATCGTGGTCAACGAGGCCAAGCGCACCAACGAGCTGATCGTCGGCGTGACCCAGGCCCTCACGGCGAACGACCTCGTGCAGGTCAACGCCACCTACGCCTCCGGCGAGGGCTACTACTCCGACCCGTACAAGAACAACGACCGCCGGCCCGATCGCCGCAAGCAGGCCGCGGGCCTGCTGCGCTGGAACCACTTCGTCGACACGCTGAACGCCACGGCCCGCACCAGCTACCGCTACTACCAGGACTCGTTCGGCATCGCGGCCCACACCGTCGAGGCGGCGTGGGTGCAGCCGGTGACCCGCTGGCTGTCGGTGACACCGTCCGCCCGCTACTACACGCAGAGCTCGGCCGACTTCTACTACGACCCGGTGATGGACTCGGCGTACTACCCGGGCCCGATCGTCCCGCAGATGTTCTCCACCACCGACCAGCGCATGTCGGCGTTCGGCGCCATCACGCTCGGCCTGAAGGCCGAGCTGCGGTGGGCCGACTGGACCACCGACGTGAAGTACGAACGCTACGAGCAGCGCAGCAACTGGCGCAGCTTCGGCAACGGGTCGCCCAACGTCGACAACTTCCAGGCCGACTCGGTGCAGGTCGGCGTGAGCCGCAAGTTCTGAGGACCGGACCATGCGACTTCCACGTCCCCCCGCGCTGCTCCGGGTCGCCGCCGTCCTCGCGGCCTGGGCCGCGCTGACCTCACCCGTGCGGGCCGCCGATGCCGAGTTCCTCGACCCGGAACAGGCGTTCGTGCTGTCCGCGTCGGCGCCGGCGCCCGAGGTCGTCTCGGTGCGGTTCGACATCGCGCCGGGCTACCGGATGTACCGCGAACGCTTCGCCTTCGAGGCCGATGGCGGATCCGCCGCGGTGCAGGCCGAACTGCCCGCGGGCGAACGCAAGTTCGACGAGACCTTCCAGAAGGACGTCGAGGTGCACCGCGGCACGCTCGACATCCCGGTGCGCGTGGCCGGTGCCACCGCACCGTTCACGCTGAAGGTCACGAGCCAGGGCTGCGCCGACGCCGGCCTGTGCTACCCGCCGCAGCAGCAGGCGCTGCACGTGCAGGTGGCCGACGGCCGGGTCGTGGCCGTCTCGCTCGGCTCCGGTACTGCACCGTCCGCGCCTTCCGCCACCCCCGACTCGCTTCCGGTCCAGGCCGCGCCCGCCGGGCGCATCGAATCGGCCCTGCAGTCGGGCAACCTCGTGGTCGTCGCCGGCGTGTTCCTGCTGGCCGGGCTGCTGCTGTCGTTCACGCCGTGCGTGCTGCCGATGGTGCCCATCCTGTCGTCGATCATCGTCGGCCAGGGCGCGCCGGTCTCCCGCGCACGCGGCTTCGCGCTCGCGGCCAGCTACTGCCTCGGCATGGCGCTCGTCTACACCGCGTTCGGCGTGGTGGCGGGCCTGCTCGGCGAGGGCCTCGCCGCGTCCATGCAGAACCCGTGGGTGCTCGGCGCGTTCGCATCGCTGCTCGCGCTGCTCTCGCTGTCGATGTTCGGGTTCTACGAACTGCAGATGCCGGGCTTCGTGCAGAACAAAGTCAGCGAAGCCTCCGGCCGGCTGAGCGGAGGCAAGTTCGCAGGCGTGTTCGTGATGGGCGGGCTGTCGGCGCTCATCGTCGGCCCGTGCGTGGCCGCGCCGCTCGCGGGCGCCCTCGTCTACATCAGCCGCACGCACGACGTCGTGATCGGCGGCGTCGCGCTGTTCTCGCTGGCCTGCGGCATGAGCGCGCCGCTGCTGCTCGTGGGCCTGTCCGCGGGGTCGCTGCTGCCGCGCACCGGCGCGTGGATGGAGCGTGTCAAGCACGTCTTCGGCGTGCTGCTGCTCGCCGTGGCGCTGTGGCTCGTGTCGCCGGTGCTCCCCGCGTGGGCCCTGATGTCGCTGACCGGCGCCCTGCTCACCGTCACCGCCGTCTACCTCGGCGCATTCGATCGCCTGCGCGACGGTGCGTCCGGCATGACGCAGCTGTTCAAGGGCGTCGGGGTCGTGATGGCGCTGGTCGGGGCCGCGCAGTTCGTCGGCGCGCTTTCGGGCGGCCGCGACACGTTCCAGCCGCTCGCGCACCTCGCATCGCGCGGGGGCGGCGCGGCCCTCGTCGCGGAAGGCCCGGCCTTCCGCCGGGTGAGCACCGTGGCCGAGCTGGAACAGGCGGTCGCCGCCGCCGGCCGGCCGGTGATGCTCGACTTCTATGCCGACTGGTGCGTGTCGTGCAAGGAGTACGAGCGTTTCGTGTTCACCGACGAGCAGGTGCGCAAGCGCCTCGGCGACTTCACGCTGCTGCAGGTCGACGTGACCGCGAACAACACCCACGACAAGACCCTCCTCAAGCGCTTCGGCCTCTTCGGCCCGCCGGGCATCGTGTTCTTCGGCGCCGACGGGCGCGAGAACACCGCGACCCGCGTGGTCGGCTACCAGCCGAGCCACGAGTTCGTCCGCACCCTCGACGCGGCCCTCTGACCTGATCGACCTGTTCCCCGTCCCGCCATGTCCACCTTCCTTCCCGACGAGCGCCAGCGGCTGCGTTCCGCCTGCGCCCTGCTGAGCACCGCGGTCTTCCTCGTCGCGTGCGGCGGCGGCGGCGACACCGTCAGCGGTCCCGTGCCGGCCCCCGTGGCGGCAACGCCCACGTCGCCTTCGCCTGCCACGCCCTCACCGTCGCCTGCGACGCCGACGCCTGCGCCTGCGCCCGTCGACAACGGCACCCCGTCGCCCGCCCCGGCGACACCGTCACCAGCGCCGGCGACCCCATCGCCCGCCCCCGCCACCCCGTCCCCCGCACCGACACCGTCCCCGACGCCATCCCCGTCCCCCACGCCGAGCCCCGCGCCAGCGTGTGGCGGCTCGCTGCTGTTCTGCGAGGACTTCGAATCGTCCGCGGCCGGCACCGCGACCAGCACGAAGTGGACGATCGACAGCCGCGCCGCCACCGCGGCCATCGACACGGTGCACGCCCGCGGCAAGCAGGCCCTGCACCTGACCATGACCGACAACGGCATGGCCTTCGTGGTGCCGAGCAGCTTCGCCCCCACGGGCAACAGCTTCTTCGGCCGCATGTGGGCCTGGGTCGACGCGTTCCCGGTGAGGCCGGACTACGCGCACTTCACGATGGTCGAGGCATCGGGCAGCGGCAACGGCACGCAGGTGCGCCCGGTGGGCGGCCAGTTCATCCCGGGCCAGGGCAACGGCAAGGCACTGTGGGGCGTGGGCGCCGATGGCGGGCCCACCGGCGACTGGACCGCGTGGCAGCCCACCACGCCCACCGCGGGCGGACGCTGGACCTGCATCGAATGGCAGATGGACGCCACCGACAACCGCGTGGACGTGTGGATCGACGGCGTGGCCAAGCCCGAGATGACCGTCTCCACGAAGAAGCACACCGGCACGAGCGGCGTCGACTTCGTCTTCCCCTCGTTCAACCGCATCAAGCTCGGGTGGCAGCTGTACCAGGGCGGCGCCACGCCGTCGAAGTACGACGTGTGGCTCGACGACCTGGCGCTCGGCTCCGCGCGCATCGGCTGTGGCGACGGCGTGTCGCCGCTGCCCGCCACGCTGCGCTGGCGCGGCGTCAACCTGGCCAGCGCCGAGTTCGCGCCCGAGAAGCTGCCCGGCACGTACGACACCGACTTCACCTACCCCACCGTGGCGAGCGTCGCGTACTACAAGGCCAAGGGCATGAACACGGTGCGGCTGCCGTTCCTGTGGGAGCGCCTGCAGCCGGTGCTGAACCAGGGCTTCGACGGCGCCGAGCTGGGCCGGCTGTCGAACTTCGTCGGCCAGGTGACGTCCACCGGCATGACCGTGCTGCTCGACCCGCACAACTACGCGCGCTACCGCGGCCAGCTGATCGGTTCGGCGGCCGTGCCGAACACGGCGTTCGCGGACCTGTGGACACGGCTCGCCAACCAGTTCAAGGCCAACGACAAGGTGGTGTTCGGCCTGATGAACGAACCGCACACGATGCCCACCGAACAGTGGGTCGCGGCCGCGAACGCGGGCATCGCCGCGATCCGCGCGACCGGCGCCACCCAGGTGATCACGGTGCCGGGCAACGCGTGGACAGGCGCCCACAGCTGGAACGACTCGTTCTACGGCACGCCCAACGGCACCGCGATGAAGAACATCGTCGACCCGGGACGCAACATGGTGTTCGAGGTACACCAGTACCTCGATGCCGATTCGTCCGGCAAGTCGTCGTCCTGCACGAGCGCGACGATCGGCAGCCAGCGGGTCGCCGCCTTCACCGCGTGGCTGCGCGCCAACGGCCACCGCGCGCTGCTCGGCGAGTTCGCCGGCGGCACGGACACCACCTGCCAGCAGGCCATCGGCGACCTGCTGTCCCACCTCGAAGCCAACGGCGACGTGTGGGCGGGCTGGACCTGGTGGGCCGCGGGGCCGTGGTGGGGCAACTACATGTACTCGATCGAACCCGCGAACAGCACCGACAAGCCGCAGATGACGGTCTTGCAGCAGCACCTCAAGTAACCCCAGGGAGAACAACATGACCCACCTCACCCCGCGCGCGGGCGCCCGCGCGCCGGCCTCGCTCGCCCTGCTCTTCTCGCTCGTGCTGACCGCCTGCGGCGGCGGCGGCGACAACGCCGTGCAGTCGAACTCGCCGGCACCGGCGCCCGTGGCCTCGTCGCCGACGGCTCCGACGCCCGAGCCCGGCCCGTCGGCCAGCTCGCCCTCACCCGCAGCACCGAGCCCGTCGGCCGGTTCGCCCTCGCCCGCACCGAGCCCCTCGGCAGGCACACCCTCGCCGTCCCCCACGCCGACGCCGTCGCCGTCTCCGTCCCCCGTGGAGACACCGGCCCCACCTCCGCCGCCCGCCAGCGGCGCGGCCCTCGTCACGACCGGCAACCCGTTCGCGGACGCCGCGCTCTACACGGACCCCGACTACGGGAAGAAGGTGGCGCAGTCGCTGACCCGCGTCACCGCCGGATCCGCCGACGCGACCCTGGTGAAGGCCGCCGCGGCGTTCCCGACCGCCGTGTGGCTCGACCGCCTCGCGGCGATCGACGGTGCCAAGGCGAGCGGCGGTGCGATGGGCCTCGCCGACCACCTCGACGCGGCCGTCGCGCAGCAGAAAGCCGCCAGCGGCACGGGCGCGCTGATGCCGCTCGCGATCACGATCGTCGTCTACGACCTGCCCGACCGCGACTGCGCCGCGTACGCCTCGAACGGCGAACTCAGCTCCGCGAACAACGGCCTCGCGACCTACAAGACCCAGTACATCGACCGCATCGCCGAGATCGTCGCCCGGCCGGCCTACGCGGGCCTGCGCATCGTGGCCGTGGTCGAGCCCGACTCGTACCCGAACATGATCACGAACCTGTCGGTGCCGGCGTGCGCGAACGTGAACCAGAAGCAGGTGTACGTGCAGGGCATCCAGTACGCCCTCGCCAAGCTGTCGGCCACGAAAAACGTGTACCTGTACCTCGACATCGCCCACTCGGGCTGGTTGGGCTGGGATGACAACCGGCAGAAGGCGGTGCAGGGGTTCAAGGCCCTGGTGCAAGGCGCCACGCCGTCGGGCCGGCTCGACATCATCCGCGGCTTCGCGAGCAACACCGCGAACTACACGCCGCTCGACGAACCGTTCTTCAACGGCGACGACCCCATCGTCGACCCGTCGAAGACCACCGGCTTCTACGAGTGGAACCGCGGTGTCGACGAACTGACCTTCATCGACAAGCTGCGCACCGAGTTCACCGCCGCCGGCTTCCCCTCCACGCTGTCGTTCATCGTCGACACCTCGCGCAACGGCTGGGGCGGCCCGGCACGCCCCACCGGAGCGGCTCCCGACGTGGACGACATGCGCATCGACCGCCGCGCCCACCGCGGCAACTGGTGCAACGTGAAGGACACCGGCATCGGCGAACGTCCGCGCGCGAACCCGGACGCCTCGCGCAGCTACCTCGACGCGTACGTGTTCATCAAGCCGCCAGGCGATTCCGACGGCACGAGCGACAGCACGGCCAACACGCCGAACGCCGAGGGCAAGCGCTTCGACATGAAGTGCGGCAGCACCATCGTCGACTCGCTGCCCAACGCGCCGCACGCGGGTCAGTGGTTCCACGACCAGTTCCTGATGCTGCTGCGCAATGCCCATCCGGTGCTGAAGTGATCGGCGCGGAGGCGGGCCGCGCGGCGTACATTCCGCGCATGACCGCCCCCGCCTCCGCCCCCCGCACCGCCTGGCTCGCCGGGGCCTCCGGCCTCGTCGGCTCCCTCCTCCTCGCGCGCCTGCTCGACGCGTCCGTCACCGTGCACGCCCTCGTGCGCCGGCTGCCGGACGTGCCGCGCACGGACCCGCGCCTGCACTACCACCCGGTGGACTTCGAGCACCTGCCGGAGCTGCCCACGGCGGACGACCTCTACATCGCGCTCGGCACCACCATCAAGGTGGCGGGCTCGCGCCCCGCGTTCCGCCGGGTCGACTTCGACGCGGTGGTGCGCACGGCCGAAGCCGCACGTGCCGCGGGCATCCGCCGCGTGGGGCTCGTGTCGGCGGTGGGCGCCGACCCGAAGTCCACCGTGTTCTACAACCAGGTCAAGGGCGAAGCTGAGCAGGCCCTCGCGGCACTGGGCTTCGAGGTCACCGTGTTCGCGCGTCCCGCGCTGCTGCTGGGCGATCGCACGGCCCTGGGCCAGCCCGCCCGGTTCGGCGAACAGCTCGCCGAACGCCTGATGCTGCCGCTCGGCGCCCTGATGCCGAAGGCCATCCGTCCCATCCGGGCCGACGCGGTGGCCGAGGCGCTGATGGCCGCCGTCCCGACCCGGCCCGCCGGCCTGCACATCCTCAGTTCACAGTCCATGCAACGCCGCCCCGCTTGACGCCCGGAATGTGTGCAAGTGTTTCAATAACCACTCGAAGCGAGTAGGCGCTTGCCAATTGACGCGGGTGGACACATCCTGCGCCTTCCGCCGCGTTAACGTGGTCGAAACTGTGGAGTACCTCACATGAAAACACCCTGGCATACCGCCTGGCAAGGCGCCGACGTGGTCGTCTTCCGCGACGACGTCGAGGTGGACCGTTTCACCGCCGACCAGGTCGAGCGCGTCATCTTCGTCCACCGCGGCAGCGGCGAAACGCCGGGCGACCTGTCGTTCGCCGTCGTCGAACTGCCCGAAGACACCATCATCTTCCCCGCCGACACCGGCTTCGCCGGCCGCGTGCACTTCGAGCGCACGCAGTTCTGGGAAGAAAAGCAATGCGTCTACTGGGTGCCCGAATCGCAGGCCCCGCTGCCGGGGCGCCTGCGCCGCGGCCTGTGGCTGCTGCGCCCCGGCACCCCCGCGTACCGCCGCCTGCCGCGCACGGAACTGGCATCCACCCTCGAACGCTGGGTCGTCACCGGCCCGCAGACGTGGGAACAGCGCAAGTGGCTGCGCATCGAACGCAGCCGCCCCTTCGGCAGTACCACGCAGCCGGCCGCGCTCGACAGCACGCACCAGCGCAAGCGCGCCTGAGCGCACCTTCATCCGCACCATGAAGAAGGCCCGGTCGAACCGGGCCGTCGTTGTCGCGCGCGCCTCACGGCGCGGCGCAGGTCGGGCGTCAAGCGCCTTCAGGTTCAGGTCTTGGCCGGCGTGGCAGCGGGCGCGGCTTCGGTCTTCGCCTTCTTCGCGTGCGCGTGCTTCTTCGCGGGCGCCTTCTTCGCCGGCGCTTCCTTGGCGGTGGCAGCGGAAGCGGCGGGGGCTGCCGCAGGGGCTGCGGCCGGCGCCGCAGCGAACGCACCCAGCGAGAACGTGGCAGCGATCAGGGCGGCAAACATCTTGTTCATGGGAGGTCTTTCATTCGGTTGTCGAGCAGGTCGCTCTCCTCCACAACGAGGCCTCCGGAAGCCGCGTTGACCCCCTCGAGTTTCTTTACGTTCGAGCCTTCGAACCCCGTCCGGCGGTCGAGAGCGCCCTTTCCAGCACCTCGAAAATCCGCGTGTCACGCGACTGCGCCACGTTGAACCGCAGGTAGTCCCCCGCACTCGCCGACTGGCTGAACGCGTTGCCCGGTGCGAGCACCACGCCGTCCTGAAGACACGCCCGCGCCACCGCCGCGGCATCGACCCCATCGGGCAAGCGGCACCAGAGGAACATGCCCGCCTGCGGCACGATCCACGGTGTGATGCCGAGCGTGGCGAGGCGAGTCACGGCCTTGTCCATCGCCTCCGCGAGCCGCACGCGCACCGCCTCCATGTGCTTGCGGTAACCGCTGTCGGTGATGGCGGACAGCACCACCTCCGCGCCCAGGCGCCCGCCGCCGAAGTTGGTGGCGATCTTCAGGTCGGTGAGACCGTCGATCCACTCGGGCTTCGCGGCGATGTGGCCGCAGCGCAGCGACGCCGACACCGTCTTCGAGAAGCTGCCGATCTGGATCACGCGCGAGAGGCCGTCGAAGGCCGCGAGCCGGGGGGCGGGCGTCGCCTCGAAGTCCGCGAAGATGTCGTCCTCGACAATCACGAGCCCCGCGCGGTCGGCGAGCTTGAGCAGGCGGTGGGCCACCAGCGGCGACAGCACGGCGCCCGTGGGGTTGTGGATGCCCGAGTTGGTGATGTAGAGCCGCGGCGCGTGTTCGCCGAGCGCCGCGTCGAACGCGTCGAGGTCGGGGCCCTGCGGCGTGTACGGCACGCCCACGACGTGCACGCGGTGGGCCTTCAGCAGCGCGTGGAAGTTGAAGTAGCACGGGTCGTCCACCAGCACGGTGTCGCCCGGCTCCAGCAGGAAGCGGCAGACGAGGTCGATGGCCTGCGTGCCGGACTCGGTGAGCAGCACCTGCTCGGGCGACGCATCGATGCCCGCGGCGGCCAAACGGCGCGCGAGGAACTGGCGCAACCCGGGGTGGCCCTGAGGCGTCGCGTACTCGGCCAGCTCGAGGGTGTCGGCCCGTGCGAGCGAACGCAGCGCGCGGCGCACGCCGGCCTCGTACATCCACGACGCGGGCAGCCAGCCGCAGCCGGGCTTCAGCACGCGGGCGTCGGACTCCAGCGACTGGCGCGAGACCCACAGCGGGTCCACGGCGCGGTCGACCTTCGGCCCCATCTCGGCGAGGGCGAGCGGCGCCACGGGCCCGGCCACGTAGAAGCCCGAGCCCGGCCGGGCCGTGAGCAGGCCCTCTGCCACGAGGCGTTCGTACGCCTCGACGACCGTGGAGACCGACACGCGCAAGGCCCCCGCCTGCGCGCGCACGGACGGCAGCCGTGCGCCAGGCAGCGCCGCGCGCGAGGTGATCCGGGACCGGATCTCCGACATCACCGCCTCGATGCGGGTTCCCTCACGAGCCATCGCGTCCTCCGAACCGTACTGGCCAAACATGCAACACAGTTCTTGGAAATTGTATTGGACTGTCCCTGGTGACGTCGACCCGATGCGGGTCCACTGCATCCATGGAAAAGACAACGAGCGGCTGGGTCAACGGGTTCATCGGCGTGGCGATCTTCGCGGGATCGCTGCCCGCGACCCGCGTGGCGGTCGCCGACTTCGACCCGGCCTTCCTCACCTGCGCCCGCGCCACCGTCGCCGCGGTGCTGGGCCTCGCGCTGCTGATGCTGCTCGGCGAACGCCGGCCCCGCCGCGCCGACCTGCCCTCGCTCGCGCTGGCCGCCCTGGGCGTGGTGGTCGGCTTCCCGCTGCTGACGGCGCTGGCCCTGCAGCACGTGACGTCGGCGCACGCCATCGTGTTCGTGGGGCTGCTGCCGCTGTCCACGGCCCTGTTCGCCGTGCTGCGCGGGGGCGAACGGCCGCGCCCGGCCTTCTGGCTGTTCTCGGTGGCGGGCGCCTCGCTGGTGGCGGGCTACACCGCCTGGGGCGGACTCGAGGTGTCGCTGGTGGGAGACCTGCTGATGCTGGGCGCCATCGCCGTGTGTGGCATGGGCTATGCCGAAGGGGCGCGCCTCGCGCGCACGCTGGGCGGGTGGCAGGTCATCAGCTGGGCGCTGGCCCTGTCGCTGCCGGTGATGCTGCCGGGGGCGCTGCTGACGCGGCCCGAGTCGTTCGGCCACGTGGGCGGCCCGGCCTGGATGGGCTTCGCCTACGTGTCGCTCTTCAGCATGCTGATCGGCTTCGTGTTCTGGTACCGGGGCCTGGCCCAGGGCGGCATCGCGGCCGTGGGGCAGTTGCAGCTGCTCCAGCCGTTCATGGGCCTGGGCCTCGCCGCGCTGCTGCTGCACGAGACGGTGAGCTGGAGCATGCTGCTCGTCACGCTGGCGGCCGTGGTGTGCGTGGCCGGTGCGCGGCGCTACGCCCGGTGAAGCACGTCAGTCGAAGCGCCCCTGGCGCAGCCACTTCGTGGCGACCCACTTCTCCCCCTCGATCACCGGCGCGCCGCCGTGCAGCGTGCGAGTCATGGGGTGCGGCCGGTCGTAGCTGAAGAACACGGCGTTGCCCTTCACCGGGGCCACCTCGAGGTGGACGTCGGGGAAGGTGGTGGCGCCACCCAGCGTAGGCGTGTTGAGGTACGTGACGAGCGTGCCCACGCGCTGGCCGCCGCGCTTGAGGATGTTGGGCGTGCCCGCGTGGGCCGGGTCGAAGTAGTCGTAGTGCGGCTTGTATTCCGCCCCCGGGCGGTAACGCAGGATCTGCAGGCCTTCGCCGTTCTCGATGGGCCAGTTGAGCAGCGCGGCGATGCGCGCCTCGAACCGCGCGCAGACGGCGTTCTCGCCGCGCGAGAAGAACATGCCGTCGCTGGTGCGCGCGACGTTGACCTCGCTGGAGCCCGTGCTGGTGACGACGGTCTCGGACCGTGCGAGCCGCTGGCGCGAGAGCGCGACGAGTTCGTCGCATTCGTCGTCCGTCAGCATGTTGCCGAAGACCACCACGCGCGGGTTGCGCAGGGTCATCACGATGCGGATCTCGTGGCCGTCGACGACGAGGGTCGAGGGCGAGTCGAAGAGCTCGGGCTCGGGCACGCGCACCGGCACCGGCAGGCCGTTGGCCTCGGCGTGTTCCTTCAGGAAGCCGGACAGGGTGTCTTCCAGGGCGACGAGCGCGACGTCCTCGTTCCAGCCGCTGTCCATCATCGACTTGAGCACGGCGTCGGGGTCGCGGCCGGCCTTCGCCTGGTCGACGATCCACTGCCGCAGTTCGGGGGTGACTTGCTGTTCGCTCATGCTGCCATTGTGCCGTTCATGCCGTGACCGTTCGCGTGCTGCCCCTTCTCCGCGTGTATCAAGCCGCGTCGGGCAGGCGCCGGCGGAACACCAGCCGGTCGGGTTCGGAGACCGAGGGTTCGAAGGCGTACCCGTCGGACGCGAAGGATTCCAGGTCCTTCGGCGTGGTGAGCCGCTGCGTGATGGCGTGCCGGGCCATCAGGCCGCGGGCACGCTTCGCGAAGAAGCTGATGATCTTGTATTTTCCACCCTTCCAGTCCTCGAACACACACTCGATGACCCGGGGTTTGAGCACCTTGCGGTCGGCGGCCTTGAAGTACTCGTTCGACGCGAGGTTCACGATGACCGGCACCGGGTCCGCGGCCACGCGGCGGTTGAGGTAGCGCGCCAGCGTGTCGCCCCAATACGCGTAGAGGTTCTTGCCGTGCGGGTTCTCGAGCGCCGTGCCCATCTCGAGGCGGTACGGCTGCATGCGGTCGAGCGGACGCAGCACGCCGTAGAGGCCGCTCAGGATGCTGACGTGCTGCTGGGCCCAGTCGAGGTCCGCGGCCGACAGCGAGGGCGCCTGCAGGCCGTCGTACACGTCGCCGTTGAACGCGAGCACGGCCGGCTTGCTGTTGCGCGCGGTGAAACGCTTCGACCATGCCCCGTACCGCGCCACGTTGAGCGCGGCCAGGCTGTCGGACAGGTCCATCAGGGAGGCGATCTCCTGCGGGCTCTTCGGGCGCAGCAGGTCGATGAGTTCCGCCGACTGCGGCAGGAATTGCGGCAGCGTCGGGCTGTCGATGGTCGAGGGGGTGTCGAAATCGAGCGACTTGGCAGGCGAAAGGAGGAAGTGCATCGCCGCATTTTCGTCCAGGAGTCCGCGGGTTTTCCATGAACGGCCGAAACGTGCATTCCTACCGCCTCGGCAGGCCCGCCCTTTGCCAGAATCGGCGAAGCTGTCCCTTCTCCCGCCGTCTGTTTTTCCATGCGCCACAGTCCCTTCATCAACTGGCTCGCCCGGATCCTCCTCGGTCTCGGTCTCGCGGCCATCAGCATTCAAGTGGGACTGATCTTCTGGCGGAGCTGGTGGCAGGTGGGCGCCGTGTGCGCGGTGGTGGCGGTGGGCGGCTTCGCGCTCGCCGTGCATGCCGAACTGCGCGAACGCCGCCGGCGGCTGCTCAAGCGCGCCTGCGGGGAACTGTCGCTGCCCACGCAGTGGTCCGTGAAGTTCGACAAGCGCCTGCCCGGCGGCTGGACCGCCCCCATCGCGGTGATGCGCGACGACGGCATGCGCTTCGTGGTCGACATCCAGCCGTTCCGTTCGGCCACCTGGTCGTCCGCGCCGCGCAAGGCGGGCGTGGCACCGTGGCTGGTCGACGCGAAGGACAAGCCGCTGCGCCCCGATCCGGTGACCGCGCTGGCCAAGGGTGGCCTGGCGGCCAGCGCCGCGCCGGTGCTGTGGCTGCCCCGCGCCGAGGAGGCCGGCACGTCGCGGCATCCCGACACGAACCTCGTGGTGGTGTCCGGCTCCGCGCGCGACCTCAAGCTGTGGCTCCAGAGCGCGCGCCGCGTGACGGCGAACGCCACGCCGCCGATGGACACGGTGTCCCAGGAAGCCTGACGGCGCCGGCCTCGCCGCACCGTCACTTCTTCGCGGCATCCTCGATCTTCTCGCCCGCGTTCTCGATCTTCTGGCCGGCCTTCTCGGCCGCGTTGTCGATCGACTTGCCCGCGCGTTCGGCGGGGCCCTCGTGGGGTTGGCAGGCGGCCATCGCGAGCGACAGGGCGGCGACGAAGGCGAAGAGCGAAGTCTTGAAGGTGGTCATGGTGTTGTCTCCTGACAGGGTCGGGACCGGGCACACCGTGTGCCCCGGCTGAGCGCACTGTAGAAAACGCCGCACGCCGCGTCGTTCGGCGGAAGCCGGTTCGCAGCGTGCGCGGCGTCCTACCCTGCTGTCAGCGGAAATCCCGGCTGCGCGACACCAGCCCCTGCAGCAGCGGGGTGTGGTCGATCACCTTCGTGGCCACGAGGTGCATCACCGATTCCTCGCCCTCCCCTTGCCGCTGCCACTGCCCGAACACCGTCATCAGCGTGGCGCCCAGCAGCGGCTTGCGCTGCGTCTCCACCACCTTCGGCCACACGATCACGTTGACCGCGCCGGTGTCGTCCTCCAGCGTGACGAACATCGTGCCCTTCGCGGTGGGCGGCCGCTGGCGGTGCGTCACGAGGCCGCTCGCGCGGGCGAGCCGGCCGTGCGGATGGTTCCGCAGCACGGCGGCCGGCAGCACCTTGAACGCATCGAGCTGCTCGCGCAGCAGCGCGAGCGGATGGGTCTTCAGCGTGAGGCCCACGGACCGGTAGTCGGCCAGCGTGTCCTCGACGGCGGCGGGCGCGGCGAGCTCGGCCGACGCTTCGTGCACGCGCGTGGCCCGCAGCAGTTCGGTGGGCCGGGTGTCGATGCCCGCGACCACCCACGCGGCCTGGTGTCGGTGGCCCGCGATGCCGGGCAGCGTGCGCAGCGCGTCGGCCTGTGCCAGCGCTTCCAGGTCGCCGGCGTCCAGGTGGGCGCGGCGGGCGAGGTCTTCGGCGCTGGCGAAGGGCCGCTCCGCGCGCGCGTCGACGAGGCGCCTCGCGGTCTCGCCCTTCAGCCCCTTCACGAGCTGCAGGCCGAGCCGCACCGCGCGCTGCGGCTCGCCCTCGCCTTCGAGGGCGCTGTCCCACGCGCTCACGGTGACGTCGACGGGCCGCACCTCGACGCCGTGCGCACGCGCGTCGCGCACCAGTTGCGCAGGCGCGTAGAAGCCCATCGGCTGGCTGTTGAGCAGGCCCGTGAGGAACACGTCGGGGTGGTGGCACTTGAGCCAGCTGCTGGCGTACGCGAGCAGCGCGAAGCCGGCCGCATGGCTCTCGGGGAAGCCGTATTCGCCGAAGCCCTCGATCTGCCGGAAGATGCGATCGGCGTACTCCTTCTCGTACCCCTTCTCGACCATGCGGCCCACGAGCTTCTTCTCGAACGGCCCGAGCCCGCCCTTGCGTTTCCACGCGGCCATCGCGCGGCGCAGCTGGTCGGCCTCCCCGCCGGTGAAGTCGGCCGCGAGCATCGCGATCTGCATCACCTGTTCCTGGAAGATGGGCACACCCAGCGTTCGCTTCAACGCGGGCTCGATCTCCTTGCTCGGGTACGTGATCTCCTTCGGGTCCTTCTCGCGGTTGAGCAGGTACGGGTGCACCATGCCGCCCTGGATCGGGCCGGGCCGCACGATGGCCACCTCCACCACCAGGTCGTAGTAAGTCTTCGGCTTCAGCCGCGGCAGCATGCTCATCTGCGCGCGGCTCTCGATCTGGAACACGCCCACGGTGTCGGCGCGGCAGATCATCTCGTAGGTGGCTTCGTCCTCGTTGGGGATGTCCTGCATCTCCATCGGCCGGCCGAGCTTGTCCGACAGGTATTGGAGCGACCGCCGCAGCGCACTCAGCATCCCGAGCGCGAGGATGTCCACCTTGATGAGCCCGAGCGCATCGAGGTCGTCCTTGTCCCACTGCACGATGCTGCGCCCTTCCATCGCGGCGTTTTCCACGGGCACGAGCTGCTCGATGCGGTCCTTCGCGATCACGAAGCCGCCCGGGTGCTGGCTCAGGTGGCGCGGGAAGCCGATGAGCTGGCCGGTGAGTTCGATCCAGCGGCGCGTGACCGGCGCCTCGGGGTCGAAGCCCAGTTCACCCAGGCGCGCGGGGTCGACGCTGCGGCCGTCGAACCACTGCTGGCTCTTCGCCACGAGGTCGATGGCCGCTTCGTCGATGCCGAGCGCGCGGCCCACGTCGCGCAGCGCCGAACGCGGCCGGTAGCTGATCACCACCGCGGTGAGCGCCGCGCGGTGGCGGCCGTACTTGCGGTAGAGGTACTGGATCACCTCCTCGCGGCGCTGGTGCTCGAAGTCGATGTCGATGTCGGGCGGCTCGTTGCGTTCAGCGCTGATGAAACGCTCGAACAGCATGGTGGACAGCTCGGGGCTCACCTCCGTCACCTGCAGGCAGTAGCAGACGAGCGAGTTCGCCGCGCTGCCGCGGCCCTGGCACAGGATGCCCTGCGCACGGGCCCACGAGACGATGTCGGCCACGGTGAGGAAGTAGGCCTCGTACTTCAGCTGCTCGATCAGCCCGAGTTCCTTCTCGATCTGTTCCGCGTGTTCGGTCTTCAGGCCCTCCGGGAAGCGCTTCGGCACCCCGGCGTAGGTGAGCGCGCGCAGGTGGCTGATGGGCGTCATGCCCGGCGGCACCAGCTCCTGCGGGTACTCGTACTTCAGCTCCTTCAGCGAGAACGTGCAGCGCTCCGCGAGCACCAGCGACTGGTCGAGCCATGCCGGGTCGTACAGCGCGGCGAGCCGCGCGCGCGACCGCAGGTGCTGCTCGGCATTGGGCTCGAGCTGCCAGCCGCACGCGGACACCGGGCGGTTGACGCGCGTGGCGGTGAGCGTGTCCTGCAGAGCCTTGCGCGAGCGCACGTGCATCAGCACGTCGCCCGCGGCCACGATGGGCAGGCCGGTGAGCGCGGCCACCCGCTCCACGCACGCGAGCAGGTCGTCGTCGCCGGCCCGGTGCAGCAGTTCGAGCGCGAGCACGGCGCGGTCGCGAAACCAGGTCTTGAGCCACACCGCCTGCGCGAACACGAGGTCGAACGGCTGGTCGGCGCTGACCACGAGCAAGCCCAGGCAGTCGGGCAGCCCTGCCAGCATGGGCGCCGCGGGCACGTGCCCTTCGAGGTCGGTGGCGTGCGCGAGGTAGTTGCCCTTCGTCGCCCGCCGGCGCGCCACGGTGATCCACTGCGACAGGTTGCCGTAGCCGCGCCGCGTTTGCGCGAGCAGCACGAGGCGCATCGGGTGCGTGTGAACCAACTCCTCTGGCGGATCGTCCTGCGGCGACAGCCGCATCTCCGCCCCGACGATCAGGTGCAGCGGCCGGTCCCGCGCGGCCACGTGGGCGCGCACGACACCCGCGAGCGAACACTCATCGGTGATGGCGAGCGCCGTGTACCCGAGGTCGATGGCCCGCTCGACGAGTTCCTCGGGGTGCGACGCGCCGGTCAGGAAGCTGAAGTTGCTACGGCAGTGGAGTTCGGCGTAGTCGGGGAGCGCGAAACGCGGTGCCGCTGCGTTTCGGGTGACACTGTTCATTCATACAGTATGATGCGATCCGGGCCGGTGTCAATGGTGCCGTCGGGTAAGCTCCCGCTGCATGAAAACAGGCGCCTACACAGCCGAGGCCATCTGCCGGTGCATGGGCATCGTCTCCTTCGAGCACGACCCCGCATGCACCCGTGCGGTGGAAGCGGTTCGCCTGCTGCTCAAGCCCTCGTTCCATCCCGAGATCTGCATCACGTTCGCGGACGGCATCGTCTCGGTCGCCAGTGCGCGGGGCATGATCTGGCACCAGTACGAGCCCGCGCCCATGCTGGCCGACCGAAGTGAAGCCGTCGTGGCCCAGGGGGCATTCGCCAGCCTGCTGGCGTCGATGGTGCCGGCAACCACGGCACCCGATGCGGTCCCGGGCTTCGTCATCGACGGCATGCCGACCGAGTTGCTGCACTTCAAGGCCGGCGCCCTCGCCTCGAAGGTCGGAGGAAACGGCGGCAGGAAGGGGGACTTCTCTGCCTTCATCGGGCACGCACTGGCCTTGGCCTGGGAACTCGTTCCCAGTCCGTACTGCCGCAATGCGCTCGCGGATGCCGCCGAGTACGTGGACAGGCGTTTCCCCCGCGTGCCGGAACCACCGCGCAAGCCTGTCGCCGAAACCGTGGTGCTGGGGTTGGAGGAAGACCGAGCCCAATTGATGGCGGCGCTGCGACAGCAAGATGGCCGCTCCATGTGACGGGTGGGGCCCGTCGCGGAAAGGGAAAACTCGACATGGGTGTTTCGCTCGATGAGTTCCCCTTCGACCGGCTGCGCCTGCATCCCGATGAACAAGCGCAGTGGAAAGCGCTGGGCTGGGCCGCCCATCGGAGCACCCAATACGCCATCCTCCTGACCGACCGCGCGCTCCACCTGCGTTCAGCGATCTGGTTCGCCCGCTGGCGAAGCATCCCGTTGGCCCAGGTCCGGGACGCTGTGTTCAACGACTCGTGGTGGGGCCCGAGTCTGCGTGTCGAAACGACGGCGGGGAACCAGGTCCTTCGAACGCCGTGGGACGTCCGGGTTGAAATGGACATCGACCGGGAGAACTTGAGGACGGCTGCAGTTCGGGTGCGCCACGCGCTGGCCGGCACAGCCGATGTGGTGCAGTCGCATCGAAGCTGAAGCGGTCCACGCGCCCGGCACCTCCCCCGCCCGAAAACACCGGTCAGGGGGCGATCCACTGGGAGCCCTGGCTGATCCACGGGGGCGCGGGTCTTGCGTTCGGGCTCGTGATGGGTGCCACGCTTTCGCTACCGATGTTCCTCGTGTGCACGCTTCTGCTCGGCCGTCACAGCACGGGCAGCAGGGCTGCGCCGACAATGCCGCGCATGAACAACACGCGCAGGCTGTCGATGAGCAAGGCACGCTCGCTCGCCATGCAGGTCGCCGAGGACTTCGCGCGGCACGGCGGCTGGGAAGGCGCGCTGCTCAGCGCCGAGCCGGACGCCCGCGCCGCGGACCACCGCGGGCGCACGCCAGTCCAGTGGATGGTGGCGTTCTCGACCGTGCTCCGCGGCGTGGAATACGATGGCCCGCGGCTCGTTCGAGTCGACATCGAAAATGGAACGGCCCACGAGACTCCTGACCCCTGACGAAGGCGCCGTACCTGCTTCCAGCCTGGGCGGTCGCGCTCCAGACACGGCCACCATCCCTTGGCGTTCAGTAGGATGATGGCAATTCAACTTTCCCAGCCATGACGCCATGACTGCCCTCGACCCCGATTCGGTCGTCGACCGCGCCAGCTTCTTCCGCTTCGCCGAGGCACTCGTCGCTGAGCGCGTGAGCGCTGAAGAACTGGAGCGGAGGCATCCGCAACGCT
Source organism: Piscinibacter gummiphilus (assembly GCF_002116905.1). Taxonomy (NCBI): domain Bacteria; kingdom Pseudomonadati; phylum Pseudomonadota; class Betaproteobacteria; order Burkholderiales; family Sphaerotilaceae; genus Rhizobacter; species Rhizobacter gummiphilus. The sequence continues at coordinate 3,877,557 of NZ_CP015118.1, forward strand.
ACTGCCTGGGTGGCGCGGAAGATTGGCAGAACAGCACGATCTCGAGCTACCTCGAATGTGCGCTGGCGGGCGCCGGCGCCCAAGCGGACTGGGGCACATCGTCGACGGGGCCGACGTGGCGCGACCTCGCCGTGTTCCTCTGGCTGGGCAAGATCTACGAGTAGCCGGCCGGCCCGAGCGAACGTGGACTCTCCCCAGAACGTTGTTCCCCTCGAGCGCCCGTTCGCCGAGTTTCCCGCAGGTCCTTCCGATGCGAAAGCAGTCCTCCTTGCCGGCCTGCGCTGGCCGACGGAGTACTGGGTCGAGTTGGCACTGCGATGGGTGGAGCAAGGTGTCCCGGTGGACGCAGAGGTGGCGGCGGCCTTGCAGTCGATCCCGTCCAGCCGGTTCTCCCAGAGCGTCCGGCACCGGGCTAGAGCCGCGATGAACCGCTGGAAAACGGAAAACGCCGCTCGTTGAGCGCACGACTGGAACACGGACGATGCTTCATACCATCACGCTGAACATCCGCCATGACGGGCCTGACTCGGATTGGCAAACGATCCTGGCGGTCTACCAGTCGATGCCCGGGTGGCAAGGAACTCGGCAGATCGCCTCGTGGTTCGGCCTTCACGGCGACGCGCAATACATCGTCGCCTCCGTTGAACCCTCCGGCGCCGTCTTCGAGGGGCAGGTGGATGCGGGACTCTGGACCGGATGGTTGACGATGCTCTGCGCACGCCTGTCGCTCGCCTTGAACCGAGAGATTCACGACGCAGAGATGTGATGAGTCCCATGCCATCAGACGCCTTGCCCGACATGCCTGCGACGCGCAAGCGCGCCTTGCGAGCCATCGATCCCGATGAGGCCGCCCGTCATCACGAGCTGCTGCGCGGCCTGTTCGCCGCCGAAGTCGAGTTCCGCCGACGCCTGGCCCATGACGACCTCGGCGATGCGGACTGGGACCCGGCATGGGGAGAAGACGACGACTACTTCGAGAACGTGTACTGGTGCGCCTGGCTGCTGTTTCTCGTCGGCAACCCCGCGGACGTCCCCGCCATGTGGCGTGCGAAGTACGATGTGGAATTCGACCTGCAATGCGGTTTCGACATCGAGAACATGCTCGGTGCCGGCCCGGGCCGCACCGTCGCATGGCTACGCGATCAAGGATTTCAGGAGATGGCGGATGGGCTCGCTCACTGGTGCGAGGACGATTCCACTGAACGTCTCGCCCGCTGGTCCGACGAGCGCCGCCGCTACTTTCTCGGCAGTTGAGATGGACGTCATCCACCACGGCCCCCACGCCTGGTTCCTGGTCAAGGACGGCGATGCGCTCCTGCTCGACGCGCGTTGCAGCCACGGCCCGGCCGAGTACAGCGTGGTCATCGAACTCGACGAAGCCGAACGGCAGGCGTACGCGGCGAGGTCGAGGGCCTACCTGGATCAGCTGGCCCAAGCCATCCACGAGTCCGCGCCCGGTGTGCGGGGCAGCACGTCGCCGTATCGGAGCCGGGTCCTCGGCCCTGCTCGCACGAACCAGGTCCAGCAAGCCATCCTGGCGTGGTTGCAGGCGCATCGATGAAGTCCGCCCGGCCAAGCGGAAGCGGACCTCGGCTCGGCCACGAGACCGACCGTCAGGTCCATATGATGCAGGTACGAGAGACTCCGCCGGCCTGAGCCGGTCAACCCATGCAAGACGTGATCGATGAGCTCCTTGGGCGCGGAGACGTCGCCCGGTCCGACCCGGCCTCGCAAGAGGCGATCCGCGCAGTTGCCCGCCGATGCGATGCCCCTCTGCCAGAAGCACTCGTCAAGTTGTGGTTGGTGTCTGACGGCCTCGAGATGGATTCCCTTGACGCGAGCGTTCTCGGTCCCACGCAGGTGATGGCGTGGCTTGACGCCGTCCCCTCATTGGCCGAGCGGGCCCTGGTGCCGGTGCTGGACGACCACCAGTCGAATTGCCTCGCCGTGTGCGTACAGGGCCCACTTGCATTTCGTGTTCTTCATCTGCCGCATGACGATGGTGCACGAGTCCTGTATCGCGACGTCGAGTCATGCGTTCGCTCACTCGTCGAGGCGGCCAGCCTGTGCACCAGCGCTGACTCGTTCTTGTCCGAGACAGAGGGCGACTACGCGCCAGAGGGGCCTCGTACCGCAGCGGACCAAACAGCAGCGAAAGTCCTGCTGACAGGCGCCGATGAAGGCGACGCGTGGAACCACGCGACAACGTTGCTGGACGCGACCCAGCTGGATGAGTGGGCGCGGCTGCTGGAGACGGACCACTTCGTCCGTCGCGATGTCCGCGCCCGAATGCAGAGGATGTCTTCGCCGGACATCCGGGAACTGCTTCGGAAAGATGAACAGGCCTTCGAGGCGTTCGTCTCGCATTTCATCGCAAGCGTTCGTGGTGCCGGTCGACAGGTGGGAACACGCGATGGGACGAGCTTGCGTGTGGGGAACAAGTGGTACGAACTGGAGACCTTCTTCCACCGTCGGAACGTGCCCGACGCGACAGAGCGCACGCTTGCGTGGATCAATGATCAGCTGGCTGGCAGGGACCCGCGCGGTCGATCTGACAATCTGATGGTGGATTGAGTCGCGCCGCGCGGGCCTGAAACCAGGGCAACCACGCGACAGCGCGCTGCGGCCTCACTGGATCCCGGCGTTCGCCCACTGCTGTCCGGGGAAAATCGGCGCGGTCAAGGAAGGGCTCGATGAACAGGGCGATCCGGCAGGATCAGGTCTGCGTCGACTCGATCAGCAGTTGCCACCCGCCCACCTCGTACCCGACCGCGGCTGCACATCGCCGAAGGCGATGTGCAGCTCCTCCAGCACGATGCGAAGCGAGCCGGTGCTCTTGAATCCCCCGTTGGAGGCGTCGAGAAGCGCAGCGGCGGTCGAGCCCACTTGTTTGAGCCCGAAGGGCGAGTTGTGGGCGAAGCCCCAAGCCGCGAGCATCGCAGAGCAGTCCTGACCGGCGAAGCCGGGCAGGACCGCCGGATCGGGGGCGCTCTTTGCCCACGTTCTCGCGTGAGAAAGTGGGTCGGCTGCCGGGCCGAGACCCGGCGCGGCCTCACCCGAAGAGCAAACGCCACGCCAGATCGCTCGATGCCGCGCACGTCCGGCGCCCGCGATGGGTCCCGGCTTTCGCCGGGACGACAAGTGTTTTGAGGGCGTCTCGATTTTCCCCGGACAGCAATGGGCGCAGGCCGGGACCCTGAGCAGGTTGTCCGCGCGCATGTCCGAGTCCTTGCTGGCCGTGCCGGCTGCGCGCGCCACCGTTCCCCTCGTGAGTGAGACCGCGCCGGGAGTTCGCCCCGGCGGGCGAGTCACTTATTTGCTGGTGCAAATAAGTAACCAACAAAGCACCTGAACACCAGCTTCGGCTTATTCGGCTCTGCTGCTCCTGCTCCGCGGGACTCGCGCGTCGAACGCCGAGAACTCGATGACGCCAGGACTTCTCGCCAGGCTCTGACTCGCGGGGTCTGCCTTCGCGAACGCTCGGTTCAATCGAGCCACTCGCGTCGTTCCGCGCAGGGCGGAACATCCTGCTGAGCGCAGGCGCTGGCGCCTGCACGCGGTGGCATCGGGTTCTGCGATGACGCTGTGTTCGCGCGCCAGGCCCAGGGTCCCGGCCTGCGCCCATTGCTGTCCGGGGAAAGTTTGAGTGCTGAGCGGTAAGTTGTTGCGAGGGTTGGTGATTTGGGATAAATCCCAGAGCGCCAACTCGATCAACAAACCCCCGCAACATGCAAAGCATAAGCCGGTTCCACCAGTTCCTGAAGCTGCTCCCACGCGGGGCGTTCGACAAGGCAGTCGAGAGATACGACGCTGATCGATACTGCAAGAGCTTCGACAGCTGGGGGCACTTGGTGGCGATGGTCTATGCCCAGGTGTCCAAGTCGAGTTCGCTGCGGGACATCGCGACCGGCTTCAACGCTCAGAGCAACCACCACTACCACTTGGGCGCGGGACGCCTGACGCACTCGACGCTGGGCGACGCCAACAAGCGCCGTGACTGGCGAGTGTTCGGCGACACGGCTCGAGCGTTGATGAACATGCTCAAGCCGAAGGTGCGCAGGGAGTACAGCGACCTGCTGTTCCTGATCGACTCGACGACGGTGAGCCTGAAGGGACGCGGCTTCGACGAGTGGGCGGCTCCGACGAAGGTGCGCTCCACGCAGGGCCTGAAGCTGCACATGGTGTACGAGCACGGGAGTGCAACGCCCTGGTGGCAGAGCATGACGGCCACCAACGTCAACGATCTGACGGCGGCGCTGCCCGTACCGATCGAGCGGGACGCCACCTACGTCTTCGACAAGGGGTACTACGACTTCAATTGGTGGCACGACATCGACGCTGAGGGCGCGCGGTTCGTGACCCGGTTCAAGATGAACGTGAAGTTGGAGGTGGTGGCGGAGCGGGAGATCGTAGAGGCAGACGAGGGCGTCATCCTCAAGGATCAAGTTGTTCGATTGACCAACCGCAGGCCCGGCGGTGGCCGATACAACCGCTACGTCGAACCGCTGCGTCGGATCGAAGTGCACCGGCCCGGCGACACGCCGCTGGTGTTCGCCAGCAACGATCTGAACGCACCCGCCGCAGAGATCGCAGCGCTCTACAAGGAGCGCTGGGCGGTGGAACTGTTCTTCAAGTGGATCAAGCAGAACCTGAACATCAAGAAGTTCTGCGCGCGAACAGAGAATGCTGTTCGGATCCAGGTGATGACGGCACTGATCACCTACCTGCTCCTGGTGCTGGAGCAGGCAGGAAAGCAGGGCGAGAGCAGCTTGCGAACGCGGTTGAACGAGTTGACAGCAACACTGTTCGAGCGAGTCGGGCGGCGCGAGAAAACCACCGAGAGCCGACGACGACGAACCGAGCTACGAGCCTTCAAGGCGGGCCAGATGGATCTGGCCTTTGCTTGATACAAGTTCCCCGGACAGCAATGGGCCTGCGCCGGGACGACAGTTTTGTTCTTTGCGGCGCGATCGAGTCGGGAGACCGGCAGCTTCGTTGCAGTCCGCTTCAGAGCGGGTCAATCAGTCGATGCCTCGATTTTCCCCGAGCAGCAATGGGCGAACGCCGGGATCCGCTGCATTCAGGTTCGCACATGGCTCGCATGGGTCCCGGCGTTCGCCGGGATGACGAGTCGATGGGCACTGGAGGAGCGCTTCCGCCTGAAGCAGCCGCGCCTCCGCCCGCCTCCTCAGCGGTGCCTGCGGCGCATGGCGGCGACAAGCCCCAGGCCGGCGAACATCATCGCAACGGCCGCCGGTTCCGGCACCGGCGCGGCAACCCGCACGACCAGCGTGTCCGACCACGTCTGCGACCCAGGCTGCCCCCACCACGGCGACGATTGGTAGCCCGGAACGTTCAGGCCGGGCCCGTTGGCGTAGTTGCAGGTGGTGGCCCATGCGCTGAAGTACGCGGCGGCGCAGGCCATGTCCATGCCGTTGCGTCCGGGGACGTTGACCCATGAGCCGCTGACCGGGTCCTTCGCGCCCGGCTCACCGGGCACGTTCGCCCCCTCGAACAGGAACTGCGATGCGAGCGGAGCGAACGCGAGTTCCTCGACCGTCGCCAGGCGCCAGCCGAACTGGGACTGGTAGCTGAGGTCGATGCCGGTGTAGAGCGTGGGCGCCGCGTATTCGACGAAGCTGCCGTCCGCGGCCACGGGGTTCGCCCAGGCCCAGTCGAAACCGTTGTAGGTGATGTACGCGTTGGCCGCGACGGGGGCGTCGTAGCGTGCGGCCTGGGCGCCGGCGCAGGCCAGCACGAGCGCCGCTGCGACCAGCGGCCGCAGCGAGGTGCGAATCGTCATGTCTCTCTCCGTGGGTGAATGGAACCCGGGGGTCGTCGCCCCCGTAGGCCGGATTGTGAGGTCTCGCACGCTCGGCGCCCCTCCACGACCGCGGGGGCGCGCAACAGGCACCGATGACCCACCAGGCGCAGGCCAGCGGTCCGACGACCGCGGCCAGCGCCAGCACGATGCCCGGCCCATCGAACATGTCACCCTCCCCTCGAAGCAAACCCCGCATCGTAGGCAGGCGCGCATCAAGATCGTGTCAATTCACGGGCCCCATCGAATTGACGCCGTCTTGACACGCCCGACCCTAGATTGATCGCTCCTCCACAGCCGGCGCGCCGCAACGCGCCCCATCCATGAGACCCGTGGCGATCCTTCAGCACGACCCGACCCAGCGCGGCGGCTTCCTCGTCCGCTGCCTCGAACAATGCGGCATGGAGACGAAGGTCTTCTGTCCCGACGAGGGCGACAGCCTCCCTCGCAGCGCCCCCGACTACAGCGGCATCGTGCTGCTCGGCAGCAACCGCAGCGTCAACGACCCGGTCGACTGGATCGCCGAGGAACTGCACTTCGTGCGCAGCGCCATGCACCTCGACGTGCCCGTGCTGGGCCACTGCTTCGGGGCGCAGATGATGGCGAAGTCGCTCGGGGCGCACGTGTGCCGCAACGCGTGGGCCAACATCGGCTGGAGCCGGCTGCACGTGACACCCCACGGCACCGCCCTCTTCGGCGCCGACGAGGTCGTCGGCTTCAACTGGCACTACGAGACCTTCGCCATCCCGACCGGCGCGCGCCGCCTGCTGTACGGCACCCACTGCCTCAACAAGGCGTTCGCGATCGGCCGGCACATGGCGTTCCAGTGCCACTTCGAGGTCACCGAGGACATCGTCTCGGAGTGGTGCGAGCACGCCCGCGCCGAGCTGTCCGTGGCCGGCGGGCCCGCGGTGCAGAGCCGCGCCCGGATCCTCGCGGACATGCACTCGAACCTCCCGGCCCTGCAGGCGACGGCCCGCCGCATCTACCGGCAATGGGCCCGCTCGCTGACACCGCCCGCGCGCCGTCGAACCGCCCGTGAAGGAGCCGGTGCCGCCGGGTGACAATCCCGGCGACGAACAAAAGAGGGAGGACCTGATGGAGTGGTTGAAGCGCCTGCTCGGAGGCAATGGACGCGGCGAAGGCAAGTTGGCCCCGCCGCCACCCCCGACGATGGTGAACGGCTTCCCAGCGCCCTGGGTCGACGGCCGCCCGAGCCTCTTCGGGTACCTCGCCAGCTTCCCGCTGGAGCCCGGCGGCCGACTGCCGGAGGCCGCAGCCACGCTGCCCGATGAGGAGGCGGTGGTCAGCCGCAGCGGCTCCGACCTCCGCTGGGCGGCCGGTGCCGCGGACGGGGTCCTCAGCCATCACGTGGGGCACGCGGAGCCGGATTCGGCGGACAAGGTCCTGCACATGCTGGAAGCGGCATTGAACACGCCGACGCCCGAACACGTGAAGGACTTCTACGACTTCGTGACCGAGGGCGAGGTGATGCGGCTCGCCGACGCGCTGCTGACCGCCGTCCGCGGCTCCCGCGAGATCGATGCCGGGCGGCTCCATGCCTTCGCGCGCTGGCTGGTGTGCGAAAGCCCGGACCGTGGCCCCGTCAAGATGGGCATCGCGCTGCTGGGCCTCATCCGCCCGCCGCAGGAAACCGAGGTGCTGCTGCGCCTCGGCCTGCACGACGAGTTCACGCTCTATGCATCGGTCGCGCTGAGCAACACGCTGCCGCCCGCCGAAGGGGAAGAGGCCCTGTGGAACCTCGCCCGGCGCGTGGACGGCTGGGGCCGCATCCACCTCGTGGAACGGCTGGCCGGGACGGCGCAGCCCGCGATCCGCGCCTGGCTGCTGCGCGAGGGCTACAGGAACTCGGTGATGAACGAGTACCTCGCGCATGCCTGCGCGACCGGCGGCGGCCTGCTGGCGGCGCTTCAGGCCGCGGAGGTGGATGCGCCCCTGCTCGCCGGCGCGGGCGAACTGATCCAGGCGCTGCTGCGCGGTGGCCCGGCCGCGGACATCTCCGACTACGACGACGGGGCGCAGGCCGTGGTGCGGTATCTCGCGCACGTGGCCTCGCAGGCCTCACCTCCGCTGGCGACCTACCTCGCCGTGGCCGACATCGCCGACTTCGTGGACGATGCGGAACGCACCTGGGAGCCCCTCGAAGCCATCGGGTGGACGCCCGCCCACCGCGAGCGCGTGCGCGATGCCGCCGCGCGGATCCTGTCCGCACCGCACTGGCCGGAGCTGGTGCGGGCGGCCCTCGGCGACACGGACCCGGACGCCTTCTGGGTCGCCAGCACCGCCGCGGAACGCATGGGCCTGGACATCTGGGAGACGCGCTTCGCCCGGCAGCGCGATGGCACGGGCGAACAGTGGTTCGAACTGATGCGCACGAACGACGCGGAACGGGTCGAGCGCGTCGTCGCGCTGGCGCGGGAGCGGCTCGACCTCCCCGCGATCGCCACGGGCCCCGCGAACGAGATGGGCTTCGGCGCCGCGTTCGAGAACCATCGGGCGCTGGACTTCGTGCTGCAGGCACTCGGTGTCTTCCCGGGCCAAGGCTGGCCGCTCGTGGAAGCGGGCCTGCGCAGCCCGGTCATCCGCAACCGCCACATGGCGGTCGGCGCCCTGGAGGGCTGGGGGCGCGCGCAGTGGCCCGACGCGGCGCCGGCCCTGCTGTCACAGGCGCAGCGCGAGGAGCCCGATGACCGCGTCCGCGAGCGCATGACGGCGTTGCTGGCGGCGTCCTGAACCGACGGGCCTGCCCGCGGCGACTAGGGCATGCCCTCATGGTCCCCCGCACCGCCGGGCGACAAGATCCGGGTTGACCCGAATCGCCCCCTGGCCCCCGCGCTGTCCATGTCCTCCCCCGCTCCCGGCACCGAACCGTCCCCCGCCCCCGAACCCCGATCCCTCCGCCTGGAAGACTGGCTCATCGTCCTGACGATGGCGGCCCTCGCGCTGATCACCTTCGCCAACGTGATCGTGCGCTACTTCACCAGCGCCTCGTTCGCCTGGACCGAGGAGATCTCGGTCTTCCTGATGATCGTGCTGGCCCTGGTGGGCGGCTCGGCCGCCGTGGCGCGCCAACTGCACATCCGCATCGAGTTCTTCGCCGACGGCGGCTCCGAGCGCCGGAAGCGGGTGCTGGCCGAGTTCGGCGCCGTGATGGTGGCGCTGCTGTTCGGGCTCATCACCGTGCTGAGCGTGCGCGTGGTGTGGGACGACTACCGCTTCGAGGAAACCTCGCCCGGCATCGGCGTGCCGCAGTGGTGGTACTCCATCTGGATGCCCGTGCTGTGCGCCCTGACGACCGCCCGCGCCGTGCAGGTGTTCGTGCGCCTGCGTCGCGGGCGCGCCACGCCGGGAGCCGGTGCATGATCGCCGCGCTGCTGTTCATCGCCTTCCTGGGCATGATGTTCCTCGGGGTGCCCATCGGCGCCGCGCTGGGCCTGGCCGGCGCCGCCGCCATCGCGCTGGCCAATGCCGACGCGTCCTGGTTCGGGCTGCTGGCCGTGCCGCAGAACTTCTACGCGGGCCTCGGCAAGTACCCGCTGCTGGCCATTCCGATGTTCGTGCTGGTGGGCGCCATCTTCGACCGGTCCGGCGTGGCCCTGCGGCTGGTGAACTTCGCCGTCGCCATCGTGGGCCGCGGGCCCGGCATGCTGCCGCTGGTGGCCATCGCCGTGGCGATGTTCCTCGGCGGCATCTCGGGCTCGGGCCCGGCCACCGCGGCCGCCGTGGGCGGCGTGATGATCGCCGCCATGGCCCGCGCGGGCTACCCCGCCGCGTACTCCGCCAGCGTGGTCGCGAGCGCGGCGGCCACCGACATCCTGATCCCTCCGTCGGTCGCCTTCATCGTGTACTCGGTGCTGGTGCCCGGGGCCTCCGTGCCCGCGCTGTTCTCGGCGGGCATGATCCCCGGCATCCTCGCCGGCATCGCGCTGATCGTGCCCGCCGTGTGGCTGGCCCGCCGCCACCAGATGGGTGCGGCGGAGGCCGACATGCCCCGTCCGCCCTTCTGGCGCAGCCTGCGCGAAGCCTCGTGGGGACTGGCCGCGCCCGTGGTCATCCTGGGCGGCATGCGCGCGGGCTGGTTCACGCCCACCGAGGCCGCCGTGGTCGCGGTGTTCTACGGCCTGTTCGTGGGCATGGTCATCCACCGCACGATCCAGGTGCGCGACCTGTTCGTCATCCTGCGCGAGGCGGGCGAGCTGTCGGCCGTGATCCTCGTCGTGGTGTCGCTCGCGGGCATCTTCGCGTTCTCGCTGTCCACGCTGGGTGTCATCGACCCGGTCACGCAGGCCATCGTCGGATCCGGCCTCGGCGAGAAGGGCGTGCTCGCGCTGCTGATCGTGCTGCTGCTGATCGCCGGCATGTTCCTCGACGGCATCTCCATCTTCCTGATCTTCGTGCCGCTGCTGATGCCCATCATGGCCCACTACCAGTGGGACGTGGTGTGGTTCGGCGTCGTGCTCACGCTCACCGTGGCCATCGGCCAGTTCACCCCGCCCATGGCCGTGAACCTGATGGTGGCGAGCAAGATCGCCGGCGTGCGCATGGAACACACCACGCGCTGGGTTCTCTGGTTCGTGCTGGCCATGACCCTCGCCATGCTGCTGGTGGTGGCCTTCCCGTCCCTGGCGCTCTGGCTGCCCCACCAGCTCGGCTACTGAACCCGCCCTCCCTTTCTCCAACCGGATGCAAACCATGAAACTGCGCACCTTCCTCGCCACCGCCGCCGCCACGGCCGCCGCGCTGGCCTTCACCTCGCCGGCCGCCCTCGCGCAGACCGCGTACAAGAGCGAGTACCGCATGTCGCTCGTGCTGGGCACGGCCTTCCCCTGGGGCAAGGGCGGCGAGCTGTGGGCGAACAAGGTCCGCGAACGCACGCAGGGCCGCATCAACATCAAGCTGTACCCGGGCGTCTCGCTGATCCAGGGCGACCAGACGCGCGAGTTCTCCGCGCTGCGCCAGGGCGTGATCGACATGGCCGTCGGCTCCACCATCAACTGGTCGCCGCAGGTCAAGCAGCTCAACCTGTTCTCGCTGCCCTTCCTGTTCCCCGACTACGCCGCGGTGGACGCCGTGACCCAGGGCGAGGTGGGCCAGAAGATCTTCCAGACGCTGGACAAGGCCGGCGTGGTGCCGCTCGCCTGGGGCGAGAACGGCTACCGCGAGATCTCCAACTCCAAGGTGGCGATCAAGTCGCCGGCCGAACTCAAGGGCCTGAAGATCCGCGTCGTGGGCTCGCCCCTGTTCCTCGACACCTTCACCGCCCTGGGCGCCAACCCCACGCAGATGAGCTGGGCCGACGCCCAGCCCGCATTCGCCAGCGGCGCCGTCGACGGCCAGGAGAACCCCATCGCCGTGTACCAGGCCGCCAAGCTCCACAGCGTGGCGCAGAAGCACATCACGATGTGGGGCTACGTGAACGACCCGCTGATCTTCGTCGTGAACAAGGACATCTGGAACAGCTGGACCCCCGCCGACCGCGAGATCGTCAAGCAGGCCGCCATCGACGCCGGCAAGGAAGAGATCGCCATCGCGCGCAAGGGCCTGGTCGAGGCCGACAAGCCGCTGCTGAAGGAGATCGCCGCGCACGGCGTGACCGTCACCCAGCTCAGCCCGGCCGAGCGCGAGGCCTTCGTGAAGGCCACGCGGCCCGTCTACGAGAAGTGGAAGGGGCAGATCGGTGCCGACCTGGTGAACGGGGCCGAGAAAGCCATCGCGGCGCGCAAGAAGTGACGTGATCAGCGTGCGGTGAACCGCAGGATCGCTTCGGTGACGCGGGCGCTGTCCCCGCACCACCAGAAGTGGTCCTCGCCTTCCAGTGGCTGCCAGGCCGCGCCGGGGATGTGCTTCGCGAGGTGCTCGCCCGCCTCGAAGCGCACCGCCCGGTCGCCCCGCCGGTGCATCACGAGCGTGGGCACGGCGATGCGGGACAGGTCGGCGCGCAGGTCGGCATCGCGCAGGCCGCCCAGGATCGTCTCCAGGCCGCCGGGCGAGGCCGCGTGCCGCACGATGCGCGCCCACCAGGCCCGCCACGCGGGATCGTCCACCCGGCTGGGCGCGAACGTCTCGATTCCGGCCGGGCCGCCCCACGCCGCGACGAGCCGCTGCAGCCACACGTCGTACGCGGGCGCGGGCAGCGCCCAGGGGTAATCGGGGGCGGCCGAGCCCCGGGCCAGCGAGCCGAACAGGCACAGGCCCTCGACATGGCCGGGATGGTCGATGGCGAGGCGCATCGCACCCAACCCGCCCTCGGACGACCCGAAGATCCACGCGCGCGGCACCCCGGCATGCGCGAGGATCGCCGCGACGTCGCCCGCCAGCGCGGCCGGCGTGCTCGTCGCGCGCAGCCGCTCGGACAGGCCCACGCCGCGCCGGTCGAACAGGATCACCCGGAAGCGGTCCGCCAGGGCCTCGACACACTCGCGGAACGGCGGGTGCTCCAGCGCGATCTCGATGTGGCCGACGAACCCGGGGCAGACCACCAGGGCCTGCTCGCCCGCCCCGAGCGTCGTGTAGGCGATCGCACCCGCGCCGCCTTCGGCGAAACGCACGGCTGGCCGCTCCACCCGGTTCGACAGCAGGCGCTTCAGGTCGTCCGTCAGCCGCAGGTACGCCCGCTCGGTCTGCGGTCCGGGCGGAATGCCGAACTCCGCGCGCAGCAGCTCAGCACAGCGCGTGTAGGCCGCCTCCACGCCGGCACTGTGGCCCTGGCGCGCGTGCAGCTGCATCAGCAGCACGTGGCTCGGCTCGCGGTACGGGTCGAGTGCGACCAGCCCCTCCGCGAGGGCCACCGCCGCCGCGAACTCCCCACGCTGGCCGAGCGCGTCGGCCAGGCGCTCCAGCAGCCGCGCGAGAAGGTGCTCGTGCTCCAGCGACACCGCCTTGAGCCAGTCGTCGAAAACCCCGGAACCGAAGGCGATGCCCTGCAGCATCGGGCGCCGCGCCCGCTCGATCCACTGGCGAGCTTCCGCGAGGGTGGCCTCGTCGAACGCCGCGGACGCCACCGCACGGCGGGCGAACCGCGCGAAGCGGAGGGCGTCGATTCCGACGTGCCCGGCGTCCAGGGCGAGGCCATCGCCGTCGGCCGACAGGACCGGGCTGCCGAGCGCCTCCTCGATCGTGTAGACCAGCCTGCGCAGGCGGGTGCGTCCCTGCGACTCATCCGCGTCCGGCCACAGCAGGGTCGCGAGGTGCGCCCTCGGCACGACCCCGGCATCGAAACCCAGGTACGCCAGCAGCGCGATGGCGCGCTTCAGCGGCAGCCGTGTCTCGCGCCCGGCCACCACGGCGACGGGTGTGCCGAACACCTGCAGTTCCAGCGGAGATGGCGGGGTGGACGTCATCGGGCGTTTATAGCCGGGCACGAGGCCGTTGCCCAGGGACGCTGAAGGGACGCCCGGTGCCCACGATCCTCCCATCGCTCAACCACCGGACCAGGAGATCGCCATGCGCCGATTGCTTTCGTTCCTCTACGGCGTGGCCGCCTACGCGGCAGGCCTCGCCACCCTCACCTACTTCGTGGGTTTCAGCGCCAACCTGGTCGTGCCGAAGTCGGTCGACATCGGCGCGGGTGCCCCATGGACACAGGCCCTGGGTACCAACCTCCTGCTGCTCGCCGTGTTCGGCATCCAGCACAGCCTGATGGCCCGCCACAGCTTCAAGCAATGGTGGAGCCGGATCGTTCCGCCGGTCGTGGAGCGCAGCACCTTCCTGGTCGCCAGTTGCCTCGCCCTGCTGCTGATGTTCCGGTTCTGGTTGCCGATCGACACGCCAGTCCTCTGGCAGGTCGACGACCGCGTCGGCGCCGCACTCCTGTGGAGCGTGTTCGCACTCGGCTGGTTGCTGCTGCTGGCCAGCACCTTCCAGATCGACCACTTCGAGCTGTTCGGGCTGCGGCAGGTCTTCTCCCGGCTCACCGGGCGCCCGCTGCCCGAAGCACGGTTCCGCACGCCGCTGCTCTACCGCTGGGTGCGCCACCCCCTGTACCTGGGCTTCCTGCTGACCTTCTGGTCGGTGCCGGTGATGACCGCCGGCCGGCTGCTGTTCGCCGCGGGGTTCACGGTCTACATCCTCATCGGCATTGCGTTCGAGGAGCGGGACCTCGTGCGGCAGTTCGGCGAGCGCTACCGCGCCTACCGCCGGCAGGTCGGCATGCTGATCCCCTGCCCGGGATGGCTGCGGCGGTCCGCGAACCGCACCGGCGCGGCATCCCGCTCGGTGGAGAACTGACATGCGCGCCGTCATCTGCAGCCGCTTCGACGGCATCGAGGCGCTCGAACTCGGCGAGCTGCCGGACCCGGTCCCCGCCCCGGGGGAGGTGGTGGTCGACGTGCACACGACCGCACCGAGTTTCATGGACACGCTGATGGTCGCCGGCCGCTACCAGATGAAGCCCGCCCTGCCCTTCGTGCCGGGCAGCGACGCCGCGGGTGTCGTGCTGGCCGTCGGCGACGGCGTGCGGCACGTGCGCGTGGGCGACCGCGTGGCCTGCAGCCACTGGTACGGCGGCTGGGCCGAGCGCTGGGCCGTGCCCGCCGCGAGCGTCGTGCCGCTGCCCGACCGCGTGGGCTTCGAGGTCGGCACCACCGTGCGCCATGCCTACGGCACGGCACGCTACGCGCTGGTCACCCGGGCGCAATTGCAGCCGGGGGAAACCGTGTTCGTGAGCGGGGCCGCGGGCGGGGTCGGCCTGGCGGCCGTCGACGTGGCGCGCGTGGCGGGCGCCACCGTCATCGCAGGCGCCAGCTCGGCCGCGCGGTGCGACGTGGCACGCCGCCAGGGCGCCGCCCATGCGATCGACTGCAGCAGCGAGCCGGTGCGCGAGCGCCTGCTCGAACTGACCAGCGGCCGGGGCGTGGACGTGTTCTTCGACAACGTCGGCGGTCCGCTGTTCGGCACCGTGTCGCGAGCGATGGCCTGGGGTGGCCGCGTGCTGCCGATCGGGTTCACGAGCGGCGAGATCCCGAGCCTCGCGATGAACCTGCCGCTGCTGAAGAACTACAGCGTGGTGGGGTGCTTCTGGGGGCCCTGGATGGCCCGAGAGCCACACGCCAGCCGCGCCGCCGACGAGGCCCTCTTCGCGGCGGTGGCCGCGGGGACACTCCGGCCGCAGGTGTCGGACGTGCTTCCGCTGTCGTCGTTCGCCGAGGGTCTGCGGCGCCTGGCGAACCGCGAGGTGACGGGGCGCCTGGTGCTGCGCGTCGGGCAGCGTCCCTGAAGCCCTGCCATGCCTCAGGCCGGCAGCACCGCACGCCACGCCTTGACCTGCTTGCGCCAGCCCGACGGGTTCGGGTGGATCTCGTTGACCCAGTCGCCGCTGTCACCGGTGGACGCCGGATCGGCGGGCGTGAGCAAGCCGGTGGTGGCCACCAGTTGCACGCCGCTGTGCCCGGCGGCCCAGCCCTGGATCGTCTCCTTGATCCTGGCGAACAGCAGGGCCGTCAGGTCGGCCCACAGGTGACGCGGGATGCCGTTCTTGACGTACGCGGTGAAGAGCCACGGGCCGGAGAGGTTCCGGATGGCGGGGGCGTCCCGCGCGGTGGCCGTGTCGTAGCAGTTCAGGTAGATCGTCGTGGCCTTGTTCTTCCCGCTGGTGCGGACGGCCCGGTGGATCGCGCCGAAGTTGGTGTTCAGGTAGCCGATCAGGTTCGCCAGGGCGCCGGGGCGGATGCAGGCCGCGGCATCGGCGGGCGGTGCGATCGAGCGGCAGTCCACCAGGAGACCCTGGCCCGGTGCCGGATCGAGGGCGGCGTCGATGAAGTCGTTGCCACCCGCGCTGAAGAGGATGCCGTCGTACGTGTCCTGCCGGAGCCACCAGACCAGGTCGTCGTTCATCATGTCCACGATCCGGGTCAGCGTGTGGCCGGACGTGGCGATGTTGACGATGAGGTTGTTCTTCCCGTCCCGGTTGAAGTCCCTGGCGAGGTACTCCGGCAGGGAACCCTGGTTCCAGGCGCTCATGTCCATCCACGAGTCGCCCTCGGCCAGGTAGGTTCTCTGGAACGGCCCGTTGCGCTGGACCTCCCGGTCGTTGACGCGCAGCCGCGCGCCCGAGATCGCGATGGAACCCATGCTGTCCCCTGGAAACGCGGGCCGCGCCCGCAAGGACGCACAGCATGAACGACGGCCCGCGCCGCAGGCATCCCCAAGAATGGGGAACGCCTGCGTCAGGCGCAGGACGCGGCCAGCGCCTTCGCCACCCGAGACGAGGTGGGCCGCCCCAGCGCCTCGCCGATGTACCGCCCGGCCTCGGCGAGCTTGCCGAGGTCGATGCCGGTGTCGTACCCCATGCCGTGCAGCAGGTACACCGCGTCCTCGGTCGCCACGTTGCCCGTGGCCCCCGGCGCATAGGGACAGCCCCCCAGCCCCGACACCGAGCTGTCGAAGGTGCGCACGCCCATCTCCAGCGACGCGGCGATGTTGGCCACGGCCATGCCCCAGGTGTCGTGGTAGTGGCCGGCGAGCCGCTCGATGCCCAGCCGGCGGGCCGTGGCTTCCAGCATGCGGCGTGCGCCGTCGGGCGTGCCGCGGCCGATGGTGTCGCCGAGCGAGATCTCGCCGCAGCCCATCTCGGCGAGCGCCACGGCCACGCCGGCCACCTGCTCGGGGTCGATGGCGCCCTCGAACGGGCAGCCGAGCACACACGACACGTAGCCGCGCACGCGCACGCCCTGCGCGCGCGCCGTGTCGACCACCGAGCGGAAGCGCTCGAGGCTCTCGCGGATGGAGCAGTTGATGTTCCGCTGCGAGAAGGTCTCGGACGCCGCCGCGAAGACGGCCACTTCCTCGCAGCCGGCGGCCAGCGCCGACTCCAGCCCCTGCAGGTTCGGGACCAGCGCGCTGTAGTGCACCCCGGGCACCTTCGGCACCCGCGCCATCACCTCCGCGCTGCCGGCCATCTGCGGCACCCACTTCGGCGACACGAACGACGCGGCCTCGATGTGGGTCACGCCGGCGGCCACCAGCCGTTCGACGAGCCCCACCTTCGTGTCCACGGAGATCGGCTGCTTCTCGTTCTGCAGGCCATCGCGCGGCCCCACCTCGACGATCTTGACGGAGGGTTTCACCGCGGACCTCACGCGAACAGCTTCAGCAGCGCCGGCACGGTCAGCACGGCGGTGTAGTAGCCCATGAACTGCACGCCCGCGTTGAAGCCGAGGATGCGCGACAGCAGGCCACCGGCCAGGCCCATCGTCAGGATGACGAACAGGCCGAGCAGGCCGCCCTCCCAGACGCTGATCACGATGATCAGGCCGACGAACGTGGCGATGATGGCCTCGTGGCTGATGCGGCGCGACACGAACAGCGCGGCGCGGCGGGCGAAGTTCATCGCGAACGGGTACGACACCAGGCCGGCGATCAGCACCGACAGCATGCCGTAGCCGAGGAACTCCCAGTTGTTCAGCAGCGTGTGCAGGTTGTTCACCGTGCCGGACGCGGCATCCACCGTGAAGCGCGGCGGCGCGTTGAACAGCGGCGCGGCGGGGCCGGCGGCGACCGGGCTCAGCGGCAGGCCGAACGCGATCAGCGGGATCAGGGCTTCGGCGATGTAGGTGGCTTCGGTCACGCCGTTGCGCGCGCTCAGCACCGTGGTCATGCGGTGGTAGGCGTGCTTGATGCGCGAGCCGACCACCTCGCCGAGCACCACGGTCATCGCGACGGGGCTGAACACGAAGGTCGCGCTCGAGATGCCGGCGGTGGCGAGGGTCCACTTCGTCTGCGCGATGTCCAGCACCTTCAGCGGGTTCGGGAAGTAGCCGGACCAGCCCTTCACGTCCGGCGCGAGCTGGAACGTGCGCACGCTGTCGCGCGCCATGCGCTTGCGGTCGTGCGGCGACATCACCGAGAACAGGTCGGCCACGAGCGGGCCGATGGCGATGCCGAGGAAGTAGCTGATGCTGAGCTTCACGTCGTACTTCGCGGTGAGCGTCTGCAGCGCGATGATCAGCACGACGAACGGCACCAGCACCGCCACCGAGGCCCAGCGGCCCGGCGAGAAGTAGGCGATCAGCACGGCGGCGGCCACGAAGATCCACGGCGCGGCCTTCGTGATCGTGGGGCCGAACGGCGCGATCAGCACGGCGAACAGCACCGCGAGCGGCACGGCCACGAACGCGGCGATGATGCCGCCCGACACCATCTTGCGCAACGCGATGTGCGGCACGCCGAGGTTGCGCAGCGCGTTCGCGTCCTGCATCAGCGGAGTCGCCATCGTGTCGCCGGGGATGCCCAGCAGCGCAGTGGGGATGGCGTGGGTCATGTGCTTGGCCACGGCCCCGGCGAGGAAGAACGTGAAGACGCCGGCGGGTGGCACGCCGAGCAGCACCACGAGCAGCGTGAGCGGTGCGAGCGTCGTGGTCTCGTCGGTGCCGGAGACGAGGCCGATCGCGGCGAACACGACGGCGCCCAGCAGGCCCATCGCGATCGCGACGTAGATGTCGTTGAGCAGGGAGGTGTCCATCAGGCTTTCCTCGCGGTGAGGGTCGGGGCGGCCACCGGCGTGGCGGCGGCGCGCGGCGTGCGTTGCGCCGGAGCGTTCTTCTCGTGAGCGGCGAAGAGGTCGTAGAGGCCGAGCTCCTTCATCTCGGCCACCACCACCGGCGGCAGGTCGGCGAGCTGGCCGAGCCCGCCGTGCTCCTCGTCGAGCCGCGCCAGCACTTCCAGACGCCACGTCGGGTCGACGACGGCGTCACCCTCGACCACCTCGCGCTTCGGCGGGAAGATCCGGGCGCAGATCACGCCCGACAGCACGCAGCCGGCGAGGCCCGCGAGCATCGCGTAGGCCCGCGCCAGCTCGGGCGTGGCCACGGCCGACACGAGCAGCCGGCGCGCGATCAGGAAGCCGGCCAGGCTCACGCCGAGCCCGATGGCGATGGACCAGGCGAGGTGCCGGGTGTCCACGGTGTCGCCCCACACTTCGACCAGGCGCCAGGGCCGGGTCGATGTTCTTTCTGTCATGGTGTTCTCCAGGGGTGGATCGTTCGGATGCGCCCTCCGGGGCGCACGGGCGGGCCTCAACGGCGCCGCAGTTCCTCGAGCAGCGCGACGGCGCGGTCGGTGCGCACGTCGTGTTCGCTCGCCATGCGGCGGGCGACGATGTCGATCTCCTCGCCGGTGGCACCCGCCACCAGTGCGATGTTGCGCGCATGCAGGGCCATGTGGCCGCGCTGGATGCCTTCGGTGGCCAGGGCCCGCAGCGCGCCCATGTTCTGGGCCAGGCCCACGGCCGCGGCCACCTCGCCCAGCTGCTGGGCCGACTCGACGGCCATGATCTTCAGCGACAGCTTCGCGAGCGGGTGCGTCTTCGTCGCGCCGCCCACGAGGCCCACCGGCATCGGCAGCTCGATGGTGCCCACGAGGGCGCCCGAGGTGTCCTTCTCCCACGTGGTGAGCGAGGTGTAGCGGCCGCTGCGGCAGGCGTAGGCATGGGCGCCGGCCTCCACCGCGCGCCAGTCGTTGCCGGTCGCGACGATCACGGGGTCGATGCCGTTCATGATGCCCTTGTTGTGCGTGGCCGCGCGGTACGGGTCCACGGCGGCGAAGGTGTACGCGTCGATGATGCCCTCGATGATCTCCTCGCCGCTGCGCTCGGCGGTCTTCAGGGCCTCGGGCGTCACGCGCAGCCGGGCCCGTGCCAGCCGCAGGTCGGCGAGGTTCGACAGGATGCGCAGGCGCACCGTGCCGCCGGTGAGCTTCTCGACCAGCGGCGACACCGCCTCGGCCATCGTGTTGACGGTGTTGGCGCCCATCGCGTCGCGCACGTCGACGATCAGGTGCATCACGATCATCGCGCCGCGCGCGGTGTCAGGGAACACGTGCACCTCGATGTCGCGGCAGCCGCCGCCCAGGCCGATCAGCACCTTGTCGCGGCTGTTGGCCACCGCGAGGATCTCGTCGCGGTGCTTCAGCAGCGCGAGGCGCGCGCCGTACGGGTCGGTGATGCCGAGCACCTGCACCTGGGCGCGCATGATCGGGCCGGTGCTGGACGTCTCGAAGCCGCCGCAGCCACGCACGATCTTCGCCATGAACGAGGCGGCGGCCACGACGGACGGCTCCTCGACGGCCATCGGCACGAGCACGTCGCGCCCGTTCACCTGGAAGTTGCCGGCCACGCCGAACGGCAGTTCGAACGTGCCGATGACGTTCTCGATCATGCCGTCGGCACGGGCGGTGGTGAGCGCGCCGGGCGCCGTCACCAGCGCCTTGTCCTCGGCGGACAGGCCCACGGCCGTGGCGATGTGCTCGAAGCGCTGGGTGGGCGTGAGGGCGCGGAAGTTGGGGAGTCGCGAGTCGATCGTCATCGGGGGTCCTGCAGGCAAGTTGAAGCGGTGCCGAACTGTAGGTCGGCTGTACCAGGACTGAAAGGTACAGTTCTTCGGGACAGTTGAGGAACCGAACCCACGGGTGTTCCCGCGTGTCATGATGCGGGCATGACGGCCCCGACCCGCGCCAACCCCCTTCCGGTGACCCTCGCCGACGCGATCGAGCGCCAGATCCGCGACGGCGCGTTCAAGGCCGGCGACCGCCTGCCGTCGCTGCGCGAGATGGCCGCGCTGCACAAGTACGCGAAGAACACCGTGGTGGCCGCGTTCGAGCTGCTGGTGTCCCGCGGGCTGATCGAGCCGCGCCGCGGCTCGGGCTACTTCGTGCTGCCGCAGCAAGTGCGCAAGCCCACCGACGAGGAGGCCGGCAACCTCGGCCGGGCCATGGACATCGTGTGGCTGATGCGCGAGCAACTGAAGACCGAACCCGATGCGCTGGCCGTGGGCGACGGCTTCCCGCCGGTCGAATGGCTCGCCGACGTGCGGCTCGACAAGTACCACCAGAAGGTGGTGCGCACCGGCCTCGGCGCCCTCTTCCGCTACGGCAGCCGCTATGGCTACGCGCCGCTGCGCGAGCACCTCGTGCGCAAGCTCGCCGACTTCGGCATCGGCGCCGAGCCGCGCCAGATCGTGCTGACCCAGGGCGCGAACGAGGCGCTGGACATGGTGATCCGCTACTTCGTGCCGCCCGGCGGCAAGGTGCTGGTGGACGACCCGGGCTACTACCCGCTCTTCGGCAAGCTCAAGATCCAGAGCGCGCAGGTGTTCGGCGTGCCGCGGCAGGCCGACGGCCCCGACCTCGAGGTGCTGGAACAGCTGCTGATCACCCACCGGCCGCGCCTGTTCTTCACGCAGTCGCTCGCGCAGAACCCCACCGGCTCGGACCTGTCGGCCGCCAAGGCCTTCCGCGTGCTGCAGCTGGCGCAGAAGTACAACCTGCTGCTCGTCGAGAACGACCCGCTGGCCGACTTCAAGGCCACCTCGTCGCCGCGCCTGTCCGCGCTCGACCAGCTCGAACGCACGATCTACATCGGCAGCTTCTCGAAGTCGTTCTCGGCGGCGCTGCGCGTGGGCTTCCTCGCCTGCAGCCCCGACCTGGCGAGCGACCTCGCCGACCTGAAGGCGCTGGTCCACGTGAGCAGTTCCGAGTACTGCGAGCGCACCATCGACGTGATGCTCACCGAAGGCCACTATCAGCGCCACCTGAACCGCCTGCGCACGCGGCTGCAGCAGGCCAACGAAAAGGCCGTGGCCCTCTTCGAGTCCGTGGGCGCCGAGATCTTCACGCGCCAGACGCAGTCGCTGTACCTCTGGTCGGCCCTGCCCGGCGTCGACGACTCGCTGACCCTCGCGAAGGCCTTGCTGCCCCAGAAGATCGTGCTGGCGCCGGGACGCATCTTCAGCGTCGACTCGTCGGCGGTGACACCCTGGTCGCGCTTCAACGTGGGCGCAGTCGGCGACCCGCGGTTCGCGAAGGCGCTGCGGGCGGGGTTGCGCAGCCTCGCGCGCTGACGGCGCGGCGGGTACGATCGACGGCAACACACTCGAACGTTCCCGGGAGGCCCTCATCGCCACCGAACTCCACCTCGAAGTCCGGAAGCTCAAGGCTTGGCTGGCGGCCACCGGCGCGTCCGTCGACGCGTATCCGGCGTGGTGGGCCGTCGACGGCGTGATCGCTGCACTGGACGACTTCGTCACCCGCGTGTCCCACGACACCTGGACGAACGACAACGTCGACGACCTTCTCTGCGTCCTCGAACACTCGACCACGGACCATCCGGTCGGGTTGCTCACCCGCATCGAGCCGATGGCCCTGGCCATCGCCAGGCACGCGCTCGCGCGAGGCGGCGTGGCAGGCGACGACATCGCCGAACAGCTCGGCGGTTGCGTCCGGCATCGCGAAGAGGCCGAGTCGCTCCTGATGGCGTTCGTCAAGGATCGGCACGAGCGGACACGGCGCATCGCGCTGCTGTCGCTGGCGCGATTGCAGTCGGCCGCCGTTCCATCGCTGGCCGCTGCGGCATGGGACACCGGCGACGAGTACCAACGCATCGGTGCGTTGGAAGCCCTCCGGATCGTGGGTTCGGACCTGCTGCCCGAATATGTGTCGAAGGCCGTCGAGGACGGACGGCCCCACCTGCTCGCGAACGTGCACCGACTCGCCCCGGACGCGGTTCGCCCGTCCGACCGGGCGTAGGCGGCACGCCTCAGGCCGGCAGCATCAACGGCATGTGCGCATCGAGCGTGCGCGCCCTTCCCTGCGCCTTCGCCACGTACAGCGTCGCATCGGCCCGGCGCAGCATCGCGTCCAGCGTGTCGTCGCGCGAGGCGCGCATGGCGATGCCCGCGCTGTACGTGAGGTCGTGGCCCAGCTCGCGGGGGCCGGCCTCGGCGAGGTGGCTGCGCAGGCGGCGGTCGAAGGCCTTGGCCGCGTCGTGGTCCGCGTGGTTCATCAGCACGCAGAACTCCTCGCCGCCGTAGCGGCCCACCACGTCGCCGGCCCTCACCGCGGTGCGCAAGGCCTCGGCGACGAAGCACAGGGCGCGGTCGCCGGCCTCGTGGCCGCGGGTGTCGTTGATCTGCTTGAAGTGGTCGAGGTCGATCATCAGCACGGCCAGCGGATGGTCGTAGCGCACGCTGACCGCGAGTTCGGTTTCGGCCTGCACGAGCCACGCGCGCCGGTTGAACACCCCCGTGAGACCGTCGAGCGCGGCCAGACGCTCCAGCGCGCGGGCCGCCTCGTCGCGGTGGGCGAGCAGGATGCCCACGAGCGACAGCACGGCCGTGGCGTTGGCCACCAGTGCGAAGGCGAGGTTCACGGGGTGCGGCGCCAGGAAGGTCGGGTACAGCTCGGTGTAGAACGCCCCGAGCACACCGCGCCACACGGTGACGATCATCTGCAGCACGAGCGACACCACCAGCAGCCAGCGCCAGCGCCCCACGGGCAGCGGCGGGCGGCGTGCGAGGGCCGCCGCCATCAGCGCCATCTGCAGGCCCAGCAGGAAGTTGGCCCAGCCCACGCGGAACGGGTAGCTCGCGAAGCCCATGCCGTACCCGGTCGTCATCAGCACGGCCAGCAGCACCTGCACCCGCGCGCGCACCGTGTGGCCGCACCAGAGGTCGAACGCCGTGGCGTTGAGGGCGAGCCCGCCGGAGATGCCCGCCATCGACAGCGTGGAGCTGAGGCGGTCGGACCAGGAGCCGGGCGGGAACAGCCCGGAGAGCAGCAGCAGCCCCCAGCCCACGCCCTGCAGGATGACGCCCAGCTGCGCGCGGCGGGCGGCATCGTTCACCTTGCCCATCACCGCGGGCAAGGCCACGGCCATCGTCAGCATGCTGATGGTCAGGCCGATGTGGAGGGAGGCGATGTCGATGGGCATGGGCCGCAGGGCGGAAAAATCCATTCTGCGGTACGGGGGACACCCCGGCCGTGACCGCGGGCGGGCATCCGCACCCGCCCCGGGAAAAAATCACGGGATAACCCGGAGATCAGCGGCGCCGGGCGGACTTCAGGTCGACCAGCTTCGACAGGTTGCTGAGCGACACCAGGTGCGAGTGCACCAGCGCCAGCAGGCCGCCGCGGTGCAGCTGCACCACCACCTCGTCGGGCAGCGCGCGGAGCTTCTCCTCGTCGACGACGAAGAAGCCGTCCACCGAGAACTTCTCGCCATTGGCGAGCGTGCCCTCTGCGCGCATGTCCTTCAGCAGGCCCAGCGACTGCAGGTGCGCGCCGATGGGGCGGGTGACCGCCACGGCCGACTCGAAGTCGTTCAGGAAACCGAGCACGTGCTCGAGGTACGGCGTGGGTTCGCCGTTGTCGCCGAAGAGCCGTTCGCCAGCGCCGTCCTCGGCGAGGCCCTCGAACGCACCGTCGACGGCCACGGCCTGCGTGGACGTGCCGTCCTCCTGGCGCGCCGACACCAGCGCGAACGGGTAGCGGCGCAGGAAGGCGGGTTCGTACGGCGCGGTCCAGCGGCCGCCGTCGACGAAGAGGTTCTCGCCGTCGGTCAGGCCCAGCAGGCACACCGGCGTGATCACCGGCTGGCCCTTGTCGTCGGTCTCGCCGCTGCGGATGAACAGCAGCGGGAAGGCCTTGCACGCCTCGGCGAACTCGGCCGCGGCGCAGAACACCGCGTTGAGGCCGGACGCCGCCCGGCGGTCGGTCCACTCGCGCACGCGGGTGGTCCGGTGCTTCTGGCGGTCGAGCAGCGAGAGCTGGGTGTAGAGGGTGGTGGGCGCGGTGCTCATCGTCATTCGTCTTCCGTCTGGAGGGCCGAGGCCAGCACCTTGTCGACCCGCTTGCCGTCGAGGTCGATCACCTCGAAGCGCCAGCCTTCCCACTCGACCGAGTCGGTGGTCTGCGGCAGGCGGCCGAGCAGGAGCATGACCATGCCGGCCAGCGTGTTGTAGCGCCCGCGGTCTTCCTCGGGCAGGTCCTTGAGGTCGAGGCGGTCCTTGAGTTCGGGCACCGGGATCAGGCCGTCGAACAGCCACGAGCCATCCTCGCGCTGGATGGCCCAGGCGTCGCCGTCGGCGGGGGTGGTGAACTCGCCGGTGATGGCCTCGAGCACGTCGCGCACGGTGATCACGCCCTGCACCTCGCCGTACTCGTCCACCACGAACACGAGCTGGGCGCTGGTGGCACGGAACTGGTCGAGCAGTTCCATGCCAGACAGCGTCTCCGGCACGAACACCGGCGGCTGCAGGTGGTCGGTGAGCGAGAGCGGCAGGCCCTGCAGCTGCTGCTGCAGCAGGCTCTGGGCACTGACGATGCCCAGCACGTCGTTCAGGCCGCCGCGGCACACCGGGTAGCGCGAATGCTCCTGTTCGGCCATGGCCTCGCGGATCTCGTCGGCCGTGGCCGTGACGTCGAGCCACACGATTTCCGTGCGGGGGATCATCATCGAGCCCACCTCGCGGTCGTCGAGGCGGAACACGTTGCGCACCATCTGGTGCTCCTGCGCCTCGATGATGCCGGCGTCGAGGCCTTCTTCCAGGCTGGCGGCGATCTCCTCCTCGGTCACCGACCGGGACGGCCCGCCGCGGATGCCCAGCAGGCCCAGCGTGGCCTCGGTGCACCACGACAGCAGCTTCACGAACGGCCGCGTGACGAGGGACATGATCTCCATGGGCGGCGCCACGAGGCGGGCCACGGCCTCGGGGAACATCTGGCCCAGGCGCTTGGGCACCAGTTCGCCGAAGATGATGGTCACGAAGGTGATGCACACCACCACGAAGCCGGTGGCCGTGATGCTGGCCGCGTGCTGGTGCATCTGGAAGGTGCCGACCAGCCAGACGGCCAGCGGGTCGGCGAAGGCGGCCTCGCCGACGATGCCGTTCAGGATGCCGATGGACGTGATGCCGATCTGCACCGTGGACAGGAACTTCGTGGGGTTCTCGTGCAGGTCCATCGCCGCCTGGGCGCCCGATTCCCCGGTTTCCACCATCACCTGCAGCCGCGCCTTGCGGCTGGCCGTGAGCGCCATCTCGGACATGGCGAACAGGCCGTTCAGAACGACCAGGAAAACGAGTAGGGCGATGTCCATGCGGGGCGCGTCCCGGGTACAGCCGGACGCACACGATACGAAGAGGGGGTCTAGGGTATCAGACGATGGTGACATTCCGTTTCCGACCCTGACGGTACGATGCGGGCATGAACTACCTGATCGGCGACCTCCAGGGGTGCTGCGATGCCTTCGAACGCCTGCTGGAGCGGGTCGACTTCTCGCCGTCGCGCGACCGCCTGTTCCTGCTCGGCGACCTCGCCAACCGCGGTCCGGCCACCCTCGCCACGCTGCGCCGCCTGATCGGCCTGGGCGACTCGGCCACCTGCCTGCTCGGCAACCACGACCTGCACCTGCTCGCGGTGGCCCACGGCACGCGCAAGCCCTCCAAGGGCGACACGCTCGGCGACGTGCTCGAGGCCGCCGACCGCCCCGCCATCGTCGACTGGCTGCGCCACCAGCGCCTGGCCGTGCACGAACACGGGTGGCTGATGGTGCACGCCGGGGTCGTGCCCCAGTGGGACCTCGCCACCACGCTCGCGCTCGCCGGGGAGATCGAAGCCCGGCTGCAGGCCCCCGACCTCGCCGAGTTCCTCGCCGTGATGTACGGCAACGACCCGTCACGCTGGGACGATGGCCTCCGCGGCAACGACCGCCTCCGTTTCGCCGTCAACGTGCTCACCCGCATGCGCTTCTGCTCCGCCGACGGCACGCTCGACCTCAAGACCAAGGACGGCCAGGGCGATCCCCCGCCGGGCATGCACCGCTGGTTCGAGGCCCCCGGGCGCCGCACCGCGGGCCAGCCCATCGCCTTCGGGCACTGGTCCACCCTCGGCCTGATGGACCGGCCGGACCTGCTCGCGCTCGACACCGGCTGCGTGTGGGGCGGCCAGCTCACCGCGATGCGGATCGGCCCCACGGGCCACCGCGAAGGCCTGGTGCAGGTCGACTGCGACCAGGCCCAGTCGCCGCACTGAGATGCCGGCGCCGCTGCTGGTGCATGCCCGCGACGGCGTGCCGATCCGGGGGTTCGTGCGGGCCGCGGCCGACCCGGCACCGGACCGCCCCGTCGTCATCGTCAACTGCGCCACCTCCGTGCGCTGCCGCTACTACGAGCGCTTCGCCGACGACCTGCATGCCCGCGGCGCCGACGTCGTCACCTGGGACTACCGCGGCATCGGCGAATCGAAGCCCGCCTCCTGGCGCGGCTTCGATGCCTCGTGGACCGACTGGGGCGCGCTCGACTTCGAGGCCGTGCTGTCCCACGTGATCGCCACCTTCCCCGGCCGCCCGGTCGACGTCGTGGGCCACAGCTTCGGCGGCTGCGCCATCGGCCTCGCCCCGTCGGCGCACCGCGTGCGCCGCATCGTCACCGTGGGCGCGCAGTTCGCCTACTGGCGCGACTACGCCCCGGCGCACCGCTGGCCCATGGCACTCAAGTGGCACCTGGCCATGCCGCTGCTGGCAGCACTGCTGGGCCACGTCCCGGCCAAGCGGCTCGGCTGGATGGAGGACACGCCACGCGGCGTCGCGCTCGACTGGGCCGTCTCGTGGCCCCGGCTGGAACATCGCAGGAGCCTGCGGGCGACCGGCCTGCCGCCCACCTTCGCCGCGGTGGGCGCCGACGTGCTGGCCATCGGCCTCGACGACGACCCGTTCGGCACCGAACCCGCGCTCGACCGGCTGCTGGGTTACTTCACCGGCAGCCGCCGCACGCACTGGCGCATCGCGCCGAAGGACATCGGCGTCGACGCCATCGGGCACTTCGCGTTTTTCCACAGCCGGTTCCAGAACACGCTGTGGCCCGTGGCGCGGACGTGGCTGGCCGACGGCGTGCTGCCCCCCGGTACACCCGGAAGGGTGCACGCGGCCACCTGACGGAGCACCGGAGGCAGAATGGCCCCCGGGCGCCATGGCGCCTCCCCCGGTCGGACCTTGTCGGGGACCTGACCCGGGAGAAACCCCTTGAGGAAAATCGCATCCGCCACGCTGGTGCGCGATCATCCGCGTGACCGCCAGACCACCGTCGACCTGGTCGAACTCGACCTGCCCGACGGCTCGCGCTGCATCGTCACCGTTCGCCAGGGCACGTCGGAATCCTCGCTGACGGCCGCCCCCACGTCGCGCGACGAAGCCGAACGGAAGGCCCTCGACTACCTGCGCCGCCGCCTCGCCGCGGGTGACCGGCTGGTGCGGCGCGACGGCTTCGACGCGCTCGACGTTCCGGAGGCCGCCCGGCCCACAGGAGCCAAGTCGCCGGCCGCGCCCCAGGCCGTGCCCTCCGCCATCGTCGCCCTCGCCGCCCGCTTCCACCCCGCGCCGTGGAAGCTCGAATCACCCGAACGCCGCGCCCGCGCGGCCTGGCGCGTGGCCGAGTGCAGCGTCGCCGACGACACGCCGGCCCAGCGAACGCTGCGCGCCCTCGTGCCCCGGCTCGTCGACCTGCTCGGCAGCGGCGACGACCTGCTCGACCTGTGCCTGGCCGCCGCCATCGGCCGGCTCGGCGACCCGGGCGCCGCCGAGGCGATGCGGGAACTCTCGCAACGTGGCCGCAGTGCCGCCACGCAACGCTTCGCCCACCAGGCCTGGCTCATGCTGCAGGCGCCCGAGGCCCTGCGGGCCCACACCGACGCCGTGGCCGCCGAGTGGCAGGACACGCTCGACCTCACCGACAACGGCGGCGACCTCGCCGACCGGCTCGGCGAGAAGCTCGATGCGAACCGCCGCACCTGGGCCCACCTGCTGCCGGCCTGGTACGACATCGCCCTGGTGCGCCCAGACGTGCGTGTGCGGCTGCTCGACGTGCTGCGTGCCCTGCCCCTCGAAGCGGGCACGTTCCAGGGCGTTCGCTACGTCTACAAGACCGCCGAACTCCGGCGCGACACCGAGGTGGTGGGTGTGCTGCACGCCCGCTTCGAGAACACCGGCCCGGGTGCCAGGCCCACGTCGCAGCGCCGCAAGCGCATCCGCGCCTACGGCCCGCGCACCCGCGACTACCTGCGGCTGCGCGGCTGGCGCCACCTGCGGCGCCTCGCCGCGATCGAACACCCGGCGGCCCCGGACCTCGCCGTGCAGCTGCTGCTGGGCCTCGCCGACGGCGACCAGCCCGAGGCCCGCGACGAACATCGCTGGGCGTACGTCGACGGCCGCTACCAGCGCACGCTGCGGCACCACCACGCGGGCGCCGGCTGGCTGATCGTGCCGAAGCTGCTGCTGCCCGAGATGCCGGGCCTGCAAGCGGGCGCCCGCGGCAAGCGCTGGTGGACGCAGATGCCGCTCGACGTCACCCGCCCGATGCCCGAGCGCACCGAGGGCCTGCGTGCGATGTGGGACCGCCATCCCGACGCGCTGCTGCGCCTCGCGATGGGCAGCCGCAGCGCGCTCGTGCACGCCGTGGTGGCCCGCGCGCTGCAGGACCACGCCGGCTTCGTGCGCGAACAGCCCGAACCCGTGCTCGCCGCATTGCTCCGCAGTGCCTACGACCCCACCGCCGCCATCGGCTTCGACGCGGCACGCGCCCGGGTCGAGGCCACCACCGACACGGCCGCACAGGTGCCCTGGCTGCGCCTGATGGTCACGGGCCCGCACGCCGCCGCGCGCGACTACGCGCTGCTGCACCTGGCCAGCCACCCCGCCGCGTTCGCCCGGCACACCGACCTCGTGGTCGCGATGCTGCTCGCCGCCGATGACCGCACGCGCCGCCAGGGTGGCGGCCTCGCGCTGCTGGCGCCCGCCGCGGAGCTGCTCGTCGAACTGCAGTCCGCGCTGCTGGCCGCCGATGCCGCGGCGCCCGGCCTCGCCGAAGGCGCGGCGGCCATCGAGGCGCTGCTGAAAGGATCGCTCGCCACCGCCGCGGCCGACGCCGTGCTGGCGCACCCGGGCGCGCTGCTGCCGCTGCTGGACCATCCCGCCGCGGCCGTCGTGGGGGTGGGCACCACGTGGCTGCTGCTGCACCCGGCCGGCACGGCGCTGCTGCCACCGCCACTGCTCACGCGGCTGCTGTCCGCCGACGACCTCGACCGCCGCGCCTGCGGCGTGCGCCTGCTGGCCGCGCTGCCCGACAACGTGCTGCGCGGCCAAGTGGGCCTGCTCGGCGACCTCGCCGTGCACGAACACGCCGGCATCCGCGCGGCCATCGGCCCGGCGCTGCGCCGCGTGGCCGCAGCCGACACGGAAGCCGCCCAGGCCCTCGCCCACCGCCTGCACCAGGCCCTGTTCCAGGCCGAACCCGGCGAAGGCGTGCACGACGACGCCCTCGCCTGGCTCACGCAGGACCTCGCCGCGTTCGCCCCGGCCCGCGACCCGTCGGGCACCTGGCGCGCACTGCAGGCCCGCAGCACCGGGGCCCAGCGCTACGGCGCGTGGGCGCTGGGCTCGCTGCAGCCCGCCGACTACTCGCTGCGCCAGCAGGCCACGCTCGTGAGGCATGCCGACGTGACCGTGCGCGACTGGGGCCGGCGCGCGATCGACACCACGCTGCCGGCCGTGCCCACGTCCGAGCAGTCGGCCGACCTGCTGCCGCTCGCCGACAGCACCTTCGACGATGCCGTGGCCTACACGCAGGCCCTGTTCGGCGAACGCCTGCCCGACGACGCGCTCGGCACCGAGCTGCTGATCGCGTGGGTGGACCATCCCCAGGCGTGGGTGCAGGCGCTCGGCCGGGCCCGCCTCGTGCGCCGGATGAGCGCCACCGAGGCCAGCCTGTGCCTGATGCGCCTGAGCCAGCATCCGAGCCCGCAGGTGCAGCTGTTCGTCACGCAGTGGCTGCTGGAACTGCCCGTCGACGATCCGGTGCAGCTCGCGCAGCAGATGCGCGCGCTCACGCCGTACTTCCTCGCCGTGCTGAGCCAGGTGCACCGCGGCCGGGTCGCGAAATCGCGCATCACCGCCTTCCTGCGCGCGCAGACGCAGGCGCCCGAGACCGCCGCCGTGGTAGCCGAGATCTTCGCGCGCCAGGTCGTCACCGCGAGCCTGACCGACAAACCGCAGTACATCGCGGGCCTGCGCGACATCGCCGCGAAACATCCGCAGGTCGACCTGCCCTTCCTGTCGTGGAAGGCCCCCGCCATCCGCACCGCCTGACCGCCATGCAATTCCGCTACAAGTACTACGGCAGCACCACGGTCGACGACACCGCCGCCTCGCAGGCCTTCAGCTTCGCGCCGGACACGCTGCGCCCGCCCGTGTCGTTCCGCGGCGAGCTGCGGCGCGACGCGCACGCGCACCTCGTCTTCCGCGAGGCGCTCTCCGCGCTGCACTCGGTGGTGGTGAGCGACCTGCGCTACCGCGTCCGCGACGCCACGGCCTACAAGCAGTGGCTCGCCGAGAACGAACAGGGCCTGCTCGCACAGTTCATGCAGCAGGCGCGTGACCTGAAGTCCCAGGCGGCCACGCTGTCAGCCGAGCTGAAGGAGCTGCGCAACCGCAAGGTCTCGCTGCTGGCCCCGTTCTACAAGGCACGCCAGGCCTACTTCTCGTGGCTGTACCAGGCCAACCGCGACGCGTGGTTCGTGCTGGACCCGGTCATCACCGTGCACCCCGAGCGCCTGCTGTTCGAGGCCTTCAGCCAGGACGAATCGACCTACTGCGCCGTGAGCGTGCGCCACGACTTGTTCGAACGCAGCGGCGAGATGGCCTGCGGCACCACGAACATCGACTACTCCGCGAGCCTGTACGACGAGTTCCAGAAGATCCGCGACTACAAGGCCACGTCGTTCCAGGTGGACCCCGCGGGTTTCACCGTGAAGACCGGCGACGACCCGGCCTTCGTCGAGGAAAAGATCGACCTGCCCGACAGCTGGGTGCGCGGCTTCCTGCAGGTGTCCAGCGCGATGACACTCCCGGCCACCGTGGTGGAGCTGCACCCGATGGACCTGCACAACCTGTGCAGCGCGCTGCGCGGCCGCAAGGAACGCGCGGGCCCTCGTTCGCTGCGCTTCGAGCTGGCGCCGAACCAGCCCGCGCGCCTCGTGCTCGAACCGTGGAACCTCGAACTCGTCGCACGCCGCAGCGCCATCGTGGGCGCGCCGCTCACCGACCCCCGCACCGTGCGCGTCTGGGGCCGCCGGCGCCTGCTCACGCTCGAACGGCTGATCGCGCTCGCCACCCGCGTGCGCGTTCACCTGCTGGGCTCGGGGCAACCGAGCTTCTGGGTCGTCGAGATGGGCGACGTCACGGTGACGCTGGGCCTGTCGGGCTGGACCGCGAACGACTGGTCCGCCGCCGGCCGCTTCGACCTGCTGCAGCCGCGGCACGAGGTGAGCGACACCACGAAGCAGGCGGTGGCCACCGCGCTGCAGGCGTCGTGGATGGCCTCGTCCGCCGACCTCGCCACACGCACCGGCTTGCCCAAGGCCGACGTGGACGCGGCGCTGCAGCTGTGGGTGCAGGCCGGCCGCGCGGTGATGGACCTGCCGTCGGGCCGGCACGCGTGGCGCGAACTCTCGCGCGAACCGCTGCCGCTCGACACCCTGCGCTTCGCCAGCCCCGAGGAGGAAGCCGCGCTGGCGCTCGTGCACACGAAGGCCGCGAAGCTCGAGGACATCGTGCCGCAGGGCAGCGGCGTCGTGGTCACCGGCACCGTGAAGGACCGCAGCCGCACGCTGGAGCCGCGCCTCGTGCTGAACGCCGACCAGCAGCTGCAGGACGGCCACTGCGGCTGCAACTTCTTCAGCCAGAACAAGCTGCGGCGCGGCCCGTGCGCCCACCTGCTGGCGCTGCGGCAGCTCGCGCAACCGAAACTCACACAAACGATCACGCAACGGGAGGCCGCATGACGCTGGCCGCGGTTAAACTGCCCGCGAGTGCGGTGCGCTGGCTCTTGCAACCCGGACGGTGTTTCGCCGTCCTTGCCCACTGCCGTTCCATGCGCCACGGGCGCCGTCTTCACTGTGCCGCACTGACACATGGTGCGCAATGCCGATGTGGCTCCCCGGGAGCGCATTGGCGCACCATGTGTCGTGCGGCGTCGAGTGGACGTCCCCCGTCCCGGGAGCCTTCCAGGCTCTTCGACGAGAAGCGCGCCGCACTCACCTTCTCCTCCGCCGCGGAGGCACTCGCATGAGCGAACGTGTGCCCACCCGCGCGGAACTCCTCGCCCGCATCCAGGCCTCCAGCAAGGACGCCGTCGTCCTCGCCGAGATGCAGCGGCTGGGCTTCTGGCCCGCCGGCAGCGGCACCCCGACACTCGAAGCCGCGCTGATCGAACGCGAGGTCGAACTCACGAAGGCCCTCGACGGACTGCACGCCGAACTGCGCGTGAAGGGCGACCCCGAGGCCGCGCTGCTGGCGATGCGCAAGGAGCGCATGGCCCAGGCCCGCGAACGCCGCGAGGCCACCGCGCAGGCGCGCGAACAGCGGCGCTTCGAACGCGCGCAGCGCTGGCACGAAGCGCGCAAGACCGATGCGGGCTACCTCGGCGCCGGGGTGTCCGCCGGCCTGCAGGCACCGGCCGCCGAAGGCCGCGCGCTCGCGCCCGGCCTGCCGCCCCTCGCCTCGCCGCTCGCACTGGCGCAGGCCATGGGCATCGCCCTGCCCGAACTCAAGTTCCTCTGCTTCCACCGCGAGGTGGCGCGTACCACCCACTACCGCCGCTTCACGCTGCCGAAGAAGACCGGGGGCGAACGCACGATCTCGGCTCCCATGCCGCGGCTCAAGCGCGCGCAGTACTGGGTGCTCGACAACGTGCTCGCGAAGGTGCCGCTGCACGGGGCGGCGCACGGCTTCGTGCCGGGCCGCAGCATCGTCTCGAACGCGGCGCCGCACACCGGCAAGGCCGTCGTGATCAACCTCGACCTGAAGGACTTCTTCCCGAGCGTCACCTACCCGCGCATCAAGGGCGTGTTCCGCGCGCTCGGGTACGGCGAACACGTCGCCACGACGCTCGCGCTGCTGTGCAGCGAGAACGCGGCCGACGAACTCGAGGTGGACGGCGAGCGCTTCTTCGTGGGCGGCAAGGGTCGCGACCGCGTGCTGCCGCAGGGCGCCCCCACGAGCCCGATGCTCACGAACATCCTGTGCCGCCGGCTCGACCGCCGGCTGAAGGGTCTCGCCGCGAAGCTCGGCTTCACGTACACGCGCTATGCGGACGACCTCACGTTCTCGGCTGCGCCCGAAGGCACCACACAGGTGGGCCAGTTGCTGCGCCGGGTGCACCACGTGCTGCGCGACGAAGGGTTCACCCCCCACCCCGACAAGCAACGCGTGATGCGCGCCTCGTCGCGGCAGGAGGTGACGGGCATCGTCGTCAACGAGAAGCCGTCGGTGTCCCGCACCGAACGCCGCCGCTTGCGCGCGGCGCTGCACACCGCGCAGCGCAAGGGCCTGGAGGCCGCCACGTGGCAGGGGCAGCCGGCCACGCGGGACACGCTGGTGGGGTACGCGCGCTTCGTGCAGATGGTGGATGCACGCCAGGGCGCCGCCCTGCTGCCGCGCGCGCTGGCCTTGCCGGGCTCGGCGGCCGCGGTGTCACCCTTCCCGTCGCGCTTCCGCCGCCAGGCCGCGAAGGGCGAGGCGCCCACGCTCGCGAGCGGCACCTGGTGGCAGCCGGCCGAACCGGCGGCGCCCACGCTCGCACTGACCGCGGGCCAGGTGAAGGCCGCGCGGCAGGAGCGCCTCAACGCGGAACGCGCGGCGCGGCGGGCCGATGCGGAAGCCGAGGTCGAGCGAATGTCAGCGACCGAGGACGTGGCTCACGGCGAAGATGCGGACGACACGCCGACCACGGCCCAGCCCCCCATCCGCTGGTGGTCGCTGGCGATCCAGTTCTTCCTCGTCGTCCAGTTGGCCTCCGGCGCGAAGAGCGCAATCGTGTTCACGCTGGGCATCGCGTGGCTGGTCTTCTCGCTGGTCACGCGCAAGACCGGGTGGTGGCGTTTCGTGTTCGCGATGATGTGCATCCTGGCGATCGTGGCGGGGTTGAAGTGATGCCCGACGATCGACAGGTCGGCGTAGGCGTGCCCCGAGTGGTCGCCGGGGCTGAATGTCTCGAGCGCCTCGCGCAGCTTGTCGCGGTGGACTGCGGGCTCGCGCGGCGGCGGTGCCGTTCGCCCCGCGAAAGACCGTCTCGGGTCTTGCCTGACGCGTCCTCTCAGTCGCACCCGAGGCACCACACGCAGCGGCAGCAGTCTTTTCCACTCGCTAGGAGTCGGCCCCACCCCCGCCACCGACAGCCGGTGAACGCGCTGCCACCAGGCTGGCCTCCAGCGCCACGATCAGTCGTTCGGCCACCAGCTTCACGATCGGTCCGGGAGGCCGTGCCGCGTCCACCGCCACACTGATGCCCTGCGGCTCGGCGCCACGGTCCCGTACGGGCACGAAGACCAGGCGGCCGCTCGCCAGCTCGGACGCCACATCCAGCTCGGACGTGAACACCACATGCCGGCCGCCCAGTGCCAACTGCTTGACCAGTTGCAGCGAGTTGGTCTCGATGTAGCTGCGCGAGTCCTTGAACAGCCAGCTGTACTGGGCTTCCAGGTACCGCCGGATGGTCAGTGCCCTGCTCTGCAGTGCGATGGGGTGAACGGTGGCCTCCTGGAAACTCACCGTCTGCTGGCGGGCGAGGGGGTGGCCGGATGCCACCACACAACCCAGTGGCAGTTCGCTTTTCCAAAGTGCGAACAGCTCGCGCCGGGGCGCCAGGTTGAAGATGGCCCCCAGGTCCGCACGGCCGTTCAGCAGCGCGGTTTCGGCGTCGTCGGGCGTGGCCAGCTCGATGGACAGGCTGATCTGGGGATGCTGCGCATTGAGGTCGGCCACCAAGGCGGGAAGGAAGCTGGTCGCGTGGCTGTCCATGGCCACCAGCGACACATGCCCCTGGTGTATGCCCTGGATGCGCCGCAGCTCGGCCACGACCTGGCGCTCGTCCTGCCGCCAGCGGCGCGCCAGCGTGATGATGGCGTCGCCCGAAGGCGTCAAGCGCATGCCACGCGGCAGCCGCTCGAACAGCGGAACACCCAGTTCATCCTCCAGCTGCAGGATCTGCCGGTTGATGGCCGAGGCCGCCACATGCAATTCCCGCGCGGCCTTCTGGATGGAGCCCGAGCGGGCGACCTGGTCGGCGTAGCGCAGCCCTGCGGGGACGAGTGAGTGGCGCATGATGCCTCTTCGGGGCGAGTGGAAGCCAAAGCATACTGATTTTGCGCACGCAAGATTGCCAAAGCTGAAATGGACGGCAATGGATACGCTGCCTACGATGCGTCTCCATGACGGAACGATTCAGCCTCCAACACCTCGACACCTGCGAGCCCGAGGTCTTCTGCGCGGCGCTGGCCGACATCTGGGAGCACGCGCCCTGGGTGGCTCGCAAGGTGGTCCACCAGCGCCCGTTCACGAGCATCGAGGCCTTGCACCGCGCGATGGTGACCGCGGTGGCCGCGCTGGACGAGGCCGAGCGCGTCGCGCTGTATGCGGGCCACCCGGATCTCGCCGGCGAGGCCGCCCGCCGAGGCACCATGACCGCCTCCTCCGTGGACGAGCAGAGCACGCTGGACCTGGGTCACCTGGACCTGCAGGAGGCAAGTCGGTGGGACGAGCTCAACCGCGCCTACCGCACGCGCTTCGGCTTTCCATTCATTCTCTGCATTCGCCGCCACACGCGAGCCTCGGCCCTTCACGCGTTCCTTCGACGCCTGGAAAACGACCGTGGCACCGAGCTGAACCATGCGCTCGACGAGATCGCCGCCATCACGCGGATGCGGCTGGATCGCCTGATTTCGGAGCCGACCGAACCGTCCACATCCGTTCCCGTTCAGCCCTCCACCCTGGAATCGCCACCATGAACCATCGACGCAGACTTTCGCTCCTGGCCTGTGCACTCGGCCTGTTGACCGCGGCGGGGCCCGCCAGCGCCCAGGGCGCCTACCCCAATCGGCTCGTCACGGTCATGGTGGCACTGCCCGCCGGGGGTGGCGTGGACATGATCGCCCGGCTGGTGGGACAGAAGCTGGCGGCCGTCACCGGCCAGCCCTTCGTGGTGGACAACCGCGCCGGCGCCTCCGGCCGCATCGGCCTGCCGGTGGTGGCCAAGGCCCCGCCGGACGGCTACATGCTGATGGCCTCCCCGGCCTCGTTCCTGACCACCAACAAGGCCATCTTCAAGGAGATGCCCTACGACCCGCAGGCCGACTTCGCTCCCATCACCAAGCTGGCCAACCAGGCCATGGTGCTGGTGGTGAAGGACAAGCAGAAATTCGCGACCGCCGCGGCCGTGCTCGCCGCCGCCAGGGCCAACCCCGGCGCCTTGAACTACGCCACGTCCGGTGATGGCAGCCCGCAGCACCTGGCCGCGCTGATGTTCGAGAGCCGGGCCCAGGTGCACATGACCCACATCCCCTACAAGGGCGGCGCACTGGCCATCAATGACCTGCTGGGCGGCAACGTGGACCTGCTGTTCGCACCGCTGCCCGAAGCCCTGCCGCACATCCGGGCGGGCAAGCTCAGCGCGCTGGCGCTGATGAGCGAGAAGCGTTCTCCCCTGATCGCCGACGTGCCCACCATGCGCGAGGCCGGCATTCCGAACATGGTCATGCAGACCTGGATCGGACTGCTGGCGCCCGCGCGCACGCCGCGTCCCATCATCGAACAGCTCAACCGGCAAGTGCACGCCATCCTGCAGAACGAGGACGTGAAGAACCAGCTCCTGGCATCCGGCATGGACGTGGCACCGACCACTCCCGAGCAGTTCCAGCAGATCATCGCGCAAGAAATCGCCCTGCACGCCGAACTGGTGAAAGCCTCGGGCCTGGTTCCGCAGTGAGCGCCCGGTCGTGGAACTCCGGGACGCGACGGCAATGCCTCAGCGCCGGAACCGCCCGTCCGGCCCCACGATCGACAGGTCGGCGTAGTCGAGCCCCGAGTGGTCGCTCGGGCTGAAGCTCACCTCGATGCCACCGAGGTCGTAGCGGCTGAACGTCTCGAGCGCCTTGCGGAGCTTGTCGCGCGTGGGCTGCGGGCTCGCGCGGCGCAGGCCTTCGACCAGCACCTTCGCGGACACGTAGCCTTCGAGCATGCTCGGCGTCAGGTCCACCTTGGCGGCCTTCGCGAGTTCGATCGCTTCCTTCACGAGCGGCGATGCGATGGAGCGTTCGTACGGGAACACCTGGCTCACGACCACGCCGTGGGCGACGTCGCCCAGGTCCTTGATGAAGCCGGACGACGCGTTGTTCGACAGGGTGACCATCTGCGCCCGCGAGCCGGTGGCGCGCAGCGCCTTCATGCCGTCGACGATGGCCTGGCCGGAGCCGATGAACAGCACGGCCTGCGGGTCGGCCGCGGTGATCTTCGGCATGATGGGTGCGAAGTCGGGCTTCGCGCGGTCGTACTTCTCGTGCGCGAGCGGCTGCTTGTTGACGGACGACAGGCCCTTGAGCGCGCCCACCACGGCATCCGAACCGAACGAGTCGTCCACCTGCACGATGGCGATGCGGTCCACGCCGATCAGGCTCAGGTGGGCGATGAGGCGCTCGGCCTCGCGGCGGTACGTGGCGCGCACGTTGAAGAGCCACGGGTGCACCGGGTTGTGCAGCACCATCGCGCCGGTGGACGGGCCCACGAGCGGCACCTTGTACTGGTCCAGCAGCGGCATGATGGCCTGCGTGTGCGGCGTGCCGCGGTTCAGGAACAGCGCCACCACGCCCTGGTCGATCAGCTGCTTCGCGTTCTCGGCGGCCAGCTTCGGATCGAACTTGTCGTCGAGCGACACGAGCTGGATGGGCTGCCCGCCGATGCCGCCGCGTGCATTGACGGCATCGAAGTAGAGCTTCGCGCCCGTCGTGGCTTCACCCACGCTCGCGGCCACGGCGCCGGTCCTGCCGGCGGTCTGGCCGATCTTGATCTCGGCCCAGGCGGCACCGGAAATGCCGGCCCAGAGAACACACCCCAACACAAACTGCTTCATGACGCTGCTCGTCGCCGTGGCGACGTCCCTTCGATGATGAATGACGCGATGGATGCTCGCTCTCTGGCGAGGCGACGCATTCTCTCCACTCATCGGCCGCGGGAGGTTGTATTTGCACCAGCGTCCACGTAATCAGTCGTAAGGGCCACGAAGAGCGTGATTTCCGTCTCTGGAACCGGATTCATTCAGAAGGCACGATCCAGTTGCGTCGATACCCACTTGACCACGGCCGATACGCTGTTGAACTCGTCCACCGACCGCACGGGAATGTCGGGTCGGTGGGTTCGCCACAGGCGGGACAGCGCACTGCCCGCCCCCACTTCCAGCACACATCGGGGGCCTCGTTCGGCGAGGGTCTCCATGGCCTCGCGCCAGCGCACGGTCGCGGCGATCTGCCCGACCAGCGCCCGCTTGAGCGGCGTCACGGCCCGCTGCGCGGAACCGTCGAGGTTCGTCACCACCCACGTGCCGGCAGGTCGCCACGACATCGGTGCGATCCGCGCTGCGAAGGTGTCGCTCGCGGCCTGCATCCAGCGCGTGTGCGACACGACCCGCACCTTGAGCGGCACCACGTCAGCCCCCGTCGAACGCAACTCGGCGGTGGCGTCGGCCAGCGCGTCCATCGCACCGCCGAGCACCACCCGGTCGGGGGCGACGTCGATGGCGACGGCGAGGTCCAGGCGCTCGCACAGTGCCGCCACCGCGGCCGGCGCCACGCCGCTCGCGGACAGCAAGCCGCCCTCGTGCCCCGCCGCGCACGCATCCATCGCCTGGCTCCGCGCCTCGGCCAGGGACAACGCCGTCTCGTCGTCGTACACGCCCGCGGCTCCGAAGGCGGCCAGCTCGCCGACGCTGTAGCCCGCCACGGCCACCGGCGACGGCAGATGCACCGCCAGCGCACGCCAAGCGGCGAGGCTCGTGCCGGTCATCAGGCACTGGGCGACGCGGTTGGACGTGGCCCAGGTGTCGTCGGCCAGGTGCGCGCGCCAGTCGGGCCCCAGCCGCGCCGCCATCGCGGACAGCGGTCCCGCGGCCTCGGGATGCTCGTCGATCCAGCGCAGCATGTCCGGGTGCTGCACGCCCTGCCCCGGGAACAGCAGCGCGAGGGTCATGGCCGTTCGCAGGTGCGGTCGAGCAGGCAGGCGGCGGCCAGCACGTCGGCCGCGCCACCCGGCGACAGGCGCCGCGCCACGAAGGCCTCGTGGATCGCGCGGGCATGGCCCGTGCCGTCGGGGCGGGCCGCACCACCCGCATCGAGGAAACCGCGTGCGGCGCGCTGCACGTAGCGCAGGCCCTCGAGGCCGCCGCGGTGGGCGACGGTCGTGTCGTCGAGCACGGCCATCGTGTGGAACAAGGCCTGCAGGCGGGCGGCCGGACCCGTGAGCCCCGGCGTCCTCAGCGCCGGCAATGCCGTGTCGAACAGCACCGGGAACCCCGCCGCGGCTTCGTCGCCGGCGGAACGCAAGCCATGGCGGCGGGCCGCACGCTGGCCGTTCGAATCACCGCCGCGGGACAGGCGCGCGTGCAGCGCGCCGCCCCAGTCCTCCGCGATGGCCTCGCGCACCCGATGGGCCGACAACGCCCCGCCCTGCGCGGTCACGCGGCCGAGCCCCGCACACAGCAGGCCCAGCAGGAAGATCGCCCCCCGGTGCGTGTTGATGCCGCCGGTCGCGCGCAGCATGCGGCGCTCCGCGGCAACCCCCAGCACCTCCAGCACCGGGAACCGGGCCCCGGCCGCGCCCGCCGCCGCGATCTGCGGGAAGTAGTGGCGCAGCGCGAAGAGGCTGCGCATGAAGGTGCCCGCGTCCATGTCGGTGTGACTGCCGGCGTTGGCGAACGACACGAGGCCCGGCTTCGGTTCGAGCGCGAGTTCGTCGTGCAGCGCCGCGGTGGCGGCGTGGCCGATGGACCGCGCGCGCCCGTGATGCGGCTGGGCCGAGGCGGACGCGGCGATCATGCGGGCACCGCCGGCGTCCCCGGCCGTTCGAGCGCCACGCCGTGCAGCCGCTTGACCATCACTTCGGCCACCTCGCCGCGCCGCCACTGCGCCCACTCGCGCCAGGGAACGTCGCCGCCGTCCGGGAACTGCAGTTCACCATCGATCGTCGGTGCCCACGCCGCCGCGGCCTCGAGGCACTCGACCACCGCGTCGGCGGCCCCCACGCTGCCCACGGCGATGTGCAGGTCGATGTCGGAACCGGCCCGCACATGGCGCTCGCCGGTGATCACCTCCCAGCCATGGCTGCCATGGACGCGGGTCACGACCGACAGCCGCATCAAGGTGTTGCACAAAAGCACCCACGGCTCGCGGGCGTGGACCGGCAGCATTGGCA
Organism: Piscinibacter gummiphilus; assembly: GCF_002116905.1. NCBI lineage: Bacteria > Pseudomonadati > Pseudomonadota > Betaproteobacteria > Burkholderiales > Sphaerotilaceae > Rhizobacter > Rhizobacter gummiphilus. The sequence continues at coordinate 3,918,449 of NZ_CP015118.1, forward strand.
CGATCTCCCGCGCGAGCGGGAACGCGCCCAGCGTGGCGACGTGGTCGCGTGGCACCGACAGCGCGAAGCGGCGCCGGTGCCACCGCGCGGGCGCGGGCAGGCCCAGCGCGAGCTGGCTGGCATCGGGTCCCTGGCGGGTGACCACCAGCGGCAGGTGCTGGTCGGCCCAGTGCGCGACGCATTCGGCCGCCTCGGGGTCGCGCGGCTGCGACCGCACGGCCGCCCAACCCTCCGCGTCGAGCCACACCAGCTGGTGACGGCGCAGCATCGGTCAGGCGTCCAGCACGCGGTCGGCCACGGCCGCGGCCAGACGCCGCCCGCCGCGCGCCGCACCGTCGCGGTCGCGCTCGTCCTGTTGCGGCGACGACCGCAGCGCCTCGGCCAGCGCGGCACGCAGGTCGCCGTCCCACACGCTGCGCACGCCGCCCATCGCCACGTAGTTCGCGACGCCCGGGGCGAACACCGGGTTGTCCGCCGACAGTTCGGCCAGCCGCGCCTCGGGGATCTTCGTGACCCGGGCCATCGCGGGCAGGCGCATCACGCGGATCTCGGCCTCGGGCAGCGCGTGGCACGCGTCGGCGATCAGGCCCGACGTGATGAAGCCCCCCGACAGTGCCTGGTCGTACACGAGGCCGACCACGCGGTGGCCCTGGCGCCGCGCCAGGTCGACGCAGCAGCCGAGGTGGGCCATCGCGCGGTTGATGCCCAGCAGTTCGTCGCGCAGGCGCAGTTGTTGGCCCTGGGTGTCGATCAGCAGCAGGATCGGGCGGCCCGGGTGGGCGGTGACGGTGTCGAGCACCGCCCTCGCCTGCGCGAGCGCGAGGGCCACGCCGATGGGCGCGTGTCCCGTCGTGCCGATGACCTTGAGCGGCGTGCCTTCGAAGGACACGGTGCCGTCGAGGAACAGGTCCTGCTCGGTGATGCCGTGGCCGGCCCCGAACAGCGTGTCGGCGAGGTCGCGCCAGTTCATGCGGTCCTCCCGGCCACCGCGTGCACGGCCGCCACGTCGAGGTCGGGCACGCGGCGCGGGTCGGCGACGCCGAGGCCCCGCCACACCGAAAACGCATCGGCGTCCGATGGTGCCGCGGCCAGCCGGCCGGACAGCAGCGCGTGCTCGGCTTCCAGCGACGCGAGGGTCACCGGCCGCGATGCGCCCGACAGCGAGCGCACGGCCGCCGCGCGGAACGCGGCCACGTCGTCCTCGACCAGCTCGTCGCAGTCCCCCGTGAGGAAGCGGTGCTTGCCCCCGGTGGTGCGCCACACGAGCGCCCGGTCGCGCGCGTCGAACTCCTCGACGCCATGCGACGCCTCGATCACCTCGGGCCCCGACATCGACAGCCGCGCCACGTCGCTCATCACCACGCGGTCCGCGCAGCGCGCGACGATGCCCATGCCACCGAAGCAGCCGTTGGCCCCGCCGATCAGCACGACCACCGGGATGCCGGCGGCGCGCACGTCGAGCACCGCACGCATCACCTCCGACACACCGATCAATCCTGCATTGGCCTCGTGCAGGCGCACACCGCCGGACTCGGCGAGCAGCAGCACCACCTCCGGCCGCTCGCGCAGCGCACGCCGCAGCCAGCCGGTGAGCTTGGCGCCATGCACCTCGCCCACGCCGCCGCCCATGAACGCGCCTTCCTGCGCCGCGATGAAGACCGCGTGGCCATCCAGCCGGCCGCGGCCCACCGCCACGCCGTCGTCGAACGCCGACGGCACGCCGAGCTGGCCGAGGTGCGGGCTCATCACCCGCTCTGCGGGCGGCAACCACTCCTCGAACGACCCGGCGTCGAGCAGCGCGTCGATGCGCTCACGAGCCGAACACTCCGCGAAACTCGTGCTCATGGTTGCACTCCGGGAATGCCGCGCGCCGCCTGGTCCAGCCGCAGGCTGACCACCGCGGGCGTGGCGCCCATGTCGTGGATGGACACCGCGGCGTCCGCGAAGCCGTGGCGGGTGTGGAAGTCGCGCACGACGGCTTCCCAGATGGCGCCGAAGCCGCGCGCCGACGTCTCGATGCGGAAGGTGCAGCGGCCGGACCCGGGTGCGGGTTCCAGCAGCACCTCCAGGTTGCCCGACGACACCACGCCGACCAGCACCGGCGCGAACGCCGGGGGCGCGTGGTGTCCGGGAAATTCGTACTGCAGGGTTTCGATGCCCGAGGAACTCATCGCCCTCTCCTCACCAGTTGCGGAAACGGCTCGGCGGCTCGTAGAGCCCGCCCGACGCACGCACGAGGTCGCGCATGGACCGCGCCGCGAGCAGGTTGCGCGTGGCGTCGCGCACGTCGATGCCGAGGTCGGCGGGCCGGCGGATCACGCCGCGGTCGCGCAGGTTCTCGACCATGCGGTGGTCGCGCGCCAGGCCCACCGGGGTGTAGCCGGACACCCCGCGGATCGCCTGCTCGCGTTCCCCGTCGGTGCGGCACAGCAGCAGGTTCGCGAGGCCCTCCTCGGTCAGCACGTGGGTCACGTCCTCGCCGTAGATCATGATCGGCGGCAGCGCCATGCCGGCCTGCTCGGCGAGCTGCCACGCGTCGAGCCGCTCGACGAACGCGGGCTGCATGTGCTCGCGGAAGGTCTCCACCATCTGCACGACGAGCTTCTGGCCGCGCGGCGTGCCGCGCGCGCCGCCGAGGCCCGTGCGGGCTTCGCGCCCGGCCTTCAGCCAGGCCTCGCTCGCGTGGCGCCGGCCGCGTGCGTCGGCGCCCATGTTCGGCGCGCCACCGAAGCCGGCGATGCGGCCGAGCGTCGCGGTGGAGCTGTTGCCGGCGAGGTCCATCTGCAGCGTCGAGCCGATGAACAGGTCGCAGGCGTAGTGCCCCGCGGCCTGCGAGAACGCGCGGTTGCTGCGCATCGAGCCGTCGGCGCCGGTGAAGAACAGGTCGGAGCGCGCGCGGATGTAGCGCTCCATGCCCAGCTCGGAGCCGAACGAATGGATGGACTTCACCCAGCCCGCCTCGATGGCCGGGATCAGCGCCGGGTGCGGGTTGAGCGCCCAGTGCGAGCAGATCTTCCCCTTGAGCCCCAGCGACTCGCCGTAGGTGGGCAGCAGCAGCTCGATGGCCGCGGTGTCGAAGCCGATGCCGTGGTTCAGGCGCTGCACGCCGTACTCGGCGTAGATGCCCTTGATGGCCATCATCGCCATCAGCACCTGGATCTCGCTGATCTGGGCCGGGTCGCGCGTGAACAGCGGCTCGATCAGATGCGGCGTGGGCGCGGGCACCACGAAGTCGACCCAGTCGGCGGGGATGTCGACACGCGGCAGTGTGTCCACCACCTCGTTGACCTGCGCGATCACGAGGCCGCCGCTGAAGGCCGTGGCTTCGACGATCGCCGGCGTGTCCTCGGTGTTCGGGCCGGTGTAGAGGTTGCCGTGGCGGTCCGCCGCCAGCGCGGCCACGAGCGCCACCTTCGGCGTCAGGTCGACGAAGTAGCGGCCGAACAGTTCCAGGTAGGTGTGGATGGCGCCGACGCGCAGCTGCCCGCCCTGCACCAGCTTCGCGAGCCGCGCGGCCTGGGGCCCCGAGAACGAGAAATCGAGCCGCGAGGCGATGCCCAGTTCGAACACGTCCAGGTGTTCCGGCAGGGACAGCACCGACTGCACCATGTGCAGGTCGTGCACCCGCGCCGTGTCCACCTGCACCAGCGCGCGGGCGAGGAAGTCGGCCTGCTTCTGGTTGTTGCCTTCCAGTGCCACGCGGTCGCCCGGCTCCAGCGCCGCGTCGAGCAGTGCGACCGCCTTCGCGGTGTCCACCTGCTTGCCCGCCAGCGCGGGGCCCAGCTCGCGGGCGACGCGCGCCAGTCGGTCGCGGCGGTTGGTGGCGCGGGTGTTCCAGTCGCGGGGCGCGTTCATCGTGTCGGCGGCCGTTGGTTGCAGGTTCATGCAATGTAGAGCCATCTTGTATAACAAGCAAGATGTTCTGCATCACAAGGAATCCGTCGAACGCACACGCCAGGCAGCGTTTCATACAAACATCGCTAAACTTCCTCCATGAACCGACTGTCCGAAAGCCTGCGTGAGGCCATCGAAGAAGAAGTCGCGACGGGCAAGCTGTTGCCCGGCACCCACCTGGACGAGATCGAACTCGCGAAGCGGTTCGGTGTCTCGCGCACCCCCATCCGTGAAGCGCTGAGCCTGCTGGCCGGCGAAGGCCTCGTCGAGATCCGCCCGCGCCGCGGCGCCGTGGTGGCGCAGGTCACCCCGCAGCGCCTCGTCGAGATGTTCGAGGTGATGGCCGAGCTGGAGGCCATGTGCGCCCGCCTCGCGGCGCGCCGCATCACCGACGCGGAACTGGCCACCCTCGAAGCCGCCCACGAGCGCTGCCGCGAAGCCGCCGCGGGCCGCGATTCCGACGCCTACTTCTACGCCAACGAACACTTCCACCAGGCCATCTACCAGGCCGGACACAACGCTTTCCTCGCCGAGCAGGCCGTGGCGCTGCAGCGCAAGGTGCGCCCGTACCGGCGGCTGCAGCTGCGCGTGCGCAACCGGGTCAACCGCTCCTTCGAGGAGCACCAGGAGATCCTCGACGCGCTGAAGGCGGGCGATGCCGAGAAGGCCGTCACGGCCATCCGTGCCCACGTCGTCGTGCAGGGCGAACGCTTCGCCGACCTGGTGGCCGGCCTCGCGCGGCTCGAGAACGAGGCGGCGCTCGCCAAGTAGCCGCCGTGACGTCCCCCGACCCCCGGCCCGCGCCGCTCGACCTGAACCTGCTGCACATCGTGCTGGCGCTCCACGAGGAGCGCAGCGTGAGCCGCGCGGCAGAACGGCTGGGCATGAGCCAGTCCACCCTGAGCGGCGCGCTCGCGAAGCTGCGGGCCTCGCTGAACGACCCGCTGTTCATCCGCGCGGGCGGCGAGATGCGGGCCACCGACAAGGCGCTCGCCCTGCTCGGCCCCATCCAGTCGATGCTGGCCACCGTGCGCGACGACATCCTCGCCGAGGGCGAGTTCTCGCCCGCCGGGCAGACGGGCACGATCACGGTGGCGCTGTCCGACGCCGGCGAGGTGGTGTTCCTGCCGCGCCTGCTGGAGGCCGTGCGCGCAGAGGCGCCGGGCCTCGCGATCCGCTCCGAGGACATCCCGCACGAGGAGCTGGAGGCCGCCCTCGAATCGGCCCGCGTCGACCTCGCGATCGGCTACTTCCCCGACCTCGCCCGCGCCAACATCGTGCAGCAGCTGCTGATGCGCCACCACGACGTGTGCCTGCTGCGCGCCGACCACCCGATGGCCGTGGGCGACACGCTGACCCGCGCCCAGTTCCTCGAACTCGAACACGCCGTGGTGCGGCCGCGCGGGCGCAGCCAGGAGATCTTCGAGCAGCACCTGAAGCAGCAGCGCATCGAGCGCAAGGTGGTGCTGACCACGCCGCACTTCATGAGCATCCCGGCCATCATCGCCCGCTCGGACCTCGTGGCCACCGTGCCGCACGCGATCGGCCTCGTGTACGGCCGACCGGAACACGGGCTGAAGGCCGTGCGCGCCCCGTTCCAGCCGGCCCCCACGGAGCTGCGGCAGCACTGGCACCGCAAGTTCAACAAGTCGCCGCGCACGCTGTGGCTGCGGCGGATCGTCGCCGGGCTCTTCAACGAGGCGCAGGACGAGTGGAAAGAGGGCTGGGTCGCCACCTAGGTGTTTTCCCTAGACGCCTGCAGGGCGGTATCGCCGATTTACCTGGGAAGTCACCGCACTATCGAGATTCCCGATTCTGCGTATCCCGGCGTCCGTATTGATCGCCCCTACACCGGACCGGACACTCGCGGCTTGACCGATCTCAAGCACCGTCCGATGAGCTCCAAGCAACACCGCGTGAACGTCCAGACCTTCCTGGACGACCATCCCTTCTCCCCGTTCCAGTGGCTGGTCTTCGCGATGTGTTTCATCGTCGTGCTGCTGGACGGGTTCGACACCGCCGCGATCGGCTACATCGCGCCCTCGCTGCTCGGCGAATGGGGCATCCAGAAATCCGCGCTGGCGCCGGTGCTGAGCGCCGCCCTGTTCGGTCTGGCCGCCGGCGCCCTGGCCTCCGGCCCGCTCGCCGACCGCTTCGGCCGCCGCCTCGTGCTGACGGCCTCGGTGTTCGTGTTCGGTGCCGCGAGCCTCGCCTCGGCCTGGTCGGGTTCGCTGCAGACCCTCGTCGAGCTGCGCTTCGTCACCGGCCTGGGCCTCGGCGCCGCGATGCCCAACGCCGTGACGCTGATCAGTGAGTTCTGCCCCGAGAAGAAGCGCGCGCTGATCACCAACGCGATGTTCTGCGGCTTCCCGCTCGGTGCCGCGTTCGGCGGGTTCCTCGCCGCCTGGATGATCCCGCACTTCGGCTGGCGCAGCGTGCTGGTGCTCGGCGGCATCGCCCCGCTGCTGCTGGGTGCGCTGCTGCTGTGGAAGCTGCCGGAGTCGGTGCGCTACCTGGTGGCCAAGCGCCGCGGCGCGAACGACATCAAGCGCGTGCTGTCGCGCGTGCACGCCGATGCCCGCGTGATCGAGTCGATCGACATGGGTGAGTCGGCCTCGCAGGCCAAGCCCCAGAGCGGCCTGGGCGTCGTGCTGTCCAAGCGCTACGTCACCGGCACCGTGATGCTGTGGCTCGCCTACTTCATGGGCCTCGTGATCTTCTACGCGCTCATCAACTGGATGCCGATCCTGTTCCGCGAAGCCGGCCTGCAGCCCGGCACGGCGACGCTCATCGCCGCCCTCTTCCCGCTCGGCGGCGTGGGCGCGGTGTTCTTCGGCTGGCTGATGGACCGCTACAACGCGAACCTGATCATCGCGGCCGGCTACCTGCTGACCGCCGCCACCGTCTGGCTGATCGGCCAGTCGGCCGGCAACCTGGGCACGCTGATGGCCGCCGTGTTCGTCGCGGGCACCGTGATGAACACCGCGCAGTCGTCGATGCCGGCGCTGGCTGCCGCGTACTACCCGACGGCCGGCCGCGCCACCGGGGTCTCGTGGATGCTGGGCATCGGCCGCTTCGGCGGCATCGCCGGGTCCTTCCTCGTGGCCGAGCTGTCGGTGCGCCACCTGGCCTTCGGCGAGATCTTCACCGTGGTCGCGGTGCCGGCGCTGATCGCCACCGTGGCGCTGCTGGTCAAGCAGGGTTCGAGCGGCAGCTCGGGCCGCCTGCAGCCCGCGGCCGCGCACTGAGCACCACGTCCCAACTCCCGGCCCCGCAGCGGCCGCCCTGCCCGGGCGGTTCGATGCGGGGCCGGATCGCATTCTGAAACGCCTTGTTTCATTTCTCCGCGATGCGGATGTCGATCGGCGGCACGCTGCTTCGACGTCCCTTCAGAGCCCGCACTTCCGCGGCCTCCCCACTCAGGAGAAGCACATGCGTTTCATGGTCATCGTCAAGGCGAACAAGGATTCCGAAGCGGGCGTGATGCCCAGCGAAGCCATGCTCACGCGCATGGGGGCGTACAACGAGGAACTGGTGAAGGCCGGCGTGATGCTGGCCGGCGACGGGCTGCACCCGTCGTCCCGCGGCGCGCGGGTGCGTTTCGGCGGCGCGGCGCCCACCGTGATCGACGGCCCCTTCGCCGAAACGAAGGAGCTGATCGCGGGCTTCTGGCTGTGGCAGGTGCGCTCGCGCGAGGAGGCCATCGAATGGCTCAAGCGCGCCCCGTTCGAGCCGGGCGACGAGGTGGAGCTGCGCCAGGTGTTCGAGATGGAGGACTTCGGCACCGAACTCACGCCCGAACTGCGCGAGCAGGAAAGCCGCCTGCGCGCCGAGGTCGAAGCCCGCACCGCGGCGACGAAGTGAAACGGCCGCGGGCGTTGGACTATCCTTGCAGCCCCACCCCTTTCACCAGGACTGCAACGGATGAGATTCGTGATCCTGCGGCAGGCCGACGCCGGTGGCCCCGCCGGCCCGGCCCCCGCCCTGACGCCCTCGCCCGCCGTCACCATCCATGAGGCGGCCGACCTCGCGCCCCCGGGCGACGCCGTGCGCATCGTCTTCACCGGCGACGGCACGCGCGAGGAGGCCGGCTCGATCCTGCGCGACGGCCCGGCGCTGACCGGCATCGCGGTGATCGAGGCGCCGTCGCGCGAAGACGCGGTCGCGTGGCTCTCGCTGCAGCCCGAGGGCACCGCGTTCGAACTGCGGGAGACCGGCTGCGCGGCCGGCCTCGAAGGTGTCGAGCCCGGTGCGAAGGCCTCGCGCCCCCGCTTCCTCGTGGTCGTCCGCGCCGATGCCGACACCGAGGCCGAACGGGCGCCCCCGGCCGAACGCCTGCAGCGCATGGGCCAGCGCAACGACGAGGCCGTGCGCGACGGCCTGCTGCTGGCGGCCGACGGGCTGCGGTCCTCCGCGAACGGCGTGCGGGTGAGTGTCCGCTCGGGCCGCGCGCGGGTGGTGGACGGGCCGTTCACCGAGGCCAAGGAACTGGTGGCAGGCTTCTGGCTCGTGCAGGCCGACACGATCGGCGAGGTCGTGGCCTGGGTGCGCCGCTACCCCTACGCGATGGACCTCCCCGAGGTCGAGGTGCGGCCCGTGGTCGGCTGAGCCCGATGTCGGTCGCCGACACCCACCGCACCATCAACGCCGTCTGGCGCATCGAGTCGGCCAAGGTGATCGGCGCGCTCGCGCGGATGACCCGCGACGTGGGCGTGGCCGAGGAGCTGGCCCAGGACGCGCTGCTCGCCGCGCTCGAGCAGTGGCCCCGCGACGGGCTGCCCGACAACCCCGCCGCCTGGCTGATGGCCACCGCGAAGCACCGCGCGCTCGACCTGCTGCGCCGGCGAAAGCTGCATGCGGCCAAGGAGGGCGAGATCAGCCACGAGATCGACACCGCCCACGCGATGCGCGCGGCCGACCTCGCCGAGGCCGTGGACGCCGCCCTCGACGACGACGTGGGCGACGACCTGCTGCGCCTCGTGTTCATCGCGTGCCACCCGGTGCTGTCGCCCGAGGCGCGCGTGGCGCTGACGCTGCGGATGCTGGGCGGCCTCACCACCGACGAGATCGCCCGCTCGTTCCTCGTGCCCGAGGCCACCATCGCGCAGCGCATCGTGCGGGCCAAGCGCACGCTGTCGAACGCGAACGTGCCGTTCGAGGCACCGCGTGCGCACGAACTGGCGGAGCGGCTGTCGTCGGTGCTCGAGGTGATCTACCTCGTCTTCAACGAAGGTTACTCGGCCACCGCGGGGCAGGACTGGATGCGGCCGGCGCTGTGCGACGAGGCGCTGCGCCTGGGCCGCATCCTCGCGGGTCTGGTGCCCGCCGAGCCCGAGGTGCACGGGCTCGTCGCGCTGATGGAGATCCAGGCCTCGCGGGCGGCCGCCCGGGTGAACGCGGACGGCGAGCCCGTGCTGCTGCTGGACCAGAACCGCGCCCGCTGGGACCCCCTGCTGATCCGCCGGGGCCTAGCCGCGCTGGACAAGGCGGAAGCCCTCGGCGGCGCCGAGGGCCCGTACGCGCTGCAGGCCGCCATCGCCGCCTGCCACGCGCGGGCCCGCACCGCGGACGCGACGGACTGGCCCCGCATCGCCGCGCTGTACGCCACGCTGGCCGAGGTCACGCCCTCGCCCATCGTCGAACTCAATCGCGCCGTGGCCGAATCGATGGCCTTCGGGCCGGCCGCGGGTCTCGCCCGCGTGGACACGCTCGCCGACGAGCCCGCGCTGCAGGGCTACCACCTGCTGCCGGCCGTGCGGGGTGACCTGCTCGCGAAGCTCGGGCGCCGCAGCGAAGCGGCCGCGGCCTTCCGCCAGGCGGCGGCGCTCGCCCGCAACGAACGGGAGCGCAAGCTGCTGCTGATGCGGGCGTTGACCTGTTCGTCGAATCCGGACGCTTCGTGACGTGATCGGCTCAAGTTACCGTTAACGGCGACGAAGACCTGGGGGACTTCGACACGCCGGTCACCGGCCCTCCCCCGATGAAACTGAACCACTACCCCCTCGCCGTTCGACTGGGCGGCGGCTACGCCGTGATCCTGGCGCTGATCGCCGTCATGGTGCTCTCCGGCATGTGGCGGCTCCAGGCCGTCAACCGCGACACCCAGGCCATGATGGCCGTGCCGCTCGCGAAGGAACGCCTGTTCGAGGAGTGGTACCGCAACATCGCCGTGGGCGTGATGCGCTACACCGCCATCGCCAAGAGCCCGGACGAAAGCCTGGAGAAGAGCTTTGCGCCCGAGGTGAAGATCACGACGGCCCGCGGCAACGAGATCGCCAAGCTGCTGGAGGCCATGCCGCAGACCCCGGAAGAGAAGGCGCTGATCGACGACGTCTACGCCCACCGCAAGCTCTACATCGCCGCGCGCGACCAGGTGGCGAAGGCCAAGCGGGAGGGACGTGGCGCCGACGCGGAGAAGGTCCTCGCCGAGGAGTTCCGCCCGGCCGCGGCCGTCTACATGGCGCGCATGCAGGCGCTGCTCGACTTCCAGCGCAAGGCCATCGACACCACGGCGGCCCAGATCGCCGCCGCGTCCAGCGAAGGCCAGTGGCACCTGGGCGTGTTCGGCGCCGCGGCGCTGCTGCTCGGCGCCGTGTTCGCGTGGATGCTGACCCGCTCCATCACGGTCCCGATCGCCGGCGCGGTGCGCGTGGCCGACGCCGTCGCCAACGGCGACCTGACCACCCACGCGCAGGCGGCCGGCAAGGACGAGATCGCCCGCCTGATGGGTTCGCTGGAACTGATGACCGGCAACCTGCGCCAGCTGGTGAGCCAGGTGCGCGGGGCCACCGACAGCATCGGCACCGCCAGCACCGAGATCGCCAGCGGCAACATGGACCTGAGCGCCCGCACCGAACAGACCGCCTCGAACCTGCAGCAGACGGCGGCCTCGATGGAGCAGCTCACGGTGACCGTGCGCCAGTCCGCCGCATCCGCCGAGCAGGCGAACACGCTGGCCGGGACGGCCGCGCAGGTCGCTGCCCGCGGCGGCAGCGTCGTGGGCGAGGTGGTGGCCACGATGGAGGCGATCACGACCAGCTCGCGCAAGATCTCCGACATCATCGGCACCATCGACGGCATCGCCTTCCAGACCAACATCCTCGCGTTGAACGCCGCCGTGGAAGCGGCCCGCGCGGGCGAACAGGGCCGCGGCTTCGCCGTGGTGGCGGGCGAGGTGCGCACCCTGGCGCAACGCAGCGCCCAGGCTGCCCGCGAGATCAAGACGCTGATCGGCGACTCGGTCGAGAAGGTGGAATGCGGCTCGCGCCTCGTGAGCGATGCCGGCGCCACGATGTCCGAGATCGTCGCGTCGGTGCGCCGCGTGACCGACATCATGGGCGAGATCACGACGGCGGCGGCCGAGCAGAGCGACGGCATCGGCCAGGTCAACGGCGCCGTCGCCCAGCTCGACCAGATGACCCAGCAGAACGCGGCCTTGGTCGAGGAGTCCGCGGCCGCCGCGGAGAGCCTCAAGGTGCAGGCCTCGAGCCTGTCGACGCTGGTGGGCCGGTTCCGTCTGGCGGCCTGAGTGCGGAGCGGATGCGACTGCGGCTCGCATCCGTGGAACCACCAAGTTGTCCGACAACACAACCTGGACTACGCACTCCTCGCCGACGCCTTGCGGGCCGTCGCCGACGGATTGTTTACCTCTGTAAAGAAGCATTGCCTTAGGTGGAAACCCTAGGGTTCTTGGCTTGACGCTGCCAGGCTCCGCGCCGACCATCCGGGAACAGTTGTAGGACAACTGATGTCCTCGGTTTTCAGATCGTTTCGCACGCGGAGCCCCCATGACGTCCACCACCCATCCGGCCAGCCCGGCCACGGCCCGCGCCGTGCCCGCGGCCCGCCAGGCCACCAAGGTCCGCTACGGCATCCTCGCGCTGCTGTTCATCATCACGACCATCAACTACGCCGACCGCGCGACGCTGTCGATCACCGGCCCCGCGCTGCGCGGCGAGTTCGGTTTCGACGCCGTGCAGATGGGCTACATCTTCTCGGCCTTCAGCTGGGCCTACGTCGCCGCGCAGATCCCGGGCGGCTGGCTGCTCGACCGCTATGGCGCGCGCCGCGTGTACGCCGCGAGCATCTGCCTGTGGTCGGTGTTCACCGCGCTGCAGGCCACCGTGGGCCTCTACGCCGGCATGGTGAGCGCCGTGGTCTCGCTGTTCGTGCTGCGCTTCTGCGTGGGCCTCGCCGAATCGCCGGCGTTCCCGGCGAACGCCAAGGTGGTCGCGAGCTGGTTCCCCACGAAGGAACGCGGCACGGCCTCGGCCATCTTCAACTCCGCGCAGTACTTCGCCGCGGTGGTCTTCACGCCGATCATGGCCGGGCTCACGCACTGGCTCGGCTGGCACCACGTGTACCTGTGGATGGGCGCGCTCGGCATCGTGCTGGCGGCCGTCTGGATGAAGGTGATCCGCAGCCCGGCGAAACACCCGTCGGTCAACGCCGCGGAACTCGCCCACATCGCCGACGGCGGCGGCCTCGTGCACATGGGCGAAGGCGAGGAGGCGCGGGAGGCCGCCAAGGCCAAGCAGGACACGCGCGCCCACCTGCGCCAGCTGCTCACCGACCGCATGATGGTGGGCGTCTACCTGGGCCAGTTCTCCATCAACGTGCTCACGTACTTCTTCCTGACCTGGTTCCCGGTGTACCTGGTGCAGGAGCGCCACATGTCGATCCTGAAGGCGGGCTTCATGGCCTCGCTGCCGGCGCTGTGCGGCTTCCTCGGTGGCGTGCTCGGCGGGGTGATCTCCGACTGGATGATCCGCCGCGGCCACAGCCTGACCGTGGCGCGCAAGACGCCGATCGTGGCGGGCATGCTGCTGTCGGTGTCGATGATCTTCTGCAACTACGTCGACAGCGAGTGGCTGGTCGTGGGCCTGATGGCGCTCGCCTTCTTCGGCAAGGGCATCGGCGCGCTGGGCTGGGCGGTGGTGGCGGACACGGCGCCGAAGGAGATCATCGGCCTGTCCGGCAGCCTGTTCAACATGTTCGGCAACGCCGCGGGCATCGTGACGCCCATCGTCATCGGCTACATCCTGAAGACCACGGGCTCGTTCAACGGCGCGCTGCTCTTCGTGGGCCTGAACGCGCTGGTCACCGTCGTCGCCTACCTGTTCATCGTGCCCGAGATCAAGCGGATCGTGCTCAAGACGGCCTGATCGAAAAAGCGGGCCCTCTCCCGAGGGCCCGCACCGTTCACTCGATCTTCAGTCCCGTGCGCTTCACCAGCGCATCCCAGGTCTTGCGCTCGTTGTCGATGAACTTGGCCATCTCGGGCACGTTCATCGTCGACACCTCGGCGCCCTGTCCCACCAGCATCTCGCGCACGGCCGGCAGGCGGATGATGCGCAGCAGTTCGTCGGAGATGCGCTTCAGCACCGCGGGCGGCATGCCGGCCGGCGCCATCACGCCCTGCCATGTGCCGGATTCGAAGCCGGGGATGGTCTCGGCGATGGTGGGCACGTTGGGCAGCAGCGCCACACGCGTGGGCTTCGACACCGCGATCACCTTGAGGCGCTTGGCCTGCACGAACGGCAGCGTGGCCAGCATGCCGTTGACGAGCATGTCGGTCTGGCCGGCGATGGTGTCGTTGATGGCCTGCGAGCCGCCCTTGTACGGCACGTAGTCCCACTTGCCGCCGGTCTTCTCCTCGAGCAGCTTGCCCGTGAGGTGCGCCGTGCTGCCCATCGCCGTGACGGCGAAGTTCAGCGGCTTCTTCTTCGACAGCGCGATGAGTTCGGGCAGCGTGTTCGCCGGCACCGACGGGTGCACCACGACCAGGTGCGGCGAGTACGCGAGCATCGCCACGCCCTGCAGGTTCTTGGCGAGGTCGAACGGCAGCTTGTAGAGCGACGGGCTGATCGAGAGGGCCCGCACGTCGCACAGCAGCAGCGTGTGGCCGTCGGCCGGCGACTTCGCGACGAAGTCGGCACCGATGTTGCCGTTCGCACCCACCTTGTTCTCGACGATCACGTTCGTGCCGAGCGCTTCCGACAGCGGGTTCGAGATGGCGCGGGCGATGATGTCCGACGAACCGCCCGGGGTGTACGGGACGATGAGCTTGATGGGCGACCCGGCAAGCGACGGCGCGGGATCGGCCGCCCAGGCCGTGGAAGCGCCGAGCGAGGTCAGGACGGGGGCGGCGGCCAGCGCGCGCAGCGTGTCGCGGCGGCCGGAGTTGAAGCGGGTCATGGGGAAACCTTCCGGGGATCGGGTGTGTCGCTCATGGCTCGACCATCGACCCATGTTGTACGACAACGTATCTGTCCTGGCAGGTTAGCGGCCATGCCGCCACATGCACCTAGGGCAAACACGGAGGGCACCCCACCCCGGAACAGTCTCCGACCAATGGCCCGCAGGCCGCATGGCCTGTACGTGAAACCACGATCACGGGATTCACCCGAGTTGACCGGACGGGGCCATCGGCAGATTCTGCCGGTTGTTGTCCGACAACCTACAACAACCCCAAATCGGAGTTTCGGTCATGCGCTTTTCCCTCCGCCGCGTCGCCGCGGCCCTCTGCGTCACCGCCGCCTTGCCGGCCACCGCAGCCACCTTCGTCTACGTCTCCAACGCCGACAGCCAGGAGATCTCGGTGCTGGAACTCGACCGGACCGCCGGTCGCCTCAAGCCTGTCGATACCGTGGCCGTGGGCGGCACCGTGATGCCGCTGGCGGTGAGCCCCGACAAGCGCGTGCTCCATGCCGCGCTGCGCTCGCAGCCCTTCCGCGTGGTGAGCCTGTCCATCGACCCGGCCACCGGCAAGCTCGCGAAGCTGGGCGAGGCGCCGCTGGCCGACAGCATGGCCAACATCGACGTGGACGCGAGCGGCCGCTGGCTGTTCGCCGCGTCGTACCCGGGCCACAAGATCACCGTCAACAGCATCGACGCCCAAGGCAAGGTGGGTGCGATCCAGCAGTTGATCCCGATGGAGCCGAACGCCCACGCGATCCACGCCGACGCGACGAACCGCCTCGTGGTGTCGACGAGCCTCGGCGGCGACCACGTCGCGGTGTGGAAGTTCGACCCGGCCACCGGCCGCCTCACCGCGAACGACCCGGCCCGGGTGACGAACGCGCCGAAATCGGGCGCCCGCCACTTCGTCTGGGACAAGGCCCAGCGCCACGTCTACCTGCTCAACGAGGTGGACGCCTCGCTCTACGTCTACGCGTGGGACGCCACGAAGGGCACGCTCAAGGAACTGCAGCGCACCACCACGCTGCCCACCGGCTTCACCGGCAAGCCCTGGGCCGCCGACCTGCACCTCACGCCCGACGGCAAGTTCCTCTACGCGTCGGAACGCACGTCGAGCACGATCGCCACGTTCCGCGTGGCGGCCGACACCGGCCTGCTGCAGCCGCTGGGCAACACGCCCACCGAGGCCTCGCCGCGCGGCTTCGCGATCGACTCGACGGGCCGCTTCCTCGTGGCCGCGGGCCAGGAGTCGCACAGCGTGTCGGTGCACCCCATCGACCCGGCCACCGGCGCGCTCGGCACCCCGGCGCGGCTCGCGGTGGGCAAGAACCCGAACTGGGTCGAGATCGTCGACCTGCCCTGACCGATCGCCCCCAAACGTCCCGAGGAGGTTCCCATGAAGTTCCATCGCCGCACGCTCCTGGCGTTCGCCGCCACCGCCCTGCCCTTCGCCGCCGCCCACGCCCAGCAGGGCGAGCCGTGGCCGAAGCAGCAGCCCATCAAGATCATCGTGCCGTTCGCCGCGGGCGGCACGTCCGACGCGCTCGCGCGCCTGCTGGGCCAGCGCCTGTCGGAAGGCCTGAAGCAGACCGTCATCGTCGAGAACCGCGCGGGCGCGGGGGGCATGATCGGCGCCGACGCGGCGGCGAAGTCGCCCGGCGACGGCTACACCATCGTGCTCGGCACGATCTCGTCGCACGCCATCATCCCGGCGCTGCAGCGCAAGGTGCCCTACGACGCGACGAAGGACTTCGCGCCGGTCTTCTTCATCGGCAACGTGCCGAACGTGCTGCTCGTCAACGCCGAGCAGCCGATGAAGAGCGTGAAGGACCTGATCGCCGCCGCCAAGGCCAAGCCCGGTTCGCTGTCGTTCGGCACGGCCGGCGCCGGCAGTTCGCAGCACCTCTCCGGCGAGAAGTTCAAGCTCGAGGCCGGCGTCGACATCACGCACGTGCCCTACAAGGGCAGCGGCCCGTCGATGCAGGACCTGATCGCGAACCAGATCCCGATGAGCTTCGACACCGCGCTGGTGGCGCTGCCCCACATCAAGACGGGCAAGGTGCGCGCGCTGGCCGTGACCTCGGGCAAGCGCGCGAAGGCCCTGCCCGACGTGCCCACGCTCGCCGAGTCGGGCCTCAAGGGCTTCGACGTCAGCTCGTGGCAGGCCTTCTTCGCACCGGCCTCCATGCCGGCGCCGATCATCGCGCGCTTCCACGAGGAGTTCACGAAGATGGCGGGTGAAACCGCCATCGCCGCCCGCCTCCAGGCGATGGGCGTCGAGCCCGCGCCGATGACGCCGGCCCAGCTCGGCGCGTTCCAGCGCGCCGAGATCGCGAAGTGGGGCGAAGTCGCGAAGAAGGCGAAGCTCGAAATGTGAGGTCGCGGGTTCAGCGGGTGCGCTCGAGGATGCTGACGTAGTTGGCCACCGCGGCGCCCCCCATGTTGAACACGCCGGCGAGCGTGGCGCCCGGCACCTGCATGTCGCCCGCCTCGCCGCACAGCTGCATGGCCGACACCGCGTGCATCGACACGCCGGTCGCGCCGATCGGGTGGCCCTTGGCCTTCAGCCCGCCCGACGCGTTGACGGGCAGGCGCCCGCCCCGCATCACCACGCCTTCCTCCAGCAGCCGATGGCCCTGCCCCGGCGCCGCCAGGCCCATGGCCTCGTAGCTCAACAGCTCGGCGATGGTGAAGCAGTCGTGCACCTCGGCGAGCGACAGGTCGTTGACCGTGCAGCCGGCCGCCTGCAGCGACTGCGTCCACGCGCGACGCGGGCCTTCGAAGCTCGCGGCCTTGCGCGAACCAAGCGGCAACCAGTCGTTGACCTGCGCACGGGCGCGCACGGCCACCGCCCGCGGGAAGTCGGCCGCGCGGCCGTCGTCCACGATCACGAGCGCGGCGGCGCCATCGGAGACCAGCGAACAATCGGTCTTGCGCAGCGGCGCCGCGATCATCGGGTTCTTGTCGCTCACCGTGTTGCAGAACTCGAAGCCGAGGTCGCGCCGCATGTGGGCCCACGGGTTGGCGACGCCGTTGGCGTGGTTCTTCGCGGCGATGCGGGCGAGCGTGGCCGAGTGGTCGCCGAACTCCGCGAAGTACGACTTGGCGATCTCGCCGAAGATGCCCGGAAAGCCGCCGGGCGGGTTGCCGTCCTCGCCCGAATAGGCGCACTGGCCGAGGATGCGCGTCACGTCGGCACCGCTCACGGCCGTCATCTTCTCGGCACCGATCACGAGTGCCACGCGCGCGCGGCCCGCCTCGATGGCGTCGCACGCGCCGTACACCGCGGCCGAGCCCGAGGCACAGGCGTTCTCGAGCCGCACCGCGGGTTTCCAGCGCAGCGCCGGGTCGGCGTGCAACGCCAGCGACGACGCGAAGATGTCCGGCGTGAACCCGCCGTTGAGGTTGCCGAGCCAGATCCCATCGACCTGGTCGGCCGACACCCCGGCATGGTCCATCGCCTCGCGCGCGGCACGCACGATCAGGTCTTCGAGCGAGAGGCCGTCCAGGCGGCCGAACGGGAGGTGGGCCCAGCCCACGATGGAGACGCTCACGGTGAACTCCTGGGTTGTGAGGGCACCATCTTGGACCTTCCGCGCGGTCGTGGACAGTTCGCGCGAATACGCTAGGGTTTCCACCAGACCGCGTCCCCCTCGTTTGAAGCCCCCGGTCCGCAAAGCAGGCGCGCATACTTCCTTGCTCCCTGCCTGCCCGACGCATGGCCGATGCGTCCCCCACCCGGAGGTGGATGCGATGCCCTACATGCTCGAGAGCCACACGAAGCTCGCGGCCGACGAACGCCTGAAGAAGGACTCGCGGCTCCTCGGGAAGCTCGCCCAGGACATCGCCCGGGTCATCCGGGAACTCCATGCGCTCGGCAACAACGTCGTTCCCACCTCTTCCTACATGGTGCAGTTGATGTCGGACCTGCGGGCCACCAGCACCAGCACCCTCGCCACCCGCGACAACCTCATCGGCTTGGTAGAGGTGATCGGGCAGCAGTTCCCGAAACGCATCCAGCAACCCAACGCCAACCCCAACGACCTTGCCTCCACGCAGAAGGTGACCCGGGCGCGGACGCTCTGCGGGCAGGCGGCGCAGGCGATCCGGACCACGATCAGCCCGGACAACGACGCGCTCACCCGTGTCTTCGGTGCGGACCACGTCGGCACCGCCCGCAACGTGCTCCTGGCCGCAGCCACCAGCCTCGATCAGCTGGCGGTCGTGACCCCAGGCTGGGACCTCGTCTACGACACCACCCTCACGTCGGCCGACATGGCGGCCACGGGAACGCCGAAGTGCATCCGGTTCAGCGACGTCCTGTTCGAGAACGGTCGCGCGCCGCTCACGCTGCTGCTGCACGAGGCCACACACACCCTCGAATCCCACGCCTTGCAGACCCGGGACTACATCTACCGGGACCACAAGGGTTTTCTCACAGCGCCCGCCGAGATGAAACTGAAGAACGCCGCGCACTTCGAGGAGCTCGGCTGGCAGCTGCTCGAGAACAAGGATCACCGGACCTTCGTGCCGGTCACCGACATCATGGCGATCGTGACGATGACCGTCACCACGGCCTGGATCATGTCCACCTGGCTCGCCAACAAGGTGAAGGGAATCAAGGGCCAGTACGCGGGCGACTCGGAATTCAAGCGCAACGCCTCCCGAATCCTGGGATTGACTCTCCACAAGCACGCCAAGGAGACGGGATGGCCCTGGACCCTCGGCGTTCCCGAGGTCGAGTTCTCGGTCGTGGACGAGATCACGGCGACGCAGCGCAGCATGGCGCTGTCCAGTTGCATGACCGCGCTCAAGCAAAACGCCCTCGACGGGTTCGATCCAGACCCCACCTCGGTCGAGACGGCCGTCGACAGCGCCTTGCTGCGCCTGATCGGGCACGTGGGGGCGGACGCCGGGCTGAGAAAGAGCCACGACAAGTCGCTCCGCATGATCAAGGCGCTGTCGGCGCTCTACCTGCTCGACGTCAAGCACTACCTGTTGGGTCCGCAGGAGGCGTCGGAGCCGCAGGACGAGGGCCAGAGAATGCAAGAACTGCGCATGCACATGAGCAGCGGGGACGGGCCCGACGCCGTCATGGACCGCTACAACCGCCTGCTCGAGGGACACGTCCGGCGCGTCGTCGGGACCTGAGGCGCACGGGATGCCCGTGCCGGCCGCGTTACACTCGCCCCTCCGGAAGGCTGGCCGAGCGGTTTAAGGCAGCAGTCTTGAAAACTGCCGAGGGTTTACGCCCTCCGTGGGTTCGAATCCCACGCCTTCCACCAGTCACGTCGATCACCCTCCCCGGGTCCTTCCGATTCGCCGCTGACTACGATGCGCGGTCTGCCCCATCCAAGGAGACCGCATGGAAACCCAGGAACTGCACCGAGGCCGCCTGATCGACCACCTCCAGCTCGTCGTGCGCGACCTGCCCGCGAGCCGCCGGTTCTACGAGGCCGTGTTCAAGACGCTCGACATCCCGATCGGCGGCGCGGCGGAGGAGTACTTCTGGGCCGACGAGCTGTTCGTGTCGACGGCCACCAGCCAGGCCGCCCAGGGCCACCTCACGGGCCGCGTCCACCTCGCGTTCCAGGCCAAGGACCGCGCCACGGTCGACGCCTTCCACAAGGCCGCGCTGGAGAGCGGCGGCAAGGACAACGGCAAGCCGGGCGAGCGTCCGTACCACCCCGGCTACTACGCCGCCTTCGTGCTGGACCCGGACGGCAACAACATCGAGGCGGTGTTCCACGGCGAAGCGAAGCGCAGTTCGCCGTCGGTGAAGATCACGTTCTGAGCGCCGCCCGCGGCCCGTGGGCCCCCGAAAGACCCCACGATTCCAGATCGATCGTTCCAGATATGCTAAAGTGCCGCCATGGCACGCACCAAGGAATTCGATCGCGACGTGGCGCTGAACCAGGCCATCGCCACGTTCGCGCAGCACGGTTACGACGGCACGTCGATGGAGGCGCTGCTCTCGGCGATGAACATCCGCCGGCAGAGCCTCTACGACACGTTCGGGGACAAGTGGCGCCTCTACCTCGAGGCCCTGCAGCGCTACTCGTCGGACAGCATCGGCGCGCAGCTCGTGGCGCTCGAGCGCGCGCCCACCGGCGAGGCGGGCCTCGAGGCGCTGCTCGAACACGCCATCCAGCGCGCCCTCGCCGATCCCGAGCCGGCGTGCCTGGGCGTCGCGGCCATCTGCGAGTTCGGGCGCAGCGAGGCCGAGATCGTGACCCTCACCGAGGCCATGGGCCGGCTGCTGACGGGCGCCGTCGAACGCCGTGTGGCGGAGGCCGTCGCATCGGGGGCCTTCGCCAAGGACCTCGATGTCGCTACCGCCGGGCCTTTCATCCTGTCCACGCTCACCGGTCTCAAGGTGGCCGCGCGCCAGGGCGCGTCCGCCGACCTGCTGCGCGCCATCGCCCGCATGGCGCTGCGGAGTTTTCGCTGAGGGGTGTGCCCGCCCCTTTTTCTCGTCAATTCTGGATCATTCATTCCAGTAAAGGAGTTTTCCATGTCCCTGCCTCTCGCCCATCGCCGCGCGGTCGTCACCGGTGGTTCCCGCGGCATCGGCGCCGCCATCGTGCGCCGCCTCGTCGCCGACGGTGCCCAGGTCGTCTTCACCTACGCCGCATCCGCGGAGCGGGCGCACGCCCTGGCCGCCGAACTCGACGGCCGCGCCATCGCCGTGCAGGCCGACAGCGGCGACCCGGCCGCGCTGCGCGCCGCGATCTCGCGGGCCGCCGAACAGCTCGGCGGCATCGACATCCTCGTCAACAGCGCCGGCATCCTCAAGGGCGGCGACGTGGCCACCTACCCGCAGGCCGACTTCGACCGCATGCTCGACGTCAACGTGCGCGCGGTGTTCGTCGGCATCCAGGCCGCCCTCGCCCACATGGGCCCGGGCGGCCGCATCGTCACGATCGGCAGCATGGTGGGCGACGTCGTGCGCTTCCCCGGCAGCTCGGTCTATGCACTGACCAAGGGCGCGGTCGCGTCGTTCACGCGCGGCCTGGCCCACGACCTGGGCCCCCGCGGCATCACGGTCAACAACGTGCAGCCCGGGCCCACCGTCACGGAGATCGTCTCTCCCGACGTGCACGAGATGATCCGCCCGATGGTGCCCATCGGGCGCCTGGGCCACGACCGCGAGATCGGCGCGCTGGTGGCCTGGCTGTGCCGCGAGGAAGCCGCGTTCGTGACCGGCGCGTCGATCACCGCCGACGGCGGCTACTCGGCCTGACGCGCGCCGAACCAGTCCCGCAGGAAGGCCACGCAGGCCGTGACCTTCCGGGGAGCGAACCGGCGTTCCGGGTAGACGGCGTACAGCACCAGCGGCGGCCGCTCCACCCCTGGGAACAGCTCGACGAGCGCGCCCGTTCCGATCTCGGGCCGCGCCACGAAACCCGGCAGCACCGCGATGCCGAGGTCGGCCAGCACCAGCCGTTTCAGGAACACCGTGTTGTTGGCGCGGCCCTTCGGGGTCACGGCCACGTGGGTCTGGCCCTCGAAGCGCAGCGGCCAGCGCGCACCGGCCGTCGCGTAGGCGTACGCGAAGCAGTCGTGGCGGGCCAGCTCCGCGGGCGATGACGGGTGCCCCCGCCGTTCGAGGTACGCCGGCGTGGCGCACACGTGCAGCGGGAAGCTCGCGATGCGCTGGGCCGTGTAGCTCGAGTCCTTCGGGTCCGTGGTGGCCCGCAGGCCGAGGTCGAAGCCCTCGCTGAGCAGGTCGACGTGGCGGTCGCCGAGTTCGACGTCGAGTTCGATGCGCGGGTGGACCGCGGCGAAGGCAGCCAGCGCGTCTCCCAGGTCGGTGAGGCCGAGCGCCATCGGCGCGTTGATGCGCAGCCGGCCGGCCGCCTCGGACACCCCGCCACCCGCCTCCGCATCCGCCTCGTCGACGGCACCGAGGATGCCCTTGCACCGCTCGAGGTACCGCACGCCCACGTCGGTCAGCGAGACGCGCCGCGTGGTGCGGTGGATCAGCTTCGCGCCCAGCGAGGCCTCCAGTTCGGCCAGCGCCTTGCTGGCCGCCGACGCGGAGATCCCGAGTTCGGCCGCCGCGGCGGTGAAGCTCTGCAGTTCGGCGAGGCGGACGAACAGTCGGAGGGTGTGGATGCGGTCCATGCGGGGTCGATTCTTTCCTTGGCGTGGATTGTCATCGCACGCGCGGCGTCTTTTTCCGCGGGGCGCGGCTCCCTATCGTGACGGCCATCGCTTCTTCATTCGTCACCATGAAACTCAGACTGCTTCCCTGGCTGGCCGCTGCCTCGATGGCCCTCGCTGCAACCGCCCATGCCCAGCCCGCCTTCGAACGCTGGCGTGCGTACACCGGCGTGACCTGGCACACCGACGGCACCGCGCCCTTCTCCGGCTCCGTCACCGCCCCCATCGCCGGCCTGCACTTCGACGCCGCCGGCCAGGCCTACGTGAGCACGCCGCGCGTGCTGTCGGCCGGTTCCCCCGCCACCCTCAGCCGCCTCGACACGTCCCGCACCGAAGGCCCGGCACGCCTGACCGCGTTCCCGTCGACGCAAGGCAACGACGTGGCCGCCGACCCGGCGACGTCGCTGCGCTCCGTGCTCGGTTTCCACGTCGACCACCGCAACGGCTGGCTGTGGGCGCTGGACATGGGCTGGGTCGCCGGCGAGAAGGAAGCACCCGCGGGCGCACAGAAGCTCGCCGTGTACGACCTGCGCTCCGGCCGCCTGCTCAAGCACATCGGCCTCGACGGCGTGGCCGACCGCGCCGGAAGCTTCCTCAACGACGTGGTGGTCGACGAGGTGCGACGCGTGGCCTACGTCTCCGACAGCGGCCTGCGCAGCGCGCCCGACAACCGGGTGGGCATCCTCGTCGTGGACTACGCGACGGGCACCGCGCGCCGCGTGCTCGACGGCCATCCGTCGGTGCAGGTGGAACCGGGCGTGAAGGTGACCGTGCGCGGCGCCGAGGTGTGGCCGGGCAACCCGCTGCGCCTGGGCATCAACGGCATCGGCCTCTCGCCCGACGGCGCGACGCTGTACTGGACCGTCACCACCGGCACGCGCCTCCATGCCTTGCCGACGCGGCTGCTGCGCGACCCCGAGGTGTCCGCCCCCACGCTGGCCGCCGCGGTGCGGGACCTGGGCGCTGTCGGCGGCAACACCGACGGCATCGTGACCGACGCACGGGGCCGCCTCTACATCACCGACGTCACCCGCAACGGCATCGCCTCGTTCGACCCGAAGGCGAAGCGCCTGACGCTGCTGGCGAACGACGACCGCGTCCACTGGCCCGACACCCCGGCCATCGGCCCCGGCGGCGACCTCTACGTCACCGCCAGCGCGCTGAACGACCACTTCGCCGGGGCCGTGCGCGCGGGCAGCGAACGCTACGAGATCTGGCGCCTGCGGCTGCCCCGCTGATCCCCTCGGGCCCTCATCGCCGCACCTCGAACACCTGGTTGAACGGGGACGTGGCGACGGACCGGAAGTGCGAGAAGCCTGCCTTGCGGAAGACCTCGGCCAGGCGCTTCGGACCGGCCTGCGCGCCGAGCACCATCCGGCCCCCTTCGGAGATCGCGTGCGCGCAGCACATGACGGCCGACCCCGCGTAGTACAGCTGCCCCACCGGGGACAGGTTGTCCTCCAGGTGGTCGTGCGCGAAGGGCTCGACCAGCATCACCGTGCCGCCCGGGGCCAGCACCTCGGCGGCACGCCGCGCGGCGGCCACGGGGTCGCCCAGGTCGTGCAGCGTGTCGAAGAAGCAGACGAGGCCGTAGCCCTGGTCGGGCAGGTCGACGGCCCGCGCCACCGAAAACGACGTGCGCCCCGCCACGCCCGCGGCCGAGGCGTTCCGCCCGGCGGCCTCGACCGACGCCGCGTGGGTGTCGATGCCGTGGAAGCGCGAGTTCGGGAACGCTTCGGCCATCATCACCGTGGTGTGGCCGTGGCCGCAGCCGACGTCGGCTACCGAGATGCCGGCCTCGAGCCGGGCCATCACCCCGTCGAGCGCTGGCAGCCACTGCGGCACGAGGCTCGCCCGGTAGCCGTTGCGGTAGAACGCGGCGACGCCGCACGCGAGGCGCGCATCGTGGTCGCCCCAGGCCACGCCGCGGCCCGTGCGAAACGCCTCGAGGGCCTTCGGCTCGTCGGCCCACATCGCGGCCGGCACGTTCCACGCGGGCGGGATGAAGGCCGCGCTCTCCTCGTCGGCCAGCACCAGCGCGTGTTCGGGCGACAGCTCGTAGGTGTCGCTGGCCGCGTGATACCCGAGGTAGCCGCCCGCGGCCTGAGAGTTCAGCCACTCGCGCACGTAACGCTCGGCGCAGCCGGCGCGGCCCGCGACCTCGCGCGCGCTGAGCGGCCCGGCGCCGTGCAGCGCGCGGTACAGGCCCAGCTTGTGGCCGAGGCTGACCATCACGCCGGTGTAGGCGGCGGTCACGTCGGCGATGGTGCGCATCGCGAAGGCTTCGACCTTGTCCGGGTCGATGAGGGTGGAGGTGTCCATGGGAATGTTCCTTTCGAAGGGGGTCGGGGAAGTCAGCGGTGCGGGGTGCCGGGTGACGGCGCCACGCAGGCCGGCGGGCTACGCGCGGCGCCGCGGGTGTCGTCGTGCACCGCCGCGAAGTTCGTGGCGGACAGCGTGATCGCGGCCCGCGCCAGCGCCGCGGCGCTCACCGCACGCACGACGAACGATCGCCGCGGAGGATTGAGAAAGAACGGGAAGAAGGAGGTCATGGCTTAGGATTCCTTGCCTGCGTGGAAGCGGTTGAAGGTGCCGCCATGGTCGCGGGCCGGGCCGTTCCGGGGCAGTGCCGGAATCGCCCGGAAACGGTCCGTTCATGCCACGAGGATTCCCGCCATGCCCAGCGCCCCGCCCGCCTCCGGTCCCGCGCCGCGCCACGTCGCGCTGGTCGCGATCCCCGATGCCGTGGTGTCCACCCTTGCCGGCATCTATGACGCGATGACGGTGCGCGTCGGCCAACCGGGCATTGCCGCGCGCTCGCCGTTCCACGTCGAGATCGTCGGCGAGGCCACCGGCTCCATCGACCTCGCGAGCGGCCTCGCCTTCCCGGTCCAGCGCGCCATCGACACGCTGGCCGCCACCGACATCGTCATCGTCCCGTCGGTGCTGCTGCGCGACCCGGGCTGGGCGCTCGGCCGCTACCCGCGCCTCGTCGACTGGTTGCGCCGCATGCACGCGGGCGGTGCCGTGCTCTGCTCGGCCTGCTCGGGCGTCTTCCTGCTTGCCGAGACCGGCCTGTTCGACGGCCGCGACGCCACCGTGCACTACGCCTACGCCCGCGCGTTCTCGGCGGTGCACCCGGACGTCGTGGTCCATCCCGAACGTGTGCTCGTCATCTCGGGCCAGCGCGAGGACCTCGTCAGCTCCGGCGCCTCGACGACGTGGCACGACATGGTGCTGTACCTGATCGCGCGGTTCGCCGGCGCCACCGACGCGCAGGAGGTGGCACGGATGCTCGCGCTGCAGTGGCACCAGGACGGCCTCACGCCGTACATGACGTTCGAGGGCGCACGCGACCACGGCGACGCCGAGATCGAAGGCGCGCAGCGCTGGCTCGGCACGCACTTCTCGGTGGCGAACCCGGTGGACGAGATGATCAAGCGGTCGGCGCTGGCCGAGCGCACGTTCAAGCGCCGCTTCACCGCGGCCACCGGCCTCACCCCCATCGACTATGTGCAGCGGCTGCGCGTGGAGGACGCCAAGCGCCGCCTCGAACGCACCGACGCGTCGGTGGACGAGATCAGCTGGCGCGTGGGCTACGAGGACGCGGCGTTCTTCCGCCGGCTGTTCAAGCGCACGACCGGCCTGCCGCCCGGGGCGTACCGCAGGCGTTTCCGCATCCCCGACTTCGCCAGGCCGGACGGCCCCTGACAACCCCTGTCACCGGCCTGCCGCATGATGCCGGCATGGACCCCACACCCGCCCCCGCCCTAAAGGACGGCTTCGCCCAGGCCACGGTCGACTGGACCGCACGCACCGTGGCCGCCGCCCACCCCGCATTCGACACGAAACGCTTCCGCCAGATCGTGCGCGCCGGCTTCGATGACCTGAGCCTGATGGCCCGCGTGCGCCGCGTGGCCGAAGCGCTGGCCGCCACGCTGCCGGCCGACTTCGCGCAGGCCGATGCCGTCGTCGAACGGGCCCTCGGCGAGCCGCCGGAGGAATGGATCGAGGGCGAAGGCATCTCCGCCTTCCGGCTCGCGCCGTTCCTCGAATGGGTGTCCATCGCCGGGCTCGCCACCCCGGCCCTCGCATTGCCGGCCCTCGCGAGCCTCACGCGCCACTTCACCGCCGAGTTCGCGATCCGCCCGTTCCTCGCCGACCACCTCGACCTGACCTTCGAGCACGTCGCCCGCTGGGTGACCGACGGCGACGCCCGCGTGCGGCGCCTCGCGAGCGAAGGCACGCGGCCGCTGCTGCCCTGGGGCCGGCACGTGGCCGCGTTGAAGTCGCACCCCGAACGTGCCCTCGCGCTGATCGAGCCGCTCGCGGCCGATGCGTCCGAGGTCGTGCGCCGTTCGGCCGCGAACCACCTGAACGACGTCAGCCGCCTCGACCCCGACCTCGCGCTGGCCCACGCGGCTCGCTGGGCCCGCGGCCACGGCGAGGCCGGCCGCGGCGCGGTGCGGCACGCGGTGCGCACGCTCGTCAAGAAGGGCCACCCGGAGGCGCTGAAGCTGCTCGGCTTCGACGTGCACGCCACGGTGGGCCTGCGCCGGCTGCGCCTGAGCGCGAAGGCCGTGCCCATCGGCGGCGACCTCGAACTGACGGCCGACCTGCACGCCGAAGGCGACGCCCCGGTGACCGCGTGCGTGGACTTCGCCGTGCGCTACGCGAGCGCCCGCGGCGCCGAGCGCTGGAAGGTGTTCAAGGGCACCACCGTGACCATCGCACCGGGCGAGACCTGCCCCGTGCGCTTTCGCCGCGACTTCGTGCCGCGCACGACCCGGGTGCTGTATCCCGGCCCGCACGCGGTGCACGTCAGGGTCAACGGCGTGACCGTGGGCGAGAAGGCGTTCGAACTCGTCGCCTGACGCCACGGCGCAATTCCTCCGCGGCCACTCGGTCTTGCCTCGGGGTATGCTCGACGTTTTCACTCGAAAGGATCGAACATGGCACTCGCCAAGAAGAAACGCGTCGGCAAGCGAACCATCGCCGCCACCCAGGTGCGCAAGACCGCGAGCGGCCGCAAGCGCCGCAAGGCCGACGGCACCCAGCCGCGCAAGGTGGTGTTCCCGAACCCGGCACCGGCCGCGGCCTGAGCCTTCAGGCCGGCAGGGCATCGCCCTGCCGAATGAACGAGCCTGTGATGCGGGGCCTCGCCTTGCGAGCGCTGTGGCTGCTGGCCGCCTGGCTGGCGCCGGCCCTGGCCCACGCCGCCGACGAGGCGGTGTGGCGGCTGCTGCAGGGCGGTGGCCAGGTGGTGCTGATCCGCCATGCCCTCACCACTCCCGGCGTCGGTGACCCGGAGGGCATGACCCTCTCGGACTGCACGACCCAGCGCAACCTGAGCGACCAGGGTCGTGCCCATGCACGCACGCTGGGCGACGCACTGCGCACGCGCAGGGTGCCGGTGGGTGAGGTGCTCTCGAGTCCGTGGTGCCGCTGCATCGAGACCTCGAAGCTCGTGCTGGGCCGCGACCCGGTGATCGAACCCTCGCTCGGCAACCTGTTCGGACGCCCCGAGCGCTCGGATGCACAGGTGGCGGACCTCCGCCCGCGGGTGTCGCGCCAGCCCGCCGAGGGCAACACGGTGATGTTCTCGCACGGCTCCACGATCCTCGCGCTGACGGGCGTTTCGCCGGACACGTCGGAGATGGTGGTGCTGACGCCGTCGGGCGATGGACGCTTCGCACTGGCCGGGCGACTGCGCGTGCGGCCGTGAGGTCGCGCGGAACGCGTTCGAGGGCACTCCGCCAATGAGAACGGGCGCCGCGGCGCCCGTTCTTTCCGATGGCCCGCCTGCGGTCAGGCGGCCCGGGTCAGAGGTTCTGCTTGGAGACCGCCGACAGCCCCTGCGAGATGTTCTCGCGGATCGAGCGCTCGATCGCCATCTTCGCCCGCTCGGTGCCCACGAAGGCTTCGCCCGCGCCGGCCGTGCCCTGGCTCTTGATGACTTCCTGCCAGGCGGCGCTGCCATCGGCGCGCTTGAGGGCCCAGGCCATCTCCGTCTTGCAGGTGAACGACGCCCCGAAGCTGGGCATGTCGAGCGACATCAGCGTCACGGTCAGCTGATAGTCCGCGCCGGCACCCTGGATCACCTTCGAGAACGTCTTGTTCTTCTCGATGGCGGCCGTCACGGCATCGGCCATCGCGGCGTCCGTCGCCACGCCCTTGCCACCGGTGGCGGTGACCGACGTGGTCTTCGGCGACTGCTTGGCGGTCACGATGGTGTCCGGGGTCATCGAGGCCGGGGTGGACGGCGCGACGGCACAGCCGGTCATCAACGCGGCCGTGCAAGCGAAGAGGGCCACCAGGCCGCGGGAGACGAGGTTGTTCATGGTCGACAGGGGCTTCATTTCTTGGCGTTCTGGATGTTGGTCAGGACTTCGTCGACCATTTCCTCGGGCGACTTGCGGGTCAGCGACGTGTGCAGCGAGTTGCCGGTGGCCAGGGGGAAGTTGGCCGGGTCACGCACCGTGATGGTCAGCTCGATCATGTACATCGTGATGTCCCACATCCACTTGTCGATGTAGGTCACCACGGCATCGCTCTTGTACGGCGGCGTCTGTTCGGCGCCGCCCTCGACCTGGTAGCCGCGCTTGGCCAGGTCCTTCTTGATCAACTCGTCGATGCCACGGCCGTCTTGCGGCGCCTTGACCACGTAGACGGACTTGACCTTCGTCAGATCGGCATCCGGCATCAGGGTCGCGGTGGCGCGGTTGACGGCGCAGCCGGTGGTCGCCGCCAGCGTCGCGCAGGCGAAAGCCAGCGACAGCAGTCGCTTCAAGTTCAGCATCTTTCCTCCTCCCCGTTTTGAGGGATTTTTATGACCGGCACGTCGCCGGCGTCGGGGATTGTATGAAGGAAGCCCGAGCCGGCAAGGGGGTGAGCCCGAGAGAGCGAGCAACACGTCACAGTCACCTCTGCAGGGTGACCGGCGAGCGGTCACCCCACGCAGGTCTTGTTCTTCCCGGTGCGCTTGGCTTCGTAGAGCGCCTCGTCGGCCCGCTCGAGCGCCACCTCGATGCGCTCGCCCACGCGGTAGGCCGTCACGCCCGCCGAGAAGGTGACGAACACCTGCTTGGACTCGTGCATGAACAGGCTGCCGGTCAGCGAACGCTGCAGGCGGGTGAGGATCTGTTCGCCCTCGTCGAGCGGGGTGTCGGGCAGCAGCACGACGAACTCCTCGCCACCGTAGCGCGCGACGAGGTCGGTGGGGCGCAGGGCCTTGCTGACGGCGGCGGCGAGCGACTTCAGGGCCATGTCGCCGGCCGCGTGGCCCAGGTCGTCGTTCAGGCGCTTGAAGTTGTCGACGTCGAGCAGGCCGATGGACAGCGGCGCGCCCGAGCGTTCGAGGCGCGCGCGTTCGGCGTCGAACGCCTGCATCAGGCCACGCCGGTTGGCGATCTGCGTGAGCTGGTCGGTGGAGACCTCCTGCGAGAGGCGGCGCAGTTCGGTCTCGAGTTCCACCACCCGCTCGGACAGGCCGGTGGCCCGCGCATGTTCGTACTGCAGTCGACCCTGGGCCTGCTGCACGAGGGTCTGCACGGTGCGGCTCTCGGAGACCATCTCACGCACCACACCCGCCAGGCTCTCCAGCGAGTCGGCCTTCTCGATCACGCCGGCGTACTTGCCGAGGCTCTCATGGAAGCGGCCGGTCTGCGAGCCCAGTTCGCCCAGCTCGCTGAGCATCTGGTTGATGAGCGCCTTCAGCGCGTCGCGGGCCTGGCCGCGCTCCACGCGCAGCGCCTGCTGGCGTTCGCGGGTGTTGTCGAGCATCTCGCTCACCGAGCGGATGCTGCGCGCGGTGAGGCCGAACTCGATCTCCTGCGACATCGCGTCGACCTGGCCCTGCGCCCAGCTGTCATCCTCGGCGAGTTCGGCGAGGCTCGACGTGAGCTGCTTGCACAGGCCCGAGAGCTGGTCGATCAGGTGGTGGCGGTGCTGCAGCACGCGGTTGGCGCGGGCGCACAGCTGGTCCATCGCATCGGACTGCGCGGGCGTGGGGCCCTGCTCGAAGATGCGGCCGGTGAGCTGCAGCAGTTCCTCGGACAGTTCGATGCTGGGCGAAGGCGGGGGTGGCAGGGCCTGCAGCACGCTGCCGCCGAGGCTGCCGACGAGGCGCTGCCAGATGGGCGCGGTGTCGTCGGCGACCACGTCTCGGCCGAGGTGGATGGGTTCGAACGCCGGCGCGTCGAGCTGCGACGGCACGGTACGCGGGTGGTCGTCGAGCGGGGCGGCGTCGGTCTCGACGTTCTCGTCGGGCGTGTCGGTCTCCCAGCCGATCACCAGCTGGCCGAGGCGCTGCTGCAGCCGGCGCGGGTCGCTGCGGGTGCTCGACAGCACGCGGGCGAGGCTGTCCTTCTTGCGGGCGCTGGTCCACTGGCGGCCGCCCTGCTGGACACCGCGCACGATGCGGTCGATCAGGTCGGCGAGCGCCCCCCCCTGCTGCGCCAGGCCGGGCTGCTGGCCCACGAGGCGTTCGGCGTCCTCCCACAGCCCGTGCTGCAGGGCGTTCTTGAGTTCGCCGCGGGTCTCGGCCTCGCTCGCGGGCAGGGCCCGGGCGAGCAGCGCGTCGATCGCCGGCAAGGCTGCGACGGGCAGCACGGCCGGGGCGGCGCCGCCGGCTTCCAGCTGGTAGGCCCGGGCGTAGTTCTCGGGGGTGGGTTCGAGCTTCTCGAGGGCCAGGCGGCGCAACGCGGCCTTGGCCAGTTGCGGGGCATCGGGTTGTGCGGCTCGCGGGGAGGCTGCGCGGGTCGAGTCCATCGGGGCGGGAGGTGTCGCAGGAGCGCGCTTTCGCGCGGGGTGGAACGGTGTCGGTGGAGCGGATCAGCCCGGCGGGTTGTTGAAGCGGGCGCTGCGGGCCTCCGCGATGGAACGGAGGGCGTCGGCGGCCTCCGCTTCGTCGACGTTGACGATCCAGGGCGCCTTGCGCGGCAGCACGGTCTGCTGCAACCACTGCTCGAGCACGTCGGGCGGCTGGGCCTTGCTGAACAGGAAGCCCTGCATCACCCCGCAGCCGAGGCGGTGCAGCACTTCCATCTGGCGCATGTTCTCGACGCCCTCGGCGATCACCCGCAGGCCGAGCGAGCGGGCGAGCGCGATGATGGCGGTGACCACGGCCGAACTCTGCGGCGTCATGCCGAGGTCGCGCACGAAGGAGCGGTCGATCTTGAGTTCGCTGATGGGCAGCGTGGTGAGGTACGCGAGCGACGAGTAGCCGGTGCCGAAGTCGTCGATGGAGATTTCCACGCCGATCTCGTTCAGGCGGTGCAGCGACGGGATGACGTTCTGCAGGTCCTTCATCAGGCCCGTCTCGGTGATCTCGAGTTCGATCACGCGGTGCGGCACGCCGTACGTGGTCACGGCCTGGTGGATGTTCTCGACGAGGTCGGTGCGCTCGAACAGCCGGTTGGGCAGGTTGACGGCGATGGAGTCGGAGAACCCGAAGTTGTCCTGCCAGATGCGCGCCTGGCGGGCGGCCTCGCGGATGGCCCATTCGCTCAGCGGGATGATGAGGCCGGTTTCCTCGGCGAGCGGGATGAAGTCGCCCGGGGGCACCAGCGTGTTGCCACGCTGCCAGCGCATCAGCGCCTCGACGCCCACCATGCGCGCGCCGCGCACGTCGATCTTGGGCTGGTAGTGCAGCACCATCTCGTTGCGTTCGATGGCCTTGTGCAGCGCGCTCTCGAGTTCGAGCTTCTCGCGGCCCTTGCCGGCCAGCGCCGGCCGGTACAGCAGCGCCGCGTTGCGCCCCTGCGCCTTGACCGAGTACATGGCCACGTCGGAGTTGCGCATCAGGTCGGCGACGGAGTTGCCGTCGCGCGGGAACATCGCGATGCCCACGCTGGCCGTGACGAAACACTCCTGGCCGCCCACGAAGATGGGTTCGCGCATCACGTCGAGGATGCGGTCGGCCACGCGTTCGGCGTCGGTCTCGTCGGTGACCTCGGGCAGCAGCGCCACGAACTCGTCGCCGCCCAGCCGGCCCACGGCCTCGAGCGTGCGGTGCGAGCGCGAGCCCATGGCCTCGATGGAGCTTTCCATCACCTGGTCGGAGTGGCGCACGCACGAGCGCAGGCGGCGCGACACTTCCATCAGCAGCTCGTCGCCGGCGCCGTGGCCCAGGGTGTCGTTGATGATCTTGAAGCGGTCCAGGTCGATCAGCAGCAGCGCGACCGGGTGGTTCAGGCGGCGCGCGTGTTCGAGGGCCCGCTCGGCGCGCCAGATCAGCTGGCGGCGGTTGGGCAGGCCGGTGAGCGCGTCGAAGTTGGCGAGGTGCCTGATCTTGTCTTCGGCCATGCGCCGGTCGGTCACGTCCTGCACGATGCCGGTGTAGCCCGACATGTTCCCGTGTTCGTTGAACTCGGGCTCGGCCTCGACGTGGATGATGCGCTGCTGCCGGCCGTCGGGCAGCGTGACCGGGATGTCGGTGGCCAGCACCGAGCTGTGCCGCAGCACCTCGTGCACCACCATCATGAAGCCGTCGCGGTCGTCGGGCGGGATCATGCGCAGCACCTCGCGCATGCTCGGCGAGTCGCCGGCGCCCATGCCGAAGACGCGAAGGCCTTCCAGCGAGAAGATGGGGCTGCCCTGCCCGCGGCGCCAGTCGAAGCTGCCCATGCGCGCCAGGTCCTGCGCGCGGGCGAGCTTGCTCTTGCTGCGTTCCAGTTCGAGGCGGGTGCGGGAGGAGCGAAGCAGGTAGCGCAGGCGCCCGGCCAGCAGGCTCCACTGGGTGGACTTGACGAAGAAGTCGGTGGCGCCGGCCTCGTACGCGCGGGTGATGGAGGCGTCGTCGTCGAGGCCCGTGAGCATCAGCACCGGCAGGGACTCGAAGCCCGGCAGGTTGCGCAGTTCGTGACAGGTCTGGAAGCCGTCGAGGCCCGGCATCAGGGCGTCGAGCACGACGACGTCGGGCAGCCAGTCGGCGAGGAGCTGGATGGCCCGCTCGCCACTGGTGGCTTCGGTAATGGAAAACCCTCGCTCGCGCAGCGCGATGGCGGTCAGCAGGAGGTTGACTTCGTCGTCGTCGACCAGCAGCACGCGCGGCTGGACCAACGGATCGTCATCCACCAACGCGGCGCTGGAGGTCATGTCAGGCATTCAGCATGCGTTTCAGTGCGGCGCGGACGACCTCGACCTCGGCCGTGAGCTGGGCCACTCGTTCGTCCATGCCATCGGACAGACCCTGTCGGGCCATGGTTTCGATTTCGGCGCACATCTTCGACAGCTTAACGGCTCCCATGCTGGCTGACGAAGATTTTAAGGTGTGGGAAACGTGGCGAATGCCCGCCAGTTCGTTCGATTGCAACGCTTCCTGCAGTTGGGGCATCAGCCGGGCGACCGACGTCTCGAAGGCGGACACCACCCGCTCCATCAGGCGGTTCTCGCCGGTGGGGTCGAGTTCGCGCAACCGCTCGAGGGCCTGGGCGTCGAGCACGTCCGTCCCCGCGGCCGCGGCGGGGGCCGGCGCGGCGCCTCCGCCCGAGGGGGCGGATTCGGCGGGTGCCGAAGGTCTGAGGTGTTGGATCAGCATGGCGAGCAGTTGACTTTGACGAAACGGTTTGGACAGATAGCCATCGAACCCCAGCCCGAGAAAGCGCGCTTCGTCGCCTTCCAGGGCGTTGGCCGTGACCGCGATCACCGGCGTGCCCGTCGGTGTGACAAACGAGAACCTCCGGGTCTTGCCCTGGCGGAACCAGCTGAGCGCCTCGACCCCGTCCATCCCGGGCATCTGGATGTCCATCAGCACGAGGTCGAAGCGGGTCTCGCACAGGGCACGCAGCCCCGCCAGTCCGCTGGCACACACCTGGACACGGCAACCGAGCGCCCGCAACATCTGCCCGATCACCTCCTGGTTCACCACATTGTCCTCGACGACGAGGATGTGGGCATTCAGCCGGGGCGTCAACCGGGGCACGTCGGCCCGGCCGGCCGACACGGCGAGCACGCTCTGCCGCAATTCAGCCTTGCGCACGGGCTTCGAGAGGAAGCGGTCGTAGCCGCATTCGTAGGCCACACGCACGTCGTCGGGCGACGAGGTGGACGACAGCAGGATCAGCTTGAGGTCGGGGTGCCGGCCGTCGGCCCGCACGGCGCGGGCGAGCCCGAGGCCGTCGACGCGGGGCATGTGCATGTCGACCAGGGCCAGGTCGAAGCGCGGGTCCACGGCGGTGTGACCGCCCAGGATGTCGAGCGCCTGGCGGCCGTCGGTGGCGATGATCACCTGCATGCCCCACGCGCGCAGCATGTTGTCGAGCACGACCCGGTTGGTCTCGAGGTCGTCGACCACCAGCACGCGCAGCGCCGGCATGGTCACGAGGTCGGCATGGTGCGACGCGGCCTCGCCCTCGACGACGCCGAAGGGCAGCGCGAAGATGAACTGCGAGCCCTGCCCCGGCCGGCTCTGCACCTCGATGTGCCCGCCCATCAGTTCGACGAGCTGCTTGCTGATCGTGAGCCCGAGTCCCGTGCCGCCGTAACGGCGGGACATGCCCATGCTGCCCTGCATGAAGGCGCTGAACAGGCGCGGCAGCATGTCGGCCTCGATGCCGATGCCGGTGTCGCGCACGATGAACTCGAAGAGGTTGTCGGGGCCGTCGGCGCGGCGGCGCACCTCCACGGCCACCTCGCCCTGTTCGGTGAACTTGATGGCGTTGGCGACGAGGTTGGTCAGCACCTGGCGCAGCCGCAGCGGGTCGCCGTTGAGCACGGACGGCAGGCCGTCGGCCTCGCGGAAGCTCAGTTCGAGGCCCTTTTCATGCGCGCGGGGCGCCAGCAGCTCCAGCGTGTCCTCGACGACGCCCCGCATCTCGAAGTCGATGTGGGCGACGTCGAGCCGGCCGGCCTCGATCTTCGAGAAGTCGAGGATGTCGTTGATGATCTCGAGCAGCGACTCGCCCGAGCGGTACACCGCCTGCACGAAGCGCCGCTGCTTGTCCGACAGCGCCGTGCCCAGCAGCAGCTCGGTCATGCCGAGGATGCCGTTCATCGGCGTGCGGATCTCGTGGCTCATGTTCGCCATGAACTGGCTCTTGGCCTGGCTCGCCGACTCGGCGGCGTCGCGCGCGGACTGCAGTTCGAGCTGCCGCAGGCGTTCGTCGGTGACGTCGGAGATCAGGCCGTACACGCGGATCTCGCCGTCGGGCATGCGCCGCGAGCGCGTGCGCGCGCGCAGCCAGCGCAGGCCCTTGGTCGGGTGTTCGGCGCGGTAGCTGATGTCGGTGGGTTCCAGGCGCTCCTCGGCGGTGAAGCGCTGGCGCATCAGCACCATGTCGTCCGGGTGCATGTTCTGCAGGAACGTGCGGGTGCCGTTCACGAGGCCCTCGCGGGTCGCGTCCCAGCCGTCGTCGCGGCCGCGGGTGGAGAGGAAGTGGAACTTCGTGCGCTGCGTGTTCGTCACGAACAGCACGTCGTCCATCGATTCGGCGAACTCGCGGAAGCGGCGCTCGGACTCCTGCAGGTCGCGGTCGGCCCGTCGCTCGAGGGTGATGTCGCGGGCGAGCGCGATCAGCCAGCGCGGCGTGCCGTCGGGCCGCCGCAGCGCGACGTGGCGCAGGTTGATG
The DNA here is from genome assembly GCF_002116905.1 of Piscinibacter gummiphilus. NCBI lineage: Bacteria > Pseudomonadati > Pseudomonadota > Betaproteobacteria > Burkholderiales > Sphaerotilaceae > Rhizobacter > Rhizobacter gummiphilus. Next base: position 3,954,277 of record NZ_CP015118.1, read on the forward strand.
ATGCGGCGGGTGTCGCCCGCTTCGAGTTCCAGGTCGGCCTCGACCGAGACGGGCTCGGCCAGCGCCCGGTCCATCGCCGCGGCGCCGAGGTCGGCGGGGGCGCCGGGGAACGCCTCGGCCATGGTCTTGCCGCGCACGTCGTCGCGGCGCAGGCCCAGTTCCTGTTCGGCGCGCAGGTTCAGGTGGAGGATGCGGCGCTCGACGGCGTCGAACACGAACAGGCCCACCGGCAGCTGCTCGACCAGCGCGTGAAGGAATTCACGCTCGGCATCGGTCTCGGGTGGCGACGCCCAGCCATCGGCATGGCGGTCGGCCACCGCGCCCAGGTGCAGGCGGATCGTCTCGAGTACCTCGGACAGGCCACCGGCACCGGGGTCCGGCGCGACACCCGACACCACCAGGACCGCCATCGCGTGCCCGTGGTGGGCCACGGGCAGGTGCAGCACGTGGCGGCCCTCGCCCTCGGATTCGGTCACGATCTTCAGGTCGCAGAGCGCACGGCCGGCCGCGCTGCGGCGGTCGAGCGGCTGGCACTCGGCGGACGCCGGGTCGGCGGGATCGGCCGCGAAGTCGAGGCAGTCGATGCGGTCGGCCTCGAACCGGCGCACGCGCAGCACACGGACGTGCCGCGCCGGCAGGTGCTGCACCAGCAGCCGTCCCGCCTCGCCCAGCAGTTCGCCCGGGTCGGTGAGGCGGGCAGCGGCACGCACCACGTCATGCAACAGCGCCAGCCACCGGCTGGCATCGTCCTCGACGGTTCGGAACGGGGATTCGGACATCGGGGACTCTGGACGGGGGATTCGATGGTGGCCCGGGCGCGCCTGGGACGCGTTCTTCGTACTGTATTCGGTCGTACGCACGAAAACTTGAGTCCAACGTCACGCCCGCGGCCATCGAAGGTGTGCAGCAGGTACTTACAATCGATTCGATGACTCGCGCCTCGCTGCCTCCTGCGGTACCACGCGCCAGCCCGCTGCGGCTGGCGGGCGCCGCGACGGCCTTGGTGTTGGCGTGCGGTTCGGTCCACGCGCAGTCCGCCCCGGCCCCCTCGCCGTCGGTCGCACCCCTCGTCGCGCTGCTGGCCCTCGTGCTCGCCCTCGCGCTCCTGCTGTGGGGCCTGCGCGCCCACCGGCGCACGGCCGCCCTCGCCGACGACCTGCAGCGCAGCCGCGCCGAGCAGCACGCGATGCGCGGCGTGCTCGACGTGTGGCAGTGGCGCAGCGACGCCCAGCACCGCCTCGTCGAATGGCGCGCGCCCGCACTGCCCTCGGCCCACGGCCCGGCGCTGCGCCTGGGTGCCAGGCTGACCGACCTCTTCGCCGGCGGGTCGACGATGGCCTCGCTGCAGTCCCGCCTCGACCTGCAGGCGCCGATGCAGGGCTACCGTGTGAACCTCGCCCCGGGCGCCGCCGCACAGGCCGCGTCGTACCTGCTGCATGCCCAGCCGTTGCTCGATCCGTCGGGCCAGTTCGCCGGCTACGTCGGCACCGCGCGCTCAGTCAACGACGGCGTGACCTCGCTGCTGACCGACGTGCTGATGGCCCTGCCCTCCCCCGTGCTTCGCGTCGCGTTGCCCACCCGCGGCCAGCCGCCGCGGCTCCTGAAGCACAACCCGGCGAGCCAGGCGTGGATCCTGCCGCCGCCGCCCGAACGCGAACCCGACTGGGACGACGTGCTCAAGGGCGTGCCCGGCGCGCTCAAGCCCGTGCTGGAACAGGCCGTCGCCCGGCCGCCCGACACGCCCGTCGACGCGCCCGAGGGCTGGAACCTGCGCGTGCACCGCATCCCCTGCGCCCAGCCCGGGTTGCCCGAGGAAGTGCTGCTCGTGTTCCAGCGCGCTTCCGCCCCGGCCCCGGTGGAGCCGCCGTCGGACGATTCGGAGTCGTTCAGCTACACCGTCTCGCACGACCTGCGTGCGCCCATCCGCGTGGTCGAGGGCTTCACGAAGATCGTCAAGGAAGACTACGGCCACGCCCTCGACCGCGTGGGCAACGACCACCTCGACCGCGTGCTGGGCGCCGCCGCGCGCATGAACAGCATGATCGACTCGCTGCTCGCGCTGTCGCAGCTGTCGTCGCGGCCCCTCTCGCGCCAGCCGGTGAACATGTCGATGCTGGCCGGCTACATCATCGACGACCTGCGCCGCCAGTCGCCCGACCGCGACGTCGAGGTGCACATCGAGCCCGGCCTGCAGTGCCACGGCGATGCCACGCTGCTGCGCGTGGTGCTCGAGAACCTGCTCGGCAACGCGTGGAAGTACACCGGCAAATGCCGCGTGGGGCGCATCTGGATGGAACGCAGCGAACACGAGGGCCGCCCGGCCATCACGGTGCGTGACAACGGGGCCGGGTTCGACATGCGCTTCGCCGACCGGCTGTTCGGGGTGTTCCAGCGGCTGCACAGTGCCAATGACTTCCAGGGCACCGGGATCGGCCTGGCGTCGGTGCGGCGCATCGTGCGCCGGCATGGCGGGGACATCTGGGCGGAAGCGGAAGTGGACCGCGGCGCCCGATTCCAGTTCTGGATTTGATGTTGGCCCCCCAGTCGCTTGCGCTCCTGCCCCCGAGGGGCGCCACGGGTCGCCCGGGAGACCCGGGCTCGCGTGTGGCTTGAAGGGTCGGCGCCGCTACGCGCGCCTCTCCGCTTTCGCGTCCGCACTTCGGGGCATCGCTTCGCTCGCCCCGCGTCGTTCAGCTGCTCAGAAGCTCGACCGCCTGCAGCAGGCGCTCGGCCTGTTCCTGGATGGAGCGCCCATCCGCCACCGCCAACCGCTGCAACCGCTCGTACGCCACCTTGCGCGACAGCGAATAGCGGTGCATCAGCACCCCCACCGCCATGGGCACGGCCTGGGCCAGCACGTCGGCATCGGACGGCGCTGCCGGCTTCTCGGGGGCCGCGGGTGCCGCGCGCCCGCCGATCTTCGTGAAGGCGGCCTCGACCACCGGCACGATCTCGCGCACGTCGAGCGGCTTCACGAGGTAGGCCACGGCGCCGAGCGCCTTGACCTGGTTCACGGTGGCCTCGTCGGCGAAGGCCGAGAGGAACATGAAGGGCATCTGGCAGTAGTCGCGCAGGTACTCGGCCACGTCGAAGCCACTCATGCCTTCCATGCGGATGTCGAGCAGCGCCAGGTCGGGACGGTGCTGGCGCGCGAGAAGGATGGCGTCGTCGCCGTTGTCGGCGTCGAGGATTTCATACCCCGCTTGCGAAAGGCCGTGCGTGAGCGTGGCCAGCACGAGCCGGTCATCGTCGACCACGAGGATCTTGCCTTTGGGGCTCACGGAAGCATTCTCGGCGAGGAAGGAATGGGAAGGCAGCACCCCGGCATTGTGGCCCGGATGGCCCGCCCCAGGGGTCTCAAGGTGTGTGCGCCCCGCGTCATGCCGCGCCTTCCAGGCGCGTCACGCCCGGCGGCACGATGGTCACGGTCGCCACCACCCGATTGTCCTCCTGCGCCACGGTCAGGCTGGCGCTGCGTCGCGGCAATAGTGCACGGATCAGCCCCAGTCCCGACACCCCGCCGGGGTACCGGGCCAGGTTGAAGCCCTCCGGCAGCCGCCCGAGGTTGGCGATCACGATCTGCACGCTGCCCTGCCCGCTCGTCAGCCGGCAGGCCACTTCCGAGGTGGCGTCGATGGCCGCGCTGTGCTTGATGGCATTGGTCAGCAGCTCGTTCAGGGTCAGTGCGATCGGAATGGACTCGGCCTCCGGCAGTCCCCAGGCCTCGGGCGACGGGCCGTCCACCTTCAGCGTGATCGTGCGGCCGAAGGTGCGCTGCACCGACCCGGTGATGGCCTCCAGCACGCTGCGCAGCCGCAGCGGTCCGGACACGCCGACCTGCAATCCGTACACCTGCGCGATGGCCTGCACCTGCCCGCCCACCTCGGCCATCGCGTCGGCCATCTCGGGCTTGCGGGCGCCGATCTGCTGGAGCAGCCCGGCCACACCCTGCAGGTTGTTCTTGATGCGGTGGTGCACTTCCTTCACCAGCATCTCGCGCTGCGCGATGGCGGCCTCGAAGCGGGCCTCCTGGGCGGCGCGCTGCTCGGTCACGTCGGTGGCCACCAGCAGCAGCTGGTCGGGCGCCTGGCCGGGCGCGGCCAGCGGCAGGTAGCGGGCGTCCCACAGGCGCGTCTCGCCGAGCGTGGTCACGCGGTACTCGCGTTGCATCACGTTGAGGGACACGAGCGCCTGCCCCATGTCGTCGCGTCGCGCGGCGGCCACGTCCGGCGGGAAGATGTCCTCCGGCGAGCGGCCGATCATCTGGTGCGGCACCAGCTCGGCGCTGCGCGCGGCCACCTCGTTGACCTCGAGGATGCGCAGCGTGTGGGCGTCGAACAGCGTGATGGCGAGCGGCGCGGTCTCGATGATGCGCTGCAGCGACGACTGCGCCTGGGCGGTGCGGGCCTCGGCCTGGCGGCGCCGTTCGATGTCGAGCAGCGCGTAGGTCAGCTGCCGGCCGGTGCTCTCGCGCCCCGTGGCCACGGCGTTGCCCACCACCCAGAACTCGCGGCCGTCACGCGCCTTGACGCGGCACTCGAAGGTCTCGGCCTGGCCCTCGACCAGCTCGTTGAGGTACTGGGCACGGCGGAACGGATGGTCGGGGTCGGGCGTGGCCACCGTGCTGATGGACTGGTTGACGAAGTCCGCCAGGTCGCCGCCGAACATGCGGCGGGCCGAGCGGTTCATCCACTCGATCCCCGACGGGCCGACGGTGACGATGCCCACCAGCACCGAGTCGAGAATGGCCCGCGTGCGCTCGGCCTGCAGGCCCACGGCCTGCTGGGCGCGGTGCCGGTCGTCGACGTTGACGTACGATGCGATGAAGCCGCCCGCCGGGTCACCGTCGGTCACGAGGCGCTGGCTCGCCTGAACCCACACGAGCGAGCCGTCGCGCCGGCGCAGCGGATGTTCACCGCTCCAGCGGCCGGCCTGTTGAAGCCCGTGTTCGGAGAGCTGCTTGAGCCGCCGGTACTCGTGGGCGTTGACGAAGAGTTCGGACAGCGGCGCGAGCCCGAGCTGCGTCGGCTCGTAGCCGGTCAGGCGGCTGAGCGCCTCGTTGGCGCGCTGGATGCGGTCGCCGCGCACGAAGGCGATGCCCACGTCGGACACGCTGAACATCAGCTCGCGGTCCCGCGCCAGCGCCTCGAGTTCGAGCTGCTGGGCCTTGAGGCGCGTGATGTCGTTGAGCACCGCGATCACCTCGGGCGCGGCCTCGGTGCCGCCCACGCGGCGCACGGTCAGCGCGCACCACTGGCCGGGGCGTCCCGGCAGGTCCACCGGCACCTCGGTCTCGAAGGCCTCGCCGTCGGCCACCGCCTGGGCGATGCCGTCGATCCAGCGGCCCGACTCGGGCCGTCCGGAGAAGAGTTCCTGCAGCCCGCTGCCCAGCGTCTCGCCCGGCCGGAAGCCGAGCAGCGCCTCGAAGCGGCGGTTGCACCGCACCAGCCGGTTGCCGCGCAGGTAGGCGATGCCCACCGTGGTGCTCTCGAGGATGGTGGTCATCTCGCGCAGCAGCAGTTCGCTGCGCTGGTGCGACTGCTGCTGGTCCGTCACGTCGAGCGTGACGACGGACAGGGTCTGCTTGCCCGACGCCAACCGCGCCGGCGCCACCCGCGTGAGCAGCCAGCGCTGGCCCAGTTCGGGATGGCGGATGGCGTAGCGCACCTCGGCGCGCTCGGCGTGGCGCAGCGCCTGCTGCAGCCGGTCGTACTCGGGCAGCGAATCGGGCAGCACCACCTCGCGGCGGATGGACTGCAGGGCGGCCGCCGACAGCACCGCCCCACCCTCGTCCGTCCCGTCCGGGGCCCCGCCGAACGCGCTGCCGTGCTGCACCCAGCCGGCCGCCTCGTCGTAGGTCGCCAGGCCGACGCCCGCGGTGTCCATCAGCGCGCCGAGTTGCACCTGGGCGAGGTCGCGCTCCTCCTCCGCGCTGTGGTCCTCCACCACCGCCATGTAGCGGCGCTGGCCACCGGCGCTCAGGTAGCAGCGGACGAGCGAGCGCAGCCGCACCACGCTGCCGTCCGGCTGCGGGAACCACGCGAGCGACTCGACCGGCGCTGCGCCCGGGCGCAGCGCGGGCGACGGCTGGCCGTCCGCCCACGCGAGCAGCTGCTGCATCTGCGGATCGGCCTCGGCCATCACGACCGGCACTTGGCCGGCGAGGGCCTCGAACGCGGGGTTGGTGCGCACGACCAGCCCGTGTTCGTCGAACAGCACCATCGCCACCGGGCTCAGGTCGAACCAGTCGTCGAGTTCGCGCACGGACAGGTCGGCGCGGTGGCGGGCGACGTGTTCCGCAGTGCTGTCCTGCAGGACGCTGACGAGGCGGGGTTCGCCGTCGCCATCGGTGATCAGGCGCCGCGCGGCGCGGAACCAGCGTTCGCGCCCGGAGGCGTCGACGATGCGGCGCTCGATCAGCGGCTCGCGGGCAGCAGGGTCCAGCAGCCG